>NZ_CP014692.1:2214722-2531111 GCF_002005445.1 Acetobacter aceti
CCATCTTGGCGTAAGCCAGGATGAACTCATCCACATGATGGGCTTCCACATTCCATGGGAGCGACACACGCAGTGCATTTGCCGCCATCTCCCCCAGCCCCATTGCATGCAACACATGCGAACCGCCGACCTTACCTGAAGAACAGGCAGATCCTGCAGAAACACAGAACCCGGCGAGATCCAGCGCAATCAACTGGGCCTCGCTGCGGACATCCGGCAGGACGAGGCAGGACGTGTTCGCCAGTCTGGGAGCCTCCGCACCACAGACCACCGCTCCCTGCCCCCGAGCCGCATCCTCAATTTTGTCCCGAAAAGTGCTCAGATCGACAGAGTGAGCCAATGCGGCATCCAGAGCCGCAGCCATGGCGGCGATGGCGGGGAGCGCCTGAGTGCCTCCCCGCCGCCCCCGTTCCTGACCTCCTCCGGCCTGTAACGGCGGCACGACCACCGGTCCATTTCCTGCCAGAACCAAGGCTCCGGCTCCCTTCAGCCCACCGAATTTGTGACCTGAGAGCGCAACGCTGTCTGCTCCCAGGTCGGTGAGATTGACCGGCAGACGACCAACCGCCTGAACGGCATCCACATGCAATGCCGCCTGTGCGGCGCGGCAGAGACGGCTGATCTCCCTGACGGGATTGATGACGCCGGTCTCGTTGTTGGCCAGCATGATGCAGACGAGTGTTTCCTGAGAGCGATCCGCCAGTTTTTCTTCCAGAATGGCAAGATTGATCCGTCCATCCGTCAGAACCGGCAGGATTTCCACCTGATCGGTGTCATCGGACGCCTTGAGCACGGCGTCATGTTCCGTCGCACCGACAAGGCGGCGGCGACCTTTTCCCAGACCTTTCACGGCCAGTGTGTTGGCCTCCGTGCCTCCGGAAGTGAAGATGCAGTTATCCGGATGCACGCCGAGATGAGCCGAAAGGCGTCGTCGGGCGTGATCCAGAATGGTGCGCGCCTGTCGCCCTGCGCTGTGCGGCGACGAAGGATTACCGACGAGAGACATGGCGTCGATAGCCGCAGCCCGCCCTTCCGGACGCAGTGGCTCCGTCGCATTTGCGTCGAGATAAATCATGGCAGCCGGGCTTTTTACTGAGCGCCAGAGAACCGGACAAGACTGGTTTTCTGGCTGATTTCAATGCCTTTGATCACAATTATACGATTTATGTGGCAAATTGCGTTCTCGAACCGCTATATGTGGCTCAAGGGACACGATTCGTGGGAAACATTGATCGTATCCACCAAGCCCGGCGCATGTTGCAGCAATGCAGCGGACCGGAAACCATAATGGATGGTCCTGCCACCGAGTCAACTCTGGTTGCAGGCTGTCCGGCCAGACACACCAGAGTGGCTGTTGAACGCCACGAAGGAACAAGGATTGCGGCCGGTGCAAGGCACGGTTTACCCGACTGACGCAGGTTATGCGCACAATTTGACTGAATTAGTGGTAGATTAAGCGTCCCATCATGTCACGCAAGTGAAAACATTATGACGGCTCGCCGGAAAAGGTGAATTTTTCCGGAAGGCTTATTTTGCGTCCCTGCTTCAGGGGCATCCAGATTTCGAACCCGGCAGAGAGTGCGAGGCATCGCTTCTTTCCGGACAGAGTCCTAAACAGGTTTCCAGTCATGCCCAGGGACGGAAGCCAGAAAATTGCGGAAACATAATGCCTGAGGTTATGTTCGCCGGCCCTGATGGCCGCCTTGAAGGACGTTACCATCACTCGAGCGAGCCGAATGCGCCGCTCGCTCTCGTGCTCCACCCTCATCCGCTGCACGGCGGAACCATGAACAACCGCATTACCTATGCGATGTATCGTTCATTTGAAAAAATGGGCTTTTCGGTCATGCGCTACAACTCGCGTGGCGTCGGTCGCTCGCAGGGACGTTATGACGGTGGCATCGGTGAGATTTCCGATGCAGCCGCAGCGCTCGACTGGATGCAGGCCGTCAATCCGAACGCCGGCGCGCTCTGGATCGCCGGTTATTCCTTCGGCGCCTTCGTCGGCATGCAGCTTCTGATGCGCCGTCCGGAAGTCACGGGCTGGATCAGCGTGGCCCCTCCGGCTGCGCATTATGATTTCGGCTTCCTCGCTCCCTGCCCCTGCGGTGGGCTGATGATTGCCGGAGGCAAGGACGATCTGGCTCCGGAACCCGCCATCCACAAGCTGGTGGACAAACTGAACACACAGAAGAATGTGCAGGTCGATTACCGGATTTTCCCGGAAGCCGATCATATTTTCGCCAAGCAGGCCGACCAGGTTGTCGACGCGCTTGAAGACCATGTCAGCACGGTCATGGCGCGTCGCAGCCTGGCTCTCGCCGCAGACTGACAGAACTTTCGCAGGACAGCTTCTCCGAACACTGTCCTGCGGTTCCGTCCGCCGGTTCCTCGTGGTAAAGCAACGCCGCGAGACGAACAGGACCGGTGATGACAGAGCAGACCACTCCCACAGATTTCCGTAGCCCTTTCATGCGCGAAGCCCAGGCTCGCGGCTTCCTTTTCCAGTGCACGGATGCCGAAGCGCTGGATGCGGCCATGCTCGCCGGACCTGTCACGGGCTATATCGGCTTCGATCCGACTGCCGACAGCCTGCATGTCGGCCATGCCACCCAGATCATGATGTTACGACTGCTTCAGAAACACGGACACCGTCCTGTCGCCCTTCTCGGGGGCGGTACAGCGAAGATCGGCGATCCGTCTTTCCGTGAGGAAGCGCGTTCGCTGATGTCAGACGAGACCATTATCAAAAACATCGCGGGTATCGAAGGCGGCCTGCGCCAGATGATGACGTTCGGTGATGGCCCGTCCGATGCGGTTCTCGCCAATAATGCCGACTGGCTGGACAAGCTGTCCTACATTGCACTGCTCCGTGAAGTCGGTGTGCATTTTTCGGTCAACAGGATGCTGTCCTTTGACTCTGTCCGTTCGCGCCTTGAGCGGGAGCAGGGACTGACGTTCCTCGAATTCAATTACTCGATCCTTCAGTCCTTCGATTTCCGTGAACTGAACCGCCGTTATGGCGTGACGCTCCAGATGGGCGGCTCGGACCAATGGGGCAATATCGTCTCGGGTATCGACCTCGTGCGCCGTACGGACAGCAAACAGGTGTTCGGTCTGACCGCTCCCCTGCTCACCACGGCTTCCGGCGCCAAGATGGGCAAGAGCGCCAAAGGCGCTGTCTGGCTTTCTGCCGAAAAGCTGCCGGTATTCGAATACTGGCAGTTCTGGCGCAACACGGAAGACGCCGATGTCGGGCGCTTCCTCAAGCTGTTCACGGATCTGCCGATTGAAGAATGCAACCGTCTGGGCGCGCTTGAGGGCGCCAGCATCAACGATGCAAAGAAGGTGCTCGCAACAGAAGCCACCGCGCTCTGTCATGGTCGTTCAGCGGCGGAAGAAGCTGAAGAAACAGCGAGAAAGGTTTTTGAAGCCGGAACTGCTGCGACAGCTCTGCCGACGCGCACATTGCCTCGCGCCGATCTTGAAGCGGGCATTCCAGCATTTCGCATTTTCACGGAAGCGGGTCTCGCCAACAGCAATGGCGAAGCACGTCGCCTGATCCGTGGCGGCGGTGCGCGTGTAAATGACATGCAGGTCAAGGACGAAGGACTGATTGTCTCGCTGGCAGATGCCGTGGATGGAGCGATCAAGCTGTCATCCGGCAAAAAGCATCATATTCTGGTGCGACCAGAGTAATTTTTACACAACATTTGATCATGAACGATTTTCAGCCCCAGAAATATAAAAGGTAGTATTTCTGGGTACCTAACTGAATGGATTACACAAAATCCTGTAATTCTAAAACAATACAACTGTCACATAAATAATTTATTACATGAATAGCGATATCTGTATTTCCATCATAAGCTTGATAAATTATATCAATACACGCTTCTGCAATTTTGTAATTGCTTTTTTATTGGCTTCACCTGCCAGAATAATCAGACATTTTGTGAAATACTTCAATATGGCTGTTTCGACCGCAGCTGTAAAATCCGCCTCAGAGCCAACGCGGCGCAGCCCGACTGTTTCAATGAAATGCAAATTCTCCTTGCGTTCAACAACCCAGAAACAGAAACCATACGCTTTCTGGTGACAATCGGTTGATCAACCCGCGCACCTAATGCCTGTCCCGTTTGAGGGGCATCATGAACTCCATGACCTCAGGATCTGTGGACACATCGGAAAACGGCAGACAATCCGCGTCATTCCACGAACGCAAATTGAGTCTTTCCGTTGAAATAATCATGCATTTCCACCAGAATCCGAAAGCGCCACATGATTATTCACATACATTTTTCACAGGTTCGAACAGTTTCAGTGCCTGAGAAAAGCAAGAGTGCCTCTACTCCATCGCCCATCGCTCGATCTCAACCCCGACTGAATCAAGGTCTGAAAAGATATCGAGCTTTTCAACGCTGATACGAACGACCCGCACCCGACGATCCTTCATCACCTCAATGGCGATACGCTCAGCCAGCGTCTCCACAAGCTGCGTGTGTGTTTCCGTCGCCAGACGGCGGATCGTCAGAACAGCCGTCTCGTAAGAGACCGTACGGCTGAGGTCGTCCACACCCTCGGTCAGATCCCGACTGTCATCGACACCAAACGAGACATTGATGCGAACACGTTGCGTCACGCCATGCTCATGCGGAAAAACGCCTATATAGGCGTCAACAATCATATCCTTGAGAAAGAGCCGTCTTACAGCCAGATCTGCTGGCCAGGGAGCGAGGATCGTCATTGCTCTATTATTCCACCACATTACTGGACGGCGAAGGGGAGTAATACCATTGGAGATGCTGGGCACCATCAAGAGCCAGCATCTGCCCTGTCACTGACGGCAGCATCAAAAACGCCAGCAGCGCACGCGACACTTCTTCAGGCGATGTTCCTCGCCCAAGCGGCACAGCCTGGCATTGCGCCTGAAACTGTTCCTCCGTCTGACGTGTGCTCGGCAGCGCAGGCCCCGGACCAATGGCGTTGACCCGGATTTTCTTTGGAGCCAGCGCCAGCGCCATGGTCTGGGTCAGCGTCCAGAGCGCCGATTTGGAAACAGTATAGCTGACGAAATGAGGTGTCAGGGACCACACACGCTCGTCAAGCATGTTCAGCACCATCCCTTCCCGATCGGCAGGAAGCTGCTTCGCAAACTCCTGCGTCAGCACATATGGAGCCCGCAGATTGGGCTCCATATGCGCGTCCCAGCTTTCGCGGGTGACCGTGTTCCACTCGTCCCTGTCGAAAGTGGACGCGTTGTTCACAAGAACACCGACAGGTCCGCCCAGTTCGGCGACAGCTTTCGCAATGAGACCGGCAACTTCTCTCTCCCCAGAAAGATCGGCACGAAACAGACAGCATTGCCGCCCCATGCTTTCGACTTCCCGTTTCAGAGAGTGAGCATCCTCCTCGCCTGAACGATAATGCACCGCCACGGAAAAACCCGCTCCCGCCAATGACAGCACCATAGCGCGTCCCAGCCGTTGCGCTCCGCCTGTAATGAACGCGATGCGGGGAATCTCAGGCGCAATCAATGTTCCGGCGAGGGAGGCTTCAGCGGTCATTCCGTCTCTCTTCACTATGTCTGGCGTTTTTATATCAGTCGTCTGGCGCTCACCGCCGCCGCCAGCGTGCCATCATCCAGCACATCCAGCGCGCCGCCCATCGGCACTCCCTGCGCCACGCGACTGACGACCACGTCGTAGGAAGCAATCTTTTCCTGCAGCCAGTACATGGTCGTCGCCCCCTCGACGGTCGATCCAAGAGCCAGAATGACTTCCCTTACGGAACCCTCTCTCAGCCGTTCGAACAGGGAGTCGACGTTCAGGTCTTCCGGACCAATACCTTTAAGTGCTGACAATACACCACCAAGCACCTGATAGACACCACGATGCGCGCCGGCGCGTTCCAGCGCCCATAGGTCGCTGACGGTTTCGACAACACACACAATATCATGCGGACGGTCGGGATCGGCACAGATCCGGCAGGGATCGGTCACATCCAGATTACCGCAGACGGAACAGGTCTTCACCGACATTGCGGCGTTTTCCATCGCACGAGCGAGCGGAAGCATCCGACGCTGCGGATCACGCAGAAGCGCCAGCGCCACCCGTCGCGCCGACCGTGGACCAAGCCCCGGCAGGCGGGCGATCAGACCGATGAGGTGATCAATATCGGCAACAGCCATCCGTTAAAACCGGACGACCGTGGCTCAGAACGGCAGCTTCAGTCCCGGCGGCAGGTTCAGACCGCCCGTGACCTTCTGCATTTCTTCAGATGCTGTCTTGTCGAGACGCGTCTTCGCGTCTGCACAGGCGGCAACAATCAGATCCTGCAACATTTCCATCTCGGTCGGATCAGCCAGCTTCGGGTCGATCGTAATCGCTTTCAGGTCACCCTTCCCGCTGAGCGTAACGGTCACCATGCCCGCACCGGCGCTGCCCTGAATCTCGATTTTTTCGAGACTGGCCTGCATTTCTTCCATCTTCGACTGCATCTGCGAAGCCTGCTTCATCAGTCCGGCAAGATTTTTCATGTTCAATCATCCCTGCATACACAATGGCTGGCGACCACAAGCGTGACCTGACCAGCATCACACTGTCAGTCCTGTTCTTCGGGGGCGTCCAGTTCCGGGTCAAGCCCTATTGCCAGCGGTTCCGTTTCCAGAGAGCCGAAATCTTCGGGAGGCAGCCCATAATGATCGTCGAGCGTATGATCCCGCACGTCACCAAGCTCGGCATCGGGAAACACATTGAGAATCGCCTGCACCAGCGGGTGATTCGACGAACGGCGATTATGAAGCTGGATAATCTCGGCGCTCTGCTCGGCCAGTGTCGGCTCGCCCTGAGCCTCCACCGGCCGAACCACCCACTCATTTCCGAAACTGGCGCGGAGCATTTCCTGCAACCGTTTCACAAGGTCAGGGGGGGCCGGGCTGTCGATACGGACTTCAACCAGCGGGGGAGCAAATGTTACCAGATGAGTGGAATGACGCAGATGGCCGTGCAGGGTCGCCTCTCGGCTGTCCTTCACGAAAGCCACCAGTTCACGCCAGCTTCTGGGGGGCTGCGGACCTGATGGCGCGGCGGCTCTCGCCAGTGGGATCGGCTCGGATGGCCCCTCGCCTGTGTCGCCCCATCGTTCATTGGCGACTCTCTGCCGCCTGCTTCCGTCATCCGGCGACGGCATCATGGAGCGGGGCGAATCCCGCCCGTCATCGGCCACCCGATTTACGGGAGCGGCCCCTTTCACGACTTCACCGGACCGCAGCTTTTTCAGCAACTCTTCCGGCGGCGGCATGGTCGCGGCATGACAGAGACGGATCAGAACCATCTCCGCCGCCTCGCGACGCAGCGGCGCGTCATCGACTTCCGAAATTCCTTTCAGAAGCATCTGCCAGAGCCGGGACAGCGTGGAGAGCGACAGAGAACCCGCGAAAGCAGCCCCTCGGGTCCGCTCCATTTCCGGCAGTTCGAGCGTGTCTTCCAGCCCCTTCACGGTTTTCAGACGCGTGACCGTGTGAGTCAGTTCGGCCAGATCACGGAGCATCAGCCCGGGATCATTACCCCGGTCATACATACTGTCGGAAAGCCGGATCGCTTCCGTCACATCACCGCGCATCAGACAGTCGAACAGATCAAAAATCGCCGCACGGTCGGAAAGGCCAAGCATGGCCGCAACACCGGATTCCGTGACGCTACCGTCGCTCGCCCCCTGCGTGCCGGCGCCCTGTGCAATCGCCTGATCCAGCAGGGACAGACCATCACGCACCGAACCATCAGCCGCGCGGGCGATCAGCTTCAGCGCCTCCTGCTCTGCGGATACATGCTCTTTTTCGACGATGCCTGTGAAAAAGGAGAGCAACTCCGACTGGGAGACACGACGCAGATCAAATCGCTGGCAGCGGGACAGGACCGTGATCGGCACTTTCCGCAGTTCGGTCGTGGCGAAAATGAAAGTGACCTGCGGGGGCGGCTCTTCCAGCGTTTTCAGCAACGCATTGAAAGCGTTGCGGGACAGCATGTGCACTTCATCGATGATGAAGACTTTCATGCGCCCCTGAATCGGACGGAAATGACAGGCCTCGATAATCTCACGGACATCATCGACACCAGTGCGGGAGGCGGCATCCATCTCCAGCACATCGGGATGACGGTCAGCCAGAATGGCCACACAATTGGGACACACACCGCAAGGGTCCGCTGTTGCGCCTCCCTTGCCGTCAGGGCCGACACAGTTGAGACCACGCGCGATGATCCGGGCCGTAGTGGTCTTGCCGACCCCGCGGACGCCGGTGAGCATGAAGGCGTGTGCGACGCGGCCAACCGCAAAAGCATTTCTGAGCGTACGGACAAGCGCATCCTGACCAATCAACTGGTCCAGAGTGGCGGGCCGGTATTTACGGGCCAGAACGCGATAGGCAACCGCAGGCTTCGGTGATTCTTCCGGAGACGCCTCCAGAATATCCGATCCCAGAACAGTCGCTACATTCGATGGAGTGGAAGCTTGCGGCACAGATACTTCTGTCGGCGCGTCACCGAAGAAGAGTCCCATCCCGTCACCCGGCGGCAACGGCAGATCGTCTTCCGCCTCTGTATCAGTGTCTGGCATGGTTCCGGTTAATCCGTTTAGGCCCGCACAGGTTTGTGTCAGGGGCTCTACAGCCTCTTTAACGGATCTGATCATCTTGTTCAAAGGAGTGGGTGAGAGACCTGCGACAACCCGAGCAAAACTTACTGCGGCTGCTTCCTTCCGGATCTGACCGGGTTGGCAAGGCGCCCGTCCATCACAGGCCTCTCACTGAGTTGAATAACACACGTCCCTGCCAGCCGCAAAGCCCGGTTTCAGACAAATTTTATCGGACCCTGCTCCATTTCCGGCAGGTTCTTTATCCTAACCGCTTTTAAACCTCATTGTTTCAGGATCAGGAGAACAGTGTTTTCCTCATCTTTTCGGCCGGACAAGTGACAGGGTTATGAAATTTTTTCCGCAACGGCCCGTCTTATGGCTGGCATTTCTTTCGGAACAGCCCAAATATGGTGACAGGGTCACGTTCAGGCAGCGTGGCCTTATACGCCAGACGGCGAAAGGAGTGTCTTGATCATGCTGTCACGCAATCTCGAACAGACGTTGCACCGGGCACTGACGCTGGCGGGTGAGCGGCACCATGAATATGCAACGCTTGAGCATCTTCTTATTGCTCTGATTGACGACCCGGACGCTGTAACTGTCTTCCGCGCCTGCGGTGTCGATCTGGACAAGCTCCGTGGAGATCTGACCGAGTTCCTCGACAAGGATCTGGCAGGTCTGACTGCCGAGCGAACCACAGAACCGAAACCCACAGCGGCGTTCCAGCGCGTCATTCAGCGTGCTGCCATTCATGTGCAGTCCACAGGCCGCGACGAAGTCACTGGCGCCAATGTGCTGGTCGCACTCTTCGCCGAACGCGAGAGCCATGCCGTCTACTTCCTGCAACTACAGGACATGACGCGTCTCGACGCCGTGAACTTCATTTCCCATGGAATCGCCAAGGCGCCGGATCGATCTGTACGACGGAGTTCGAACGGCGCGCCCACAGGCTCAGCCGAAAAAGACGAATCCGGCAGTGAAGAAAAGGGACGCGGCGCAGCCGCCAAAACCGGCGATGCGTTGGCCACTTACTGCGTTGACCTGAACAAGAAGGCTGCCGACGGCAAGATTGATTCCCTGATCGGTCGTGATTCGGAAGTCGAACGCACCATTCAGATTCTCTGCCGTCGCACCAAGAACAATCCGCTTTATGTGGGCGATCCCGGCGTGGGCAAAACCGCCATCGCTGAAGGTCTGGCCAAACGAATCGTGGAAGGCGACGTTCCGGAAGTTCTTCTGAACGCCACCATCTATTCTCTCGACATGGGCACCCTTCTGGCTGGCACGCGCTACCGCGGTGATTTCGAGGAACGCCTCAAGGCCGTCGTGAACGACCTTGAGCACAATCCCGGCGGGATCCTGTTCATTGACGAAATCCACACCGTCATCGGCGCAGGAGCCACGTCAGGCGGTGCGATGGACGCCTCCAACCTGCTGAAACCAGCGCTTGCAGCCGGGACACTGCGCTGCATCGGCTCGACAACCTACAAGGAGTTCCGGCAGCACTTCGAGAAAGACCGCGCCCTCGTCCGTCGCTTCCAGAAGATCGACGTCGAAGAACCGAATCTCGATGATGCCGTGAAGATCCTTCGCGGCCTGAAAACGAACTACGAGAAGCACCACAAGGTTCGCTACACGGATGACGCTATCCGTGCAGCCGTGGAGCTGTCGGTCAAATATATCCACGACCGGAAACTTCCCGACAAAGCCATCGACATCATTGATGAAGCCGGTGCGTCACGGATGCTGCTTCCTGAGAGTAAGCGTCGGAAAACCATCACGCTCAAGGACGTGGAAGACACGATCGCCAAGATCGCCCGCATTCCCGCCAAGACCGTGTCGGCTGACGACAAGGAAGTGCTGCGCGCTCTGGAGCGTGACCTGAAGAACATGGTGTTCGGTCAGGACAAGGCGATTCAGACGCTGGCAGACGCCATCAAGCTGGCGCGTGCCGGTCTGCGTGAGCCCGAGAAGCCGATCGGCAACTATCTGTTCTCCGGTCCTACCGGCGTCGGTAAAACCGAAGTCGCCCGTCAGCTCGCCAACACTCTCGGCATTGAACTGATCCGGTTCGACATGTCCGAATATATGGAGCGCCACTCCGTCTCCCGTCTGCTTGGCGCGCCTCCGGGTTATGTCGGCTTCGATCAGGGCGGCCTGCTGACGGATGCCGTCGATCAGCATCCGCATGCCGTGCTGCTGCTGGACGAAATCGAAAAAGCGCATCCGGACCTCTATAACGTGCTGCTGCAGGTCATGGATCACGGGCAGCTGACGGACCACAACGGCAAGACAGTGGACTTCCGCAACGTCATCCTCATCATGACGACCAATGCGGGGGCGGCTGATCTCAGCAAGGAAGCCATCGGTTTCGGGCGCGACACGCGTGAGGGCGAAGATCAGGAAGCGATCAAGCGTCTCTTCACGCCGGAATTCCGCAACCGCCTTGATGCGATCATTCCGTTCGGCAACCTCCAGCCCGAAACGGTCGGTCGTGTGGTCGAAAAGTTTGTGCTTCAACTCGAAGCACAGCTGGCGGATCGGAATGTCACCATTGAAATGTCGTCCGCTGCCAAAGAGTGGCTGGCGGAACGTGGATATGACCGTCTCTATGGCGCCCGCCCTCTCGGCCGGGTCATTCAGGATGCGATCAAGAGACCTCTGTCCGAGGAGCTTCTTTTCGGACGTCTGGCAAAAGGCGGAGCCGTCAAGATCTCCGTCAAGGATGGCGAACTTTCTTTCGAATATCTCGAAAACTCCCCTCCTTCCCCGGCTGCCGAGGCTCCGGAAGAAGGCGAGGAAAAGCAGGATACGAACGGTCTCTCATCCTGAAGTTCGAGGAGGTCCTATCGTTCTGATGGGGCCTCCTTCCCTTGCACCCACGTGTCAGACGCGGCATTGTCCGCTCACAACTGGCTGAAGACGAGGGAAAATGATGGAGGGGAAATCAGCACGTCACGGGATTATCCTGCACACCGAAGCAGACTTTCAGGGTTTGCGCGCAGCGGGAAAGCTGGCTGCAGAGACGCTCGACATGATTACCGAGCATGTGCGCCCAGGAGTGACGACAGGCGAACTCGACACCATCATTCACGAGTTCACGCTGAAGAATAACGCAACACCCGCCACGCTCGGTTATCGGGGCTACCCGAAATCGTGCTGCATCTCGATCAACCATGTCGTGTGTCACGGTATTCCGGGTGATCGTAAATTGCTGGACGGTGACATCCTGAATATCGACGTTACGTGCATTCTGGACGGTTGGTATGGCGACACCAGCCGCATGTATATCGCAGGCAAAGCCCCCAAAAAGGCCGAAAAGCTGATCGATGTCACCTATGACAGCATGATGGCCGGCATAAGGCAGGTTCGCCCAGGCGCAACGCTTGGCGATATTGGTCATGCGATCCAGACGGTCGCGGAAAACCAGCGCTACTCCGTTGTCGAAGACTTCTGTGGTCACGGCATTGGACGCACCTTCCATGCAGCGCCAAATGTCCTTCACTTCGGTGAACCCGGAACCGGTCTGGAACTGAAAGCTGGAATGGTCTTCACCATTGAGCCGATGATCAACATTGGCAAACCGGAAGTGAAAATCCTCGAAGATGGCTGGACAGCCGTAACCCGGGATCGTTCCCTGACAGCGCAGTTCGAACATATGCTGGGCGTCACGGAAAGCGGGTATGAGATTTTCACGCTCTCTCCCAAGGGATATACGCGGCCGCCTTACGGCGCTTGAGAAGCGATTTTCAGGAAAATCGTCGAGAGTAAATGAAGAGGTTTTTGGCTGTCGTCTTTTTCCAAAAGGTTTCGCCAAAAGCTTCTCTCGAATAGACCGCTAAACAACAGGTGCAGTCTGGTGCGATCTTTTTCGAATGTGCGGCTCCCCTTGGCGCTTTCCGGCAAAGCCTCACCCAAAACTTCGTTATGATTTAAAAAACTGACCTGCAAAAGGCTTTTGAAACAGCCTTCAGGACTCAGATCCTTTTTCATTGCAGCAGGATATCACCAGTGCTGTCTTCCCCCGCCGCCCGCTTCCTTCCACGGAAGAAATATCGACCCTGCTTTACTTCCCTTACGGCGGGGCTGATCGTCTGCCTGAGTGTGTCATCGACCGGATGGGCACAGACGCCGGCCATGCCTGCCGGAGTGCCCGACCCTCTCGCCTATGCGGCGTCGATCCAGCCGGAAGCCTCTGACAAACCGATTGTGGCCCGTCACGGGATGGTGGTCTCCGCACAGCATCTTGCCTCCGAAATCGGCGCGAAAATACTGGCGCAGAGCGGTAATGCCGCCGATGCCGCCGTCGCCGTTGGATATGCGCTGGCTGTGGTCTATCCGGCTGCGGGCAATATTGGCGGTGGCGGCTTCATGGTTCTGAAACCACGTCAGGGACCGGCTGTTTTCATAGATTTTCGTGAAAAAGCGCCTCTCGCTTCCACACCCGGCATGTTTCAGGATGCCGCCGGACAGGTCATCCCTGCCCTTTCGACAGCAGGATGGAAAGCAGTCGCTGTTCCGGGAACCGTCGCTGGCCTTGAATATGTGAGAGAGCATTGGGGGCACCTTTCCCGCGCCAGGCTTATGGAACCCGCCATCCGTCTGGCGCGGGACGGCTTCGTTCTGGAGGAAGGCGACGTCGCCCTGCTTCGTCCCTTTGAAAAGGAGTTCGGCGCTGATCCTGTCGTCAGCAAGATTTTTCTGCGGCCGGATGGGCAGTCATTCCGTCCCGGCGACCGCCTTGTGCAGACCGATCTGGCCAACTCCCTTGCAGAAATCTCCCGTCATGGTGAGGATGTCTTTTATAAAGGCAACATAGCCCGCCGCGTGGTCGATGCCAGCAAGCGCAATGGCGGCATCCTGCAGATGGCGGATTTCAGCCGCTACAGACCTCGCATCATGCCGCCGCTGACCTGCTCCTATCGCGGCTATCACATTGACACGGCGCCTCCGCCGAGTGGCGGCGGCATCGCCCTGTGCGAGATGCTGACGATCCTGTCCGGCTATGATCTCGGAGCGGAAGGGCTGCACAGCGCTACTGCTCTCCGTCAGCAGATCGAGGCCATGCGTCATGCCTATTCCGACCGGCGCGATCTGGGTGATCCGGCTTTTGTCACCAATCCTGTCGATCATCTGCTGGACCCTGCCTATGCCGTGCAGGTGCGGGGGGCGTTGCCAAATGCAGGCGCGGTGAAATCAGAGACCCTGACAGCGGGCTCTCCTGTCCCGGCTCGGTCAGACGCAGGCTCCTCCCGGGCTGTCGACAGAGAAAAACACGAAACCACACAGTTCTCGGTCATGGATTCTTCCGGTCTTGCCGTCTCCACCACCTACACGCTCAACGGGTGGTTTGGAGCACGGGTCATCGCACCCGGAACAGGCTTTTTCCTGAACGATGAAATGGATGATTTTTCCGCCAAACCCGGCGAACCCAACATGTTCGGCATTATCGGCAGTCAGGCCAACGCCATCCAGCCGGGCAAGACTCCTCTTTCCTCGATGGCCCCGACCATTGTTTCCAGGGACGGCAGGACGGTCATGGTCATTGGCAGCCCCGGCGGTTCGCGTATCCCCACCATCGTGCTGTCAGTCATCACCGGCGTGATCGACTATCACCTGAATATCCAGCAAGCCATTGATCTGCCACGTTTTCACGAACAGTGGGAACCCTCGGTCATCGAAATCGAAAAAGGTGCGATCGACGCGACCGTCGCCAAAACCCTGAGCGAACAGGGCTATGTTTTCCACGACCACGCGGCATGGGGCATTCCCGAAGGCATCGTCACGGGCGTTCTGGCACCCAACCGCAACGAGCAGACGCTCCTGTTTGGTGGCGCAGACCACCGTCATCCCGGCGGTGCCGCAATCGGCGAGTGAAAAGATTCGATCTGAATTAAGGCGCCTCTCTCCGGCTTGGGACTAGTGCAACACCGGCGCGGGTGCTACTGACGCCGCAAAGAGAGTGGCGGGCAAAGGTCTGCTGCTTTTCCATTCCGACCCACCGCAGAAACCCGGAGAGAATGCGCATGGCCCCGGCCGAAGGCACCCGACAGATCAAGAAGGTCGTTCTGGCCTATTCAGGCGGCCTCGATACCTCAGTCATCCTGCGGTGGCTCCAGACCACATATGGCTGTGAGGTCGTCACCTTCACTGCCGATCTCGGTCAGGGCGAAGAACTGGAACCGGCCCGCAGAAAAGCCGAAATGTTCGGCGTGAAAGATATCTTCGTCGAAGATCTGCGCGAGACCTTCGTGAAGGATTTCGTATTCCCGATGTTCCGGGCGAACGCGCTGTATGAAGGCCAGTATCTTCTCGGCACGTCCATCGCACGTCCGCTGATCGCACAGCGCCAGATCGAGATTGCCGAGCAGGTTGGCGCCGACGCCGTGGCGCATGGCGCGACCGGCAAGGGCAACGATCAGGTCCGCTTCGAGCTGGCTTATTACGCGCTGAAGCCTGACATAACCGTGATTGCTCCATGGCGTGAGTGGGATCTGACTTCCCGCACCCGCCTGCTGGCGTTCGCGGAAGAGCATCAGATTCCAGTCACCAAGGACAAGCGCGGCGAAGCGCCGTTCTCCGTGGACGCGAACCTTCTGCACTCTTCCTCCGAAGGCAAACTGCTGGAAGATCCTGCTATCGGGCCGGAAGAAATTGTCTTCCAGCGCACGATTTCGCCGGAGGCCGCACCGGATGTCGCAACCGAGATCACCATTGATTTCGTCTCGGGCGATCCGGTGGCGATCAACGGCGTCGCCATGTCTCCGGCCACCCTGCTGACGAAGCTGAATGAACTGGGCAAGGTCAATGGCATCGGTCGCCTCGACCTCGTCGAGAACCGCTTTGTCGGCATGAAGTCGCGCGGCATCTACGAGACACCGGGCGGCACGATCCTGCTGACAGCTCACCGCAGCATCGAATCCATCACGCTCGACCGCGAGGCCATGCACCTCAAGGACAGCCTGATGCCGAAATATGCCGAGATCCTCTACAACGGCTTCTGGTTCTCGCCGGAACGCCGCATGTTGCAGGCCCTGATCGACACGTCCCAGCACTCCGTCACGGGTCGCGTCCGCCTGAAACTCTACAAGGGCAACGTGATCTGCGTGGGCCGCGAAAGCCCGAACAGCCTCTATGACACCCGCGTCGTGACCTTTGAGGACGACGAGGGCGCCTACAACCAGCAGGATGCTCAGGGCTTCATCAAGCTGAACGCCCTGCGCCTGCGTCTGGGTGGTCAGATCGGCCGACGGGGTGGCTCGCTCTGAGCGGGCACACAGCCGTTAGAATGATACTCCGGAAATGTTTTGAGGGAATGACTGTGCGTTCTTCACTGACTTCAATCCGCCTCCCTGCCCTGCTTCTGGGCGGACTGCTTTGCCTGCCGATGGCAGGATGCAGTCATGAGGACCCGGAGCTGACGCCCGAGCAGATCATGCAGAAGGAAATCGCTCAGCCCGGCGTCAAGACTCTTCCTGACGGTCTGGCTTACAAGGTTCTGGCTTCCGGTCCGAAAGACGGTCCTTCCCCCAGCAAGGGCGACAGCATGATGCTGATCTATGAAGGCCGCCTGCCGGATGGATCAATCTTCGACAGCTCCGACCAGCATGGCCAGGGCGCCTACATGCGTATGCCGTTGGATGGTCTGGTTGAGGGGTGGATGGAAGCGCTGCCGATGATGCATGTGGGTGATACCTGGATGCTCTATATCCCGGCCAAGCTGGGATATGGCAAACGTGAAATGGGGATCATCCCGTCAAACAGCCCGCTGATCTTCAAGATTCAGCTTCTTGGCGTAGAACACGGCGGACAACAGTAAAACAGAAAGGCCGGGCCTCTGACCCGGCCTTTTTTGTTCCTGCACTCAGTTCTTTTTACCCGCTGACTTTTTCCCTGTCTTCTTTTCAGGGAACATCGCCTTGCAGGCTGGACTCAACTTGTCTCGTTTCGATTGCAGGCATGCCGCGATCTTCTTTTCATTCGGGATCGAGAATGCGCAAAATTTGAGAGCATCCCCTTTGCAGGCAGCCGTCTGTTCTTCCCGTGTTGCAGCGAATGCAGCCCCCGGAGAGACCGCTGACACAAGAAGCCCGCAGGCGGCAGCTAAAAAAAGGTACCGACAGGACATCATAGGTTTCATTCAGAATTCCTTCCGTGCTCCAGAGTGGCAAGCATGCCACCTGCGACCAGAACAACCCGGATGTTTAAGCAGGTCTCATGCGTTTGTTCTCTCAAAACATTTCTAACATGTCGGCAAGAAAAAAGTTAATCCTGCTTCTGGCGGTCCTCATTCTTCCCACCGGATGCTCCCGTCATAAAAGCCCCCGCTACCTCTACGGGTCCAACTGCGGCATCTGCCACCATGGTGGAGAGGGCATGGCGGGTTCCGTACCTCCTCTGAGCGGCAGGATTGACCGCATAGCATCGACGCCGGAAGGACGGGTTTATCTCGCTTCAGTGCTCATGAATGGCGTCAGTGGACCGATCAGGGCCGCAGGCACGCGTTACAGCGCCGAGATGCCCCTGTTCCGCTATCTGTCTGATCAGGAAGCCGCCACTATTCTTTCGTGGCTTTCCCGGCAGGGCCAGACTAAACCCGCACCAGAAATCACTCCGGAAGAGATCGCCACGGCCCGCGCCCACCGGATTTCAGCGGGAGACGTTGCTGAAATGCGCGCGAAACTCGACCTGAAACATCCTCTGCCGTAAGACAGGGACTGACCGTCGCGACCAGGGATCTGAGCAGCAAGAATGACACGTGTATTTTCCGGCATCCAGCCGACCGGTATACCTCACCTCGGCAACTATCTTGGTGCGATTCAGAACTGGGTCGCGTTGCAGGCTAACCATGAATGTATCTTCTGTCTGGTTGATCTTCACGCCCTGACGGTCTGGCAGAATCCTGCTGACCTGAGAGCGCAGACCCGCCAGCAGACCGCCGTTCTGCTCGCATCGGGAATCGACCCCGAGAAGCATATCCTGTTCAATCAGTCCGCTGTCAGCGCCCATACGCGACTCGGATGGATTTTTAACTGTGTGTCCCGCCTCGGCTGGCTCAACCGGATGACCCAGTTCAAGGACAAGGTAGGCAAGGATCGGGAAAATCATTCAGCTGGCCTGTATGTCTATCCCAACCTGATGGCTGCCGACATTCTGGCCTACAAGGCCGTGAAGGTGCCTGTGGGCGATGACCAGCGCCAGCATGTCGAACTGGCCAACGACATCGTCAAGAAATTCAACCACGATTACGAGGTCGAGTTTTTTCAGGAAATCGAAGCCTTCGTTCCGGCGCAGGCCGCCCGTGTGATGAGTCTGCGCGACGGCTTGAAAAAGATGTCCAAGTCCGATCCGTCAGCACAAAGCCGTATCGACCTGACAGATGACGCCGATACGATTGCGCTCAAGATAAAGCGCGCCAAAACCGACCCGGAGCCATTGCCCTCCTCTCTGGAAGGGCTGACGGACCGGCCTGAAGCCCGCAACCTCGTCGGTCTGTATGCAGCGATGGACAATCTGACACCGGAACAGGTTCTCGCCCGGCATGGCGGGGAAGGCTTCGGTCCTTTCAAAAAGGCGCTGGCGGATGTCATGATCGCCCGTATCGAACCGATCGCAAAAGAGACCAGCCGCCTGCTGGACGACACAGGACATCTCGATCATGTGTTGCGCACCGGAGCCGCGCGAGCGGCGGCCATCGCCAACCCGATCGTGGATGAAGTGGAGCAGATCGTCGGTCTTCTGAAATAACCATCTGGAGAAACAGCCATGACCGCCATCCTGCCCCCGGAAGTGCTCAAAAAATCCGCGTCGGTTCTTGAGTTACTGAAAGCGGCAGGGCTGATGGTCGTGACAGCGGAAAGCTGCACGGGCGGTCTTGTGGCGGGTTCGCTGACGGCCCACAGCGGATCGTCCGCGGCGGTCACGGGTGGCTTCGTCACCTACTCCAATGCCATGAAACAGGCGACGCTCGGTGTTCCGGCTGAGATGCTCGAGCGATGGGGCGCCGTGAGCGAACAGGTTGCGCAGGCGATGGCTGAAGGTGCGCTTGCACGCGCACCGGGCGCCGGTATTGCCGTCTCGCTGACTGGGGTTGCGGGACCGGATGGCGGGAGCGAAACGAAGCCCGTCGGGCTGGTGTGGTTCGGTCTGCAACAGGCTGACCGACCACCTTTCACACAAAAACAGATCTTTGATGGAAACAGAACGGAGGTGCGTGCGCAGGCGGTTCTCCACGCCCTGAAGCTGATACAGGACAGTATCCGGGTTTGATTTTCCGAAGTCTTTGTGCGTCACGGCTAACGCGTCCGCTGCTTTATTGTGAACCAGCCCGGAAGCTCTTTCCTCCATCGACACCGGAACCCTTGTCGGAAGTTCACTCCCTCAGTGGACCCAGACCGGCTGATCCCGCGTTCGGCAGACAGGAACGACGACTTTCCGCTCCATCTGGCTGATACAGAGATCATCCGGCGCACCGCGTGTCCTCATAGCGCTTTTCCCAAAAGGCTCAATCGGGCAGACTGCCTGCCGGAATTCAGACAGCCCGCGACAAGCGAACTTTTACTGAGATCTGGTCAGGACTTCATGCACCGGCACGTGCGCTGATACCAAGGCGATAACCTTCCCTGCTGAGACTCTTGATGGCTGCTTCGGCATACTTCGCTGTCAGCGCTGTTGTGTTTCCGGGAGCGCAGCAGAAGCACAGCGATACAGCAATATTCGCCGCCTGCGGCAGGAAAGACACTGAAGGAGCCGGGGTGGTCAGAACCAGTTCGTCACCTTGCAGCAGGCTCAGCAGAAGAGAGCGAGCCTTGTCGAGGTCGTCTCCATAGTCAATCAGCAGACCAACCGTGGCGACGACACTCTCGGCCTGCGAACTGTTGACCACGATATTGTTCGATAACGTCCCGTTCGGCACGTAAATGAACTTGTTGCTCGCATCCCGAAGCACTGTGCGGAACATTTCTATCGAAACCACCGTGCCTGAGCTTCCGCCGGCGGTGATCGCGTCTCCGACCTCGAAAGGGCGAAACAGAAGGATCAGCACGCCTCCTGCGAAATTGGCGAGACTTCCCTGCAGCGCCATGCCGACAGCCAGACCGGCAGCACCAAGCACAGCGACAAAGGAGGTGGTCGCAATACCGACCATTGAGGCCACACTGATCAGCAGCAGCGCCTTCAGCAGAAGGCCCACGACGCTGAGAAGAAACCCGCGCAAAGTCGGCTCAATGTGACTGGCCGCCATCATCCGGCCCATCGCGCGGGTCACCATGTTGATGATGGTCCAGCCCACCATCAGGACAATGAGAGCCAGAACAAACTGCCCCACATATCCCAGAATGACCGGCATCCAGCCGTTAAACTGCGTCCACAGTGAAGTGACCTGATTTGGCATAAGCATCCTCAATCGTTTGACAGGTGTCTGAAAGAGACTTTGTTAGCGGATTATAATCCAAATGTAGGCTGATCATGATCTTGGTCTTGCCCCTGCACACACGGCACTGCCGCAATGCGCCAAAACCCCGGGGGTAAAGAAACTGGGTCACCATGGGCCTCAGGCAAAGGCTACATGATGAAGCCGGATAAGGAAAAAGGCTTTTCCCACTAAAGAATCTGGCCTGTCTGCATGGCAAAACAGATATCCGGATTTCCTGTCGGGAATCTCTTTCTGTTCCCGGCCTCCAACCCGATGTTCACTATTCTCCCGATACTCTCATATCCTTCCCTCTTGAGATTACCTCCGGAAAGTCTATCTCTTCACCCATGAATACAAATTCGTCTTCTCCCCACGATCCCGTCGGCTGGCATGGCACCACCATCATCTGCGTACGTCGCGATGGAGAAGTCGCCATGGCTGGTGACGGGCAGGTCACCCTCGGCTCCACAGTCGTCAAGGGCAATGCCCGTAAAGTCCGTCGTATCGGTGCAAAGCAGCAGGTTCTCGCCGGTTTTGCCGGCGCGACAGCCGATGCGTTCACTCTTCTGGAACGACTTGAAGCCAAGCTGGACCGCTTCCCCAACCAGCTTGAACGCGCCTGTGTGGAACTGGCGAAAGACTGGCGCACCGATCGGTATCTGCGTCGACTGGAGGCCATGCTGATCGTCGCCGACCAGCATGGTTCCTATACGGTGACAGGCAACGGTGATGTGCTCTCACCAGAAGACGGGATCATCGCCATCGGGTCCGGTGGGAACTACGCCCTCTCCGCAGCGCGGGCCCTGCTGCCGATCGACGGACTGACCGCAAGCGAGATCGCACAGCGGGCCATGAAGATCGCAGGAGATATCTGCGTCTACACCAACTATTCCGTGACGATTGAAACCCTGCGCTCAGATGACGAGAAGGTGGCGTAACCAATGACCATCAATCATTTCTCCCCCGCCGAGACCGTCACCGAACTCGATCGCTACATCATCGGCCAGCAGGACGCGAAACGTGCTGTCGCCATTGCGTTGCGCAACCGCTGGCGTCGTGCGCAGCTTCCCGAGGGTCTGCGTGAGGAAGTCGTTCCCAAGAACATCCTGATGATCGGCCCGACCGGGTGCGGCAAGACCGAGATCGCGCGCCGTCTGGCCAAGCTGGCTCAGGCCCCTTTCATCAAGATCGAGGCCACCAAGTTCACCGAGGTCGGTTATGTCGGTCGGGACGTCGAGAGCATCATCCGTGACCTCGTGGAAAACGCCATCGTCATGCTGCGTGAACAGCGCCGCAAGGATGTGCGTCCGCGTGCCGAGGAAGCTGCAGAAGAGCGTCTTGTCGTTATTCTGGCTGGCGAGACTTCCTCTGCCGACACACGCTCGCATTTCCGCAAGCTGGTAAGAAGCGGCACACTGGACGACAAGGAAATCGAAATCGCCATCACTCCCGATCCGGCAGGCCAGAGCGGAGGTGACGTGCCCGGGATGCCCCCCGGCGGCACGATGAATTTCGGCGACATGATGAAGAACATCATGGGCCGTGCACCGCAGACACGACGCCTGACCGTTGCCGCTGCCCGCGAACAGATCATTCGCGAGGAAGCTGACAAACTGCTGGACAATGATGCGCTCAACCGCGATGCCGTCCAGCACGTACAGGATAATGGCATCGTCTTCCTCGACGAAATCGACAAGGTCTGCGCGCGCTCTTCCGAAGGATTCCGTGGTGCGGATGTGTCGCGTGAAGGTGTGCAGCGCGATCTGCTACCGTTGATTGAAGGCACGACCGTCTCGACGAAATATGGTTTCGTAAAAACCGACCATATTCTCTTCATCGCTTCCGGCGCGTTCCATCTTGCGAAACCGTCTGATCTCCTCCCGGAACTTCAGGGCCGTCTGCCCATTCGCGTGGAACTCCAGCCGCTGAACCGTGACGACCTCCGGCGCATTCTGACCGAACCGGAACATTCCCTGTGCAAACAGTATGTCTCCCTGATCGGCACGGAAGGCGTGACCCTCACCTTCACGGATGGCGCGGTGGATGCTCTTGCCGAGCTTGCCGCCGATGTGAACGAGCGTGTCGAGAATATCGGCGCACGTCGCCTGGCCACGGTCATGGAAAAGCTGCTGGAAGATGTCTCTTTCACGGCGTCTGAACATGAAGGCGAGACCATCACGATTGACGCGGATCTCGTCCGTGATCGCGTGGCGCCACTTGCCCGGCAGGGCGATCTCAGCCGGTTCATTCTCTGATGCTCGACAACGCTTTTGTCCGCCCGGAGGACGATACCGCTGCGGACGCCATTGAAGCGATTGGCGATGAACTGGCGCTGTTTGATGACTGGATGGACCGTTACCAGTACATCATCGAACTGGGACGTAAACTGCCGCCCTTCCCCAGGGAATGGATGGATGACGCCCATCGCGTTCCCGGCTGCCAGAGTCAGGTCTGGCTTGAAGCCCGGATGAATGACGGAACGATGTATTTCGCCGGCGCATCGGACGCCGCCATCGTGATGGGACTCGTGGCGCTGCTGCTACGGGTTTATTCAGGACGCAGCCCCGACGAAATCCTGGCAACAGAACCCTCCTTCCTGAGCGATCTGGGATTGGTGCAGGCGCTCTCCACCAATCGGGGCAATGGTGTGGAAGCGATGGCGCGTGCCATTCGCTCGGCGGCCGCGCAGGAAAAAGAGCGGCGGGACTGATATGCCTTTCTGTATTTCAGAGAGCACATGTAAAAATATGTTAGCTCCTGCTCTCTGACATAACACTTACTGTTTCAGGACCTGTTCAAGGACCGAGCAGAATTTCCGAATGGTGTTTTCATTCGCATCAGCAAACCCCACGATCAGCCCTTCCATTGTTCCCGACAGCGAGTGTGTGGACAGACGGGCCGGACGAAACCCGTGATGAGCGAGAGCTGTCAGAGCGTCAGTCTCCCGACCACCCGCATGAAAGCGCACGGCAAGTTGCACGCCCCCATCAGGCTCTTTCACCTCGACAGCATCATTGCATGACAAAGCCTGGAAAAGAGCCTTGCCCCGGTTTTCATAAATTCGGGAAATACGTCGCAACTGACCACGATATAGCCCTGAGCGCATCATATCCGCCAGAACAAGCTGGGCATGCACATTCGCCATGATCCCGATATTGCGGATCGCTGCACGAAAAGGCCCGACCAGTCTTTCCGGCACGGCCATCCAGCCGACCCTCAGACCAGGCAACAGAACCTTTGAAGCAGAGCTGAGATAGATGACCTCTTCTCCAGCCGCGTGTGCTGTCAGTGCCGCAATCTCCTTGCCGCGCCAGAGAAATTCGCTGTCATAATCATCTTCCAGCACCATGGCCTGCATGCTCCTGGCTTTTTCCAGAAGCATCATTCTTCGTGAAAGAGAAAGACGACAGCCTAAAGGATACTGATTTGAAGGCGTGATATAGATCAGCCGTGTCTGATCGGGCAGTAAATCCGGGTCCAATCCGTCGTCATCAACGGGAACAGGCGCAACAGTCAGACCCGCGCCAAGAAAGGCTGTTCTGGCGCCGAGATGACAGGGGTCCTCCACCGCCGCGCATTCTCCCGGATCGGTCATGACCTGTGCAATCAGCGAGAGTGAAGCCTGCGTACCCGTCGTCACCAGAATCTGGTCCGGTGAAACCGTGATGCCCCGGTCTGTGAATAGCCGTTCCGCCAGAACGGCTCTTAATGCCGGCGCCCCATAAGGAGAACCGTAAGCAGAGAGCGCGCCATGTTTCCGGCGCGCCATCTGCCTCGATAATCGCGCCCATTCCTGCGCTGGAAACAGCGCTTCATCCGGCACACCCGGAGACATCCTTCCCTGATCGGCCACAAAGCTATTCCGGCGCAAATCCTTGCAGATTCCCTGCCCTCTTTTCGACAGATCATGAGAGAAAGAGGATGTTTCTGATTTAACAGGCCATTCCGGAACATGAATTGCAGGCACGGCCCCCTGACGGACCGACAGAACACCTTCCGCGCGCAGAAGTTCATAGGCAGCGTTCACGGTCGTGCGGGAAACGCCAAGACTTTCAGCCGCTTTTCGGCTTGATGGCAGCTTCGAGCCTTTTTTTATCCGACCCTCCCGAATGGCGGCCAGAATATCCCGATAGAGCTGAACAGGCATCGTATCCTGACCATCCGCAGAGAGCAGACAGAAGGCAGGCAGAAAAACTGGTCTGTTCATTTTCGGATATTCTGGTTCTCGATTCAGGCCAGTTGAAACCCTATCACAGACATCGATCAGTCTTGAAGGGATCTTTCCATGCGACCGAATTATGCACGCGCCCGGCAACAGAAACGGGCCCATTACGATGATGCGACCGTGCGTGACATTCTCTCAGGTGGACTGGTAGGCCATGTCGGTTTCATCGCCGAAGGGCGTCCCATGGTCATTCCCATGGCCTACGCACTTGTGGACGACACACTCTATCTGCATGGAGCGTCAAAGACCCGTCTGGCGCTTCTTGATGCGACGCCGCTCTGCCTCACAGTGACCCATCTCACCGGAATCGTTGCTGCACGCTCAGCTTTTCATCACTCGGTCAACTACCGCTCCGTTGTCGTCCATGGTCTGGCGCGTCGGGTTGAAGGCGAGGAGTTCGACATGGCCCTGAACGCCATCACCGAACATCTGCTACCCGGCCGCATTTCGGAAGTCCGGCCCATGTCGGAGCAGGAACGGAAGGCGACGGGCGTGGTCGCACTCGATATTGAATATGCAAGCGCCAAGGTCAGAACCGGTCCGCCTGTCGATGATGACAGTGATCTGACGCTTGGTCTGTGGGCAGGTGTCATACCCGTTACGACTGCCCTGGGAACGGGCGTTCAGGACGCCCATACACCTGCCGGGGTTCCTGCCCCACCTTCAGTCGGGGAGGCACGCAGGAAGTTCTCAGGAGCCTGAACCCGGAAGCTTGCGCCTCAGCTTCCGGGGATAAGATCTTCCACCCCGGACAGCAGCGCCTCGCGTGTAAAAGGCTTGGCCAGCACGCGGGCATCGGGAGGAAGAATGGCGCGGTCAGCAAAGCCCGTCACGAAAATAACCGCCAGATCCGGGCGCAGAACCGCAATACGGCGCGCGCACTCGTCCCCGTTCATCTCCGGCATCAGAAGGTCCATGACCGCAAGCCCGATATCGGGACGGGAGCGGACCAGATCGAGCGCTTTCGCTCCACTATGGCATTCCAGAACCCTGAATCCCGCTTTCGCGAGAAACCCGACGGTCACCGCCGCCACGGCAGGATCATCATCAACGACAAGGATGCTCCTCTGATTCCCGTGACTGTGATGCGTTTCCGTTGGTCCCGCCAATACAGGTCCATGTCGACCGTCCCTGCTGATCGCCGGAAGCCACAGTTCAATGGATGTGCCGACACCGGGATTGCTGGAGACCCTGACATCGCCGCCATTCCGCTGCACGAAACCGTACACCATCGGCAGACCCAGCCCGATGCCGGAACCGACCGACTTCGTCGTAAAGAACGGCTCGAAAATACGGGCCTGCGTTTCGGGTGTCATGCCGACACCACGGTCGGTCACGGAGACGACAACGTAATGTCCTGGCGGAAGCGGCCGTCCGGACCGTCCCACCACCATGTTTTCGCGCTGGCTTTCCTGACTTAACGTCACGGCCTCAGCGGAAATGGTGATCTCGCCGCCTTTTGGCTGGGCATCGCGGGCATTGAGACAGAGATTGACCAGTGCGACTTCCAGCAGCGACGGATCGGTTGAGGCCTGCGGCAGGTCTTCATCCGGCAGCCTGAGGCGCACCGGAACAGCCCGCGAGCCACCTCCCCCAATACTCTGGGCCAGCAATCCCTGCATCTGACCCAGCAGTTTCGGCACGTCCACCGGACGCCGGGCCAGATCACGCGGGCGACTGAAATCGAGCAGTTTCTGGGTCAGCACCGCGCCTCGACGCGCGGCATCCATGGCGTTGGTGAAAAGACGGCTGATATTGGGGTCTGTCTGAGGCTGCATATCCTGAACCAGTTCAAGAGAGCCCAGAATAGCGGTCAGCAGATTGTTGAAATCGTGCGCAATGCCTCCGGCCAGTGTGCCGATGGCCTGCATCTTGTCCGCCTGTCGCGCCCGTTTTTCCATCTCGATCAGATCGGTCACATTCTGATCGATCAGAACCGAGACAGGGTGGGTCGCGGAACAATCCGCTGGCAACGCCAGTTCCACCCGTGAAATACGATGCCAGCTTTCACGACCATCGGAAGCGACCCGTCGTACGCCCGGAAATTCATCAGGCATCCTGAATTCATCAGCACTTTTTGTTTCGACGGGCACATCGCCCAGCAGGGCTGCCTCGGTCTGTCCGATGCACTCTTTCAAGGGTCGCCCGAACGAGTCCGCAGCCAGCGCATTCAGCCGTGTAATGCGCCCTGTCGTATCGGTAATCGCCAGCCCCAGCGGCAGATTATCGAAAAGGCTCCGAAGCAGGGCCCGTTCTGTCTTCAGTTCACACCGGGTCCGATAGCCTGAAGCGGCCTCCCGCACCATGGCCAGAAGACTCCCTGCTTCCCACGGTTTTGCGGCATAAAAGGAGATCGCCCCGCGATTGAGCGCCGACACCACCGTATCAAGATCAGCATAGCCGGTGAGGAGAATTGTGCCCGCATCCGAGCGTTTACGGGCTTCGGTGAGGAACATGTCTCCGGTCATGTCGCGCATACGCTGGTCGGAAATGATGACTGCAATATCAGGATTATTCCGAAGAACCGCCAGGGCTTCCTGTGCCGAAGACGCCTGAACGATCGAAAACTCGTCATCAAGCAGGTCGGTGAGAGCGATCAGAATTTCCGGCTCGTCATCAACGATCAGAATTTTATCCTGATGAATGCCACTGATTATCGCGGTCATGGCAATTCTTCCACAGGACAAAATGTTCCTTCTGTTGTGTCCACAGGTACACAGGGGATCGCGACAGTAAAACAGGCTCCACCCATGGAAGATTTGGAAACCTCGATTGTCCCGCCATGAGCCTGCACTATGCCGTATGCAGTGGCAAGGCCAAGTCCGGTCCCCTCTCCGACCGGTTTTGTCGTGAAGAAGGGTTCAAAGACCCGCTCCCGCATGAAAGGCGAGATGCCCGGACCGTTATCGCAGATGGAAATGAGGTAATGACCTGCCGTTCCGTCCTCCTCATCGCTCAAGGCAGTGCTGATATTGATCAGAGGGACTCTCTGGGCGCTCTCGGGCAGGGAGAGCAGGGCATCGGCCGCGTTACTGATGATGTTCATGACGACCTGGTGCACGAGGGCGGCCTGGCACCGCAGCACGGGAGGCGCATCGAATGCGAGATCGACCCTGATGTTTTCAGAGAGTTTTGGAGACAGCAAGGCAAGGACCGTATTGATTGCATCCGGCATGTCAATATCTTCGAAAGCGCCCTGGTCCAGACGTGAAAAACGCCTCAGGCTGGACACAAGATCCCGCATACGGCCAAGTCCGATTGATGTGGAGGCGAGGCGATCCCGCCCTTTTTCAAGCAGAGCCCTGACACCCTCGACATCGCCGCTGTCCAGAGCTGACAATGCCCCTTCGAGTGTGCGGGACACCGTCGTTTCGTGAGCGATAACGAAGGCCAGAGGATTGTTGAACTCATGGGCAATGCCAGCCACAAGCTCGCCGAGGGAAGCCATCTTGGCCGACTGCACGAGGCGCGTCTGTGCTTCGATGAGCTTGCGATTGGCCGAGCCAAGTTCGTCATTGGCCTGTTCCAGGGCGTCCGCCAGAACCGTCTTGGCTCGCGCGCCCTCCATGGCCGCATCACGTGCGGCGCGCTCAGCCTCACTCCGCAGGCTCTCATCCAGAATCGCCTTGCGATAGAGCAGGCTTCTTACATGAAGAAGCAGAAGTTCACTGCTGACTGACGTCCCGACACAATCATCCACGCCAGCTTCATAGGCTGCGATTGCTCCCGCCTCTCCATCTCCGCCAAATCCGAGCAGACGTGGTGGCGTCAGAGTGGTGGCAAACGCGGTATAGCGCTGCCTGTCGAGCATACGGCAGAAGGCCAGTCCATCGAACGCCCGGGACGAGAGATCCACCATCACGCAATCAACGGCGGGCAACCAGAAGTCCGGCGCCCCGGCAAGCGCTGAGGGATCGAGGAGGATCGTATCCACCCCTTCTCCTCTCAACAGTTCGATAACGGGCGGTGTGGCCTTTTTCTGACCGGGCTGTGCAGGCCAATGTTGTAACCAGCCATCGTTCATGGTGGCGATCGCCACGGTAGGACGCCGGAACCGCTCCCGCATCATGGCCTGCGCGGTAATTTTCAGGCCACGCAACAGAGTTTCAATCCGCACGGCGAGGAAAGCCGGATCCGCCTTTCTCGAGACACAAACATCGATCCCGGATCTGAAGGCTTCGCAGATCATGGGCTCATCATCAGTGAGCATGATGATGGGCAGGGAGCGCGTCAGTCTGTTGAGACGGAGCTGACGGGACATTTTGCATCCCGTCATTCCAGGTAAGGAAAATTCAGTAATCAGGATCGCAGGCGGCCACTGGTCGAGACTGTCCAGCGCGGCTTCTGCGTCCGCGACCATTTTGACTTCATAGCCATGCCCCACCAGCCCCGCGGAAAACCGGTCCGTCGTCTCGGACTGTCCAACCAGAAGAACGAGAGGTCTGCGAGCGCTCATCTCTATGCACCCGGCAACGCCCGCTGCGCGTTAAGATCATCCAGCAGCGTCACCAGCCCGCTGACGGTCGCGTAGACATTCGCAGCATCAATCCTGACAGCCGTAAAAGAACTCCGGGCGAAGGGGCACAGGGCTGGCAACTCCACAAAGGCACGCCCTCCAGCCCGCTTCAGGAGAGAAAGACCCGCCGCGCCGGAGGAGTGCAGTCCTCCCAGCAAAACCGCCACTGCCTCTTTGGCCGCGATTTCGGCCGTCGATGCGAGCAGCACGTCAAAACCATTTTCCCCGGAAGACGTGTCAGGAGTCATCCAAGGAATATCCGGCAATCCGGCGAGGATGACGCCCCTCCCGTCTGAGGCCACGACACGGGGCAGGACAGAGGCCGCCACGACATTCAGCGGCCCTGCTGTCAGAGGCTGGCCGGTAGCGAGGTCCACCAGCTTCGCGCCTCCTTCGAGCGTTTCATCCAGCCACCGCACAAAATCCGGCAGGAGAGAAGACGCCAGCGCCGTCACCAGAACAACTGGAATGGAAGAGGAGAATTCAGCAGCCTGATACACCCGTAGAGCCGCACCAAGAGCGCCCGTTCCCGCCATCAGGAAAAGAACGTCTACAGGGAGAGAGGATACGTTCCCCTGAATCTCTGGCGCATCATGACGTGGCTGGAGCGCCTTCGCCTGACGCGCAAGGTCCAGAAGACGGGAAAACGTGTCTGAAGAGGAGAGGCTTTCCTCTGTTCGCGGCACAATTTCCAGTGCGCCTGACCGCAGACATTCAAACGCCCGGTCCAGATCCTCTTCCTCCACATCAGCCATGATCACGACAGGAACAGGTTGCCTCACCATGACAGCACGCGTGACCTGCAACCCGTTCATACCTGCAAACGCCGATCCGAGAAGGATCACATCCGGCGGGGAGGTCTCAAGGGCGGCAAACACGTCATCAGTGTCTTGGGCCTCGATGCAGTCAGAACAGCCCGGATGATCACCAAGCATTTTACGGACAAGCGAGCGGATTGCCGGATCACCGTCAGCAACGAGCACACGAACCGGTGGTTCTTCGGGATGGACCTGACTCGACGCCGCTGCCGGCTGTGAAAAGATCCGATCTGCTACAGTCACCATGCGACTCCCGTGAAGACGTTCCGCTGCATCATGCAGAACGTCAGCAACTCCATCGCATCGCGCTGCAAGGCACATTTGAACCAGAAAGCCAGCTATTCTGGCTGTAACCGGTCCGTGCCTGCACGCGACGTCAACAGAGCGCAAAGCATACAGCTTTTCACCTCACGGGATTGATCGCAAGTGCGTGTGCTCTCATGCTTTTTTCAGTCGCTACCCGTATCTGCCGCTCACGCCGCAGTTTCCGGCGTCATGCTGTCAAAAAGCGCCCCTGTCGCAGGGGCGTCTCTCAACCGGAAGACGCCTCATCAACACTGGCTTCCTGTCCCATGATCTGCGCCAGACGAGTCAGCCGTCGCCGGACGGAATCGCCACGCACGGCCACACGAGCCGAGGTCAGGTAGAGACAGAGACCGTCCTGATCACGCTCCAGCCGCGTGCCGCGCAACAGGGTTTCAGTGCCGCCACACAAGGAATAGGCCAGCCTGAGTGACAGCCCGAGGGTCAGCCCCCAGGTGAAGGTATCAGCATCGAGCAGCGCCCGGGCCGGGGCCAGCCAGGCAGCGTCCACTTCTCCTTCGTACCGCACGGCCAGCGCCAGCGCGAGCGCGGCCCGGGCGCGATGATCAATTCCACCGCTCTGCATCCACAGAATACGCAGAAATGTCTGCTCTGCCCGATACTCAGGGTGATCATGACTGCCAATATCCGACAGCCAGCATGCCACTTTTCTCAGACGTTTCTGGTATTCGGACTCATCGGGGAAGATGACGGAAATCCAGTCGAACAGGGCGTCAGGCAAGGTCGTACTGCGGCCGAAACGCTCGCACATCTGCCGGGCCATGGCCTCAAGCGGGTCTTCCTGCTGGAGGTGCGGCGCAACATTCAGCGCATACCACCCTTCCCGCAGGCCATCGACACAGAACACAATCCGATCCGGGGAAACCCGCTTGAGCAGACGACGCAGAACGGTCGCCGCGAAGGGAACGTCATCCAGCCGTTTCCGCGGCGCGCCCGGCAGGCGTTCCAGAACGCGACGGTTGCTCTGGATCAGCCAGCCCGTCATCTCGCGCGCCATCTGAGGCGTCAGGGTGTAGTAATGCAGGATATTCAGCGGATAACTGGTGCGGGCAATCTGCAGACGCGCGAGAGCACGGAAAGCTCCACCGACAAGGTAGAGCGTCCGCCCCTTCATCGTCTCCAGCCACTCGACTCCGGCGAGTTCCGCATCAGCTATAGCTTTTGCCGCCGCGAGATCACCATTGGCCCGATCGCCAAGACGGATGACGCCCAGCGGCAGGGTATTCGCATCATGCCGGCCTTCGGAATCGATCCGGATCAGTTCGAGCGATCCGCCACCGATATCAGCGACAAGGCCGTTCGCTTCCGGAATGCCGCACAGAACACCAAGGGCTGCGTGGTCGGCCTCTTCTATCCCCGACAGGATGCGGATGGGGACATCCGGCATAATTTCGCGGAGAGAGGCGACGAATTCGGGGCCGTTCGCAGCGTCGCGCACCGCAGCTGTCGCCAGAATTTCAAACGGGTCGGCATTCATGCCACGTGCGATGGCGTGAAAGCGACGCAGAACGTCCACGGCAAGCGCCACACCCTCTTCGTTCAGTCGACCGGTATGGGTCAGGCCACGGCCAAGACGAAGTACGGCTTTTTCATTGAAAATGGAGACCGGATTACGTGAAATTCCATCAAAGACAACCATACGGACGGAATTGGAACCAAGGTCAACAACGGCGGAACGCGCCGGAGTGTCAGCCAGCATGCATGGTTCTCCCCTGAAGCGGCAAACGGATCACTTCCACGGCACTCCTCTGGACGCACTGCGTCGTGCAGTGCCAGTCAAAAGATACGCAACGCCCTATAACCGATGAGAGCCAGGAAACCCAACAGAGAACCTTTGCCACCCAATATCCAAAAAATCTTATTCGCATCAACACATTGATATTTAAAAATAAAATTTTTGATTCGCTCTTTTTCAAAAGGATGGTGTTCGCAATTTCTCTTGAGAAAACTCCAACCCAAACTTCACCAACAAAGCCATGCAGCAAAAACCCAGACGCCAGATGATACTATATTTAATTTTTTCAATGAAAATAAAAGTAACATCGTGAAATTGTAAGATTAATTACTCAAAAATATCAAAAAAAGACAACAATAGAATCATGTCATTAAATTTTTCATTTTTCCAACGCCAAGACTCCCGGCTACTCAGTGCGGAGCCGCATTCTGACTGTGATTTTGCCTGAGTCAGCATAAAACATGATCCTTCGGTCGCCACCCGGTCCTGTTCTGTCACTTTCGTTACGGGTGGCCCGATATATCCGGCTCACGGCAGCGCCCGCCCTCATTTTGGCCTCAACAGATTGCGCCAGATCTGCAGGAAACACAGACAGATGCATAAATTTTAAATAATTTCCCGAAAGAAACCTTCCGCGACACGACGGTAGTCACGGAAGGTTTCTTTCCTCCGGATTATCGGGAAGCGATTTTCCCCGCGATCAGACTGAACAGTTCAAAGAGCATCTGAGCGCCGGCCTGCGCAGTATTGGTGGTCGCATCATATTGCGGCGCGACTTCGACAACATCGCCACCGACGATATCGAGACCATCGAGCCCACGCAGAAGTTCCAGCGCCTCACGTGTGGTCAGACCGCCCACTTCCGGCGTGCCAGTGCCAGGCGCAAAGGCAGGATCAAGACAATCCACATCGAAGCTGACATACACAGGACCGGTGCCAATCACCTTGCGCACCGTTTCCAGAATGGCGTCAGTGCCGAGCTTCGGCACATCCTCACCGTGGATGACGGTCATCCCGGAATCCCTGGAGAACTCCCAGAGATACTCGGAAGAACCACGGATACCGATCTGCACGCAGCGCTCCGGGTCCAGAACGCCATCAAGCACAGCAAGACGGAACGGACCACCGTGGTGGAACTTCGCACCTTCATATTCGCCGCTGGTGTCACAATGCGCATCGAAATGCACCATGCCGACCGGCTGCTTCGCTCCGATCGCCTTGAGGATCGAGTAGCTGATGGAGTGGTCGCCACCGACAGACAGAGGAATGACACCAGCCTTTACCAGACGGCCATAAAATTCCTGAATATCCTCATGGGATTTTTCGAGACTGAAACGGCTGCGAAATCCGACATCGCCAATATCGGCCGCCTTGCACATGCTGGAAGGCACACGCTTCAGGACATGCTCGTAAGGACCAATGCGCTCGATATCGCGCACCGCCCGAGGGCCAAAGCGCGAACCGGAACGGTTGGTGACGCCAAGATCCATCGGCACGCCGACCACAGCCACATCAAGACCGCCGAAATCATCGGATGAGGCAGCCTCCGGACAATATGGCAGCGACAGGAAAGTCTGCACGCCTGAATATGGTTTGCTACGACGATCGCCTTGAGAAAACTGAGTCGCGGCAACAGCCTTGAATTCGGGATCGAACATGTCGCTACCCGAGGCGGCGCCATATTTCTTACGCAGGGCGTCCAGTTTTGTCGTGTTCATCGGTCTCTTCTCTCCCTGCCTCAAAAGCCTTCTACAGGTTGGAACACATTCGCAACGGTAAAACCATTCGAGCCCAGCGAAGTTCAGTTTGATCGGGGGTGAAGCAAACCGTCATGAACGTGGACATTTCGCCAAACCCGTTCCTGCTCAGAGCCCTTTTGGAGATTCATCATCTGAGGCAGAGCCGGCCTTACGGAGCAAATACACACCCCCGAAAAGGCCGGATTTCCGCTATTTTTTCATTGATGCAGAGAACTGGTTTCATTCCATATCGGGACTCTAAGCCTTTTCAAAAAGGGCTCTGGGGAGAACGCGTCCTGCTGCTCCATTACCATCCGTACCCGTGATTTTCATTCACAATTCAGCAGGAACTGTCGCATCCTTTTGACGTCAGTCTTGTAAATCCTCATCATGATTCTGGTCATTGATTTCCGTCACGCCCTACAGCCCCGAAAAATCGAACGATCGATGCGCGGCCCCCTTTTTCGACGCCCTTGACGATCTGGCTGTCGATGATCGCCGCTGTCGGCCTCGCCTCACGGTCCGCCTGCTCCCGACAAAGGATGGAGAGCGCATGGTGCAGACGGTCGGGTGTGCCGTCATGCTGCCAACGGCAGAAACAGTAATTCACCGTGCTGCGCGGCGGAAGGTCTTTCGGGATCTCGCGCCACTGCAATCCGTCCCAGGAACATCCATCAGACCGTTCATGACCTCCCGTATATCCCACTGTCCGCTTGTTGCCGCCACGCCGGGCAGTCGGGATCAGGGGGAGATCTGCGACCATTCCTCGTCCGTCAGATCGCTCGGAGAGCGAAGCTGGCCGGTCATATCGGGCGCGCTGAAAGGGAATCACAAACAATTCCAATGATTCAAGATGTTCCTGAACGGACACTCAAAGAGACAAGAAGTTTCGATTACGAAATCAGCACACAACACAAATATCTTATTCAGAACCACGACAACCGCTGACAATCTCATCAACAAATATATTTATTATCCTGTTCTTTTCATCTATATTTCTAAATGCCACGTAATGTTTTGATGAAAATGTATAGATATCACGCTTTATGGCACGCATCTGCTTGTTCTTCACATAAGGAAGGGCAGCCTGCTCGGGCAGAAAGCCGATAAAACTACCTGACAGAATCATCATCAGTTGCGCCTCCATATGGACAATGCTGCCACTGGCGCGTGGATGACGAATACGCTGAAGATCCTCAAGCTTGCGATAGGCCCTTACGGAAAACCTTGCCTGATCAATCATGTCTTTCGAGATATCAGCATCCTGCATGGCAAAAAACGGGTGCTGGTCCCCGCAATACAGGGCATGAGGCTCCTCACAAAGCTCCACATACTGCACACCGGGCGCGTGACAGGCGAAAGGCCCGACCACAACATCCCGCGTCCCATCTGCAACCTGAAGTTCCAGATCCTGCGGAATACCCAGACGCAGATCGATATGGATATTGGGAATTTGAGCGATGACACGCGCCAATACATGCTGGAGCACCATCTGCGGACTGTTTATGATCCCCCCGATTGTGCCGATACGCAGTCGTCCACCCAGTTCCGTGGGAGCCTGACTGATCCGGGATTGAAAAGTGTCGATACTTTCAAAAAGATCCTGAATTGCTTCGACTGTTTCCTCGCCCAGAGGTGTCAGACGGAAGCCCTTGCGTCCACGAAGACACAGCGCCCCACCCAACCGCTGTTCCAGCGCGGCCAGATGTGTGCTCAATGTGGACTGGCTGAGATTGAGGGTAATCTGGGCGGCAGAAAAACTGCCCGTTTCCGCCAGGGTCGCAAAAACCCGTAAGAGTCGCAGATCAATATTGTCGAACCGACGCATTCTCGTGACACCGGGAACTGCCTGCTTTTTCTGGGCAGACAGGTGAGGAGATGCCGGTGATGAAGGAGATTCAGGACTCATGATTCCTGAAATACAGGATGCGTCCAATAAAATTAAGCAGCAATTGCGAGGCAAGGATCGGGGTTATTTTTGCCGGGTCGTAATCGGGAGCGACCTCCACCAGATCAACCCCGACCACACGACCTCTTTCCGCCAGGGCTGCGAGCAGTTCCAGTATTTCATAATACAGGAATCCTCCGTGGCTTGGTGTGCCCGTTCCGGGGGCGATAGACGGGTCAAATGCGTCGATATCAATGGAAAGATAATAGTTCACACCTGCGGGAATACGCTCAATCAGGGCTTCCAGTCCCAGCTTGCGCACCTGTCGCACGCTGAGAATATCCGAACCGAATTCCCGGGCATCCTCATATCCTTCCCGTCCCGTTGACGACACGTTGCGGATGCCGATCTGCGTCATCCCGGTGATGTAAGGCTGTTCTGCGGCACGGCGCATCGGGTTGCCATGACCGTTACGAACACCCTGCCGTTCATCCACGAAATCGAGATGCGCATCGATCTGGACAAGATGCATCGGCGGCTGATCGTCGAAAGCCCGAATACAGGGAATGTTGATCGAATGATCACCACCCAGAACGACAGGCAAAGCACCGGCGGCAAGAATGGCCCGAACACCCGCTTCAATGTTCGCGTGGCTCCGCTCGGTATCCGTATGCACGATATCGGCGTCGCCTATGTCGACGATACGGCCTCCGGTTCCATCAAGATAAACCCGGTCATCTTCATGATCGTAGGCACCGGCATGGCCGAAGGCGAAGAGTGTCGAAGCCTCACGGATACTGCGGGGACCAAAGCGTGTGCCGCTGCGCCATTGAGTACCGCAATCGAAAGGAGCGCCCATGATCGCCACATCAGCGTCGATGGCCGACCAGTCCAGTTGGATCGGATATTTTCCGAAACTGCATATGCCGACAAAAGGCAGATCAAGGCGACCGCCGTCGTAACCGTTTTTCATGCCTTCTTTCCTGCCGCAACAGCACAAAGCAGTTCAAACATCATTGTCGCACCGGCAAGAGACGTAATCCCCCCTACATCGAACGGCGGTGACACCTCCACGACGTCGGCGCCGATGATGTCGAGCCCATTGAGACCCCGGACCATCTTCTGGGCTTCACGCATCAGAAAGCCTCCTGCTTCCGGCGTGCCGGTACCGGGGGCGACCGAGGGGTCAAGACAGTCAATATCGAACGACACATAAACGGGGCCGTCCCCTACGCGCTCACGAATGGCGCTGATGATGCCCTCCGGCCCAAGGTCCATCGCCTCGTCCATGAGGATCAGGCGGAACCCGGCTTCACGGGCATAGTCGTAATCGGTGGGAGAATACAGCGAGCCACGCAGACCGATCTGAAGGGTCCGGTTGCTGTCGATCAGTCCTTCTTCCACCGCACGACGAAAGGGAGTGCCGTGTGTGTAACGGTTTTTTCCAAAATAGGTATCGCCGGTGTCTGTATGACTGTCGAAATGGATCAGCCCGACAGGACGCTCAGCCGCAAGACCGCGCAGGATGGGCAGACTGACAAGATGGTCGCCACCCGCCGTGATGGGCACCGCACCGGCGGCCGCAATGGCGGCGTAATGCGCGGTGATCATGTCCAGGCACTCCGTCACATTGAACGGATTGATCGGGCAATCTCCGATATCAGCCACACTCAATGACTGATAGGGAGCGATTCCGTTGGCGTTGACCTGACGCATCATGGAAGAGGCATTGCGCATCTCACGCGGCCCATGGCGTGCGCCGGAACGGTTGGTCGTGCCGCCGTCATAGGGAATGCCGGTGAAAACGACATCGTAACCCTCGGCGCTGCTGGCCAGCGGGAGACGCATGAAGGTCGGCACTCCCGCAAAACGGGGCACCTGACTGGCGTCGATCACATGGGTCTCACCATGATGCATCATAGTCCGAACTCCCTGCTGATGGCTTCCGCCAGCAGACGTGTGTGATCATCCATCAGCCATTGCCCCTTTTCGGCCGTGGAGCCCTGCGCTCTGGCCAGCACGCCCGAGGGAGGAACAAAGTCCGCACGCAGCGGCCAGCGGTCATAGGGTGGAAATGTGGCGGGGCCGTCGTTGGGAACCTTGCTCATGTCAACCAGATCGTCACGCACGAGCAGCATCAGCGAGGTTTCGAGCAGGCTTGCATGCTCAAGTTCAGTGCCGGGAAATCCTTCCGGAAACAGACGATCGAGCGTCGCACGTTCGACGAAGTCCCAGTATTCCAGACGCATGGCGGTGAGACCTTCGATCCCGTCGCGCCGGATATCGCGCATGGCGAGATCGAGACCTTCCACGGCAGGCCATGCATTTTCGAAATGACCATTCACGAGAACGATCCGTTTGACGCCATGATGCGCCAGCCGACACACGATATCGCGGATGACGAGGGTGAGCGTATTGGCATCGAGCCCGATTGTGCCGGGAAAATGCTCGCCGCCGCCTGAACGGGGCTGCGATTTATAGCCGTAAGGCAGCGTCGGGGCGACCAGCCCTCCCACCTTTTCCGCCACACGCTCGGCGACGGCCGTGGGAAGCACCTGATCAACATTCAGCGGCAGATGCGGTCCGTGCTGCTCCGTGGCGCCGATAGGCAGGAACACCACGGGATTTTCCGCCACACGGGCTGCGAAATCTGGCCAGGTGAGTTCAGCAAGTTTGACGGTTCTGGGCATGATGGACTGAAACCTCCTAATGGAAAGCAGGTCAGTGCATGGCGGCGCCGCCATCCACGTTAAGGCACTGGCCGGTGATGAAAGATGCGTCCGCAGACGCGAGAAAGAGAACAACCCGGGCAATTTCCTCGGGCCGTCCGATACGCCCCAGCGGATTGGAAAGATCCTGAGCCTGTGTGGCGGCATCCTGCCGGGCGAAATTCAGTAGAGGTGTATCGACTGGTCCGGGTGCAATGGCGTTCACCCGGATGCGGGGCGCGAGTTCGCGCGCCCATGAACGTGTCATCGACAGGACCGCCCCCTTGGTTGCGCAGTAGGCCGAGGCCCCAGCACGCCCGAGATAGGCCAGTTCGGAAGCTATATTGAGGATACAGCCACCCTCACCCATAAACGGCAGGGCATTCCGTGTGACCAGAAACGGTGCGCGCAGATTGACTGCCAGTGTAAGATCGAGTGCTTCACTGGTTAAATCCTGAAGCGTTTCTTCGATCATGACTCCAGCACAGTTGACCAGAACGTCGATCCGGTTTTCCAGATGCTCCGCGGCGTCCCTGACACCTTTTTCCAGCGCTGCGACATCTGCCAGGTCAACTTCCAGACCATCAAGCCCCTCAACAGGCGCTTTGCGATCCAGACCGATCACCTTGGCCCCGGTTGCGGACCACGCCTGTGCAATGGCAAGCCCGATCCCTGACGAGGCTCCTGTCACAAGAACATGCTGATGTGAGGACTGAGTTTTCATTGGAACCTACAGGGGATATTCGCCGCGATCGATCTGGATCGTCTGGCCGGTGATGCTTGCTGCGAGAGGAGACGCAAGAAACAGATAGGTATCCGCCACATCTGACGCCGTCATGAGGCCCGGAAGAGCCTGAGCCGCGATGATGGTATTCAGACTGTCCTCCTCGCTTTGCCCACTGCGTTCCGACATCGTCGCCAGAGAGCGCATGGCGGCCTCCGTTCGTACCCAGCCCGGCGCTACGGCATTGACACGGATACCCTGCGAACCAAGCTCAAGCGCCCAGGTTTTTGTCAGACCGATAATGGCGTGTTTGGAAGCGACATAGGCTCCAAAAAGCGGTTCCGCCACACGACCCCAGATTGACGCCGTATTGATGATGGATCCTCCTTCCCGCATGAGAGGACGCGCCATACGCGTGACATGATAGGTGCCGACGACATTGGTGTGGATGATCCGCTCAAACAGGGCGACGGTTTCTGCGTCCTGGCTCTCCAGCGGAGTCAGACGTTCAAGCCCGGCATTGTTGACCAGAACGTCAATCGGTCCATGATTACGCAGACCTTCAGTGATGGCAGACGCGTTTCCGATATCTGCTTTTACAGCCGTCCCATGGAGAGAGGCGGCCACATCGAAAATCGCGTCGTCGTCAGCGAGAAGTGTCAATGATGCCCCTGCGCGCGCGAAAGCCTGCGCCACGCCGAGGCCGATTCCCCTGCTTGCGCCCGTGATGAAAACGGACTTTTTCGAAAAATCCATCATCATGCGGCAACCGCTTTCACGCAGCGTCCTCGCAGACGATGCAGGATCTCCGTACGCAGGTGGAAAAACTGCTCGCTGTCGCGCACGGTTTCGTTTCTCTCTGCACCTATCAGGGAAGTCACATCGATATCCGCGATAACGTGGGCCGGACGAGATCCGAAGACGATGATCCGATCGGCAAGGAAAACGGCCTCCTCGACATCGTGTGTCACGAAGATTGTGGTCTTCCTTGAACTCTTCTGAATTTTCCGCAGTTCGAACTGAAGATCCTCGCGCAGACTGGCATCCAGCGCGCCGAAAGGTTCGTCCATCAGCAGCACATCCGGATCGGCGGCAAGGGTTCGGGCGATGGCGACGCGCTGACGCATACCGCCAGAAATGCGCGAAGGATAGCTGGTGGCGAAATCGCCAAGCCCGACCAGTTTCAGGAAATGTTCCGCGCGGTCCCTTTTCTGGCCGGATGAAAGGTCTTTGCGAAAACGCAAGCCGAATTCAATATTCTTGCGGACAGTCAGCCATGGGAAGGAAGAATAGGACTGAAACACCATGCCGCGCCGGATATCCGGCGCCCCTACAGGCGTTCCCTGAAGCAGAATCTCCCCGGAAGTCGGCGTATCAAGGCCACCGATCATCCGCATCAGCGTGGTTTTTCCGCATCCGGATGGACCGAGAAAGACCGTGAACTGACCCGCAGGAATGGAGAGATTGAACGGCTCCTTGACGACCGGAACGTCTCCGAAGAATTTCGTGACATTTCGGAACTGGAGATAGGGAAAGGGCTGTTCCATATTCACTGATACCTGAAGAGCTTGCGGTGCAGCAGACGCAGGCATTGATCTGTCACGAGGCCAATCAGGCCGATCATGATGACGCCTGCCATGACCTGATCGGTTTTCATGAAACGCCGCGCCGTCCAGATAACGAAACCGAGACCACTGTCAGAAGCAACGATTTCCGCGATGATCACATAGGTCCAGCACCAGCCGAGACTTATACGCATACTGTCCATGAGCTGGGGCAGCATGGCCGGAAGTGCTACAGGCAGCAGCGTTTCCCGTGGCCGGGCGCCCAACGTATAAGCCGTTTCGAAATATTCGTTAGGAATACGTTTCATGTCGGCAGCGATCATGAGAACGAGCTGGAAGAACGTCCCAAGCCACAGCAGGAATATCTTGGTTGTCTCCCCCACCCCGAACCAGATGATAGCGAGCGGCACGAGCGCCGGCACCGGAAGATAGCGGATAAAATCGATCATTGGCTCCAGTGTCGCGCCAATGATGCGATATCCGCTCATCAGGATTCCCAGTGGCACGGCCAGCAGGGCCGAGAGAAGGAAGGCCAGCCATACACGTCTGACGGAAACCACTGTATTGGGCAGCATCGAACCATCCGTGCACATCCGGACAAAGGTCTGTGCGACCCTGAGCGGCGTGGGCAGGAAGACTGGCGCCACCACATGCAGCGACACCAGCAATTGCCATCCTCCGAGAAAAGCGGCCGCCCCCAGCAATGCGGCCAGCAGCGTGGCGCTCTGTGGAATTGCCACCCGGAAGCGAAAGAGGCTCCAGACACTTTTGGAGGTGGAAGGAGAGGCCGCTACAGTCATTGGGCGGGAAGCGCAGCAATCAGGCTGCTGTCGATGGAATGGGCTGGATCGAGACGGACAGAGGCAGCGCCGTTCTCTATATTGAGCCCCATAAGAGTGACAAAGATCTCCTTGATCTTACCCGGCTTTTCAGGGGTACCCATATAAGCTCTGGACTGCGCCAGATCCGTGTATTCAAGGCTTCCCACGACGCTTTTCTTGAAATCATCCGGTGAAAGATCGAAGTGAGGAGCGGCAATCTTCGCGAAATCCTCTGGATTGGATCTGTAGTAGGCCACAGCCTTGTATAAAGCCGTCAGGAACCGCTTGTATTTGTCAGGACTGGCCTTCAGGTCATCATTGCGGACCACGAGAACATCCACGATGTAATCGGGATAATCAGCCGATGAAACCAGTTCCTTGGGGTGACGATCCGCTGAAATGCCGAGTATCTGCTGCAGAAAAGGCTGGTAGGTCACAACCGCCGCAATACTCGGGTCCGCAAATACCGCCACACTGTCGGAGGTCAGGATTTCCTTCATCTTGAGATCGGCCAGGGTCATGCCGTGCTTGTGCAGTTCCATCTGCAAGAGAAGGCGACCCGGAATATTGCTCTCCGAGGCAACCGTCCTGCCCTTGAGGTCGCTGACGGTATGGATCGAGCCGTCAACAATCACCCCATCCCCACCAAGGCTGCGGTCGATGGAGCCGATGATGATACCCGGCGTGTTCCCGTCACGCGGACGCCCCTGATATTCATTGAGGGCGCGCATTTCCATCTCGATGGAGCCGTGCGCCATGGCGGCCATGACATCGGATCGTTCGTCGGAGAATTTCAGATCGACGGAAAGATGGGCGTCCTTGAAATATCCCAGATCCTGAGCCACCAGAACCGGAGCAAATCCTGTCCATACCGGTGCCATGATCCGAATTGTGTCGTCAGCATGCGCCGCTGTCGCACAGCCAAGACCGAGAGCAACCGCAAGCACTTTGAGTGACTTCATCACGCACCCCATCATATCGTTACCGAAACATGTTAGGGCCGTGATGGCTTTATAGGTATCAAAATGTTCAGAACATTATATCGATAAATCCGGATGTATCCGCCGGGGCATAGATAAGCCCTCCTGATTGGCTGAAAGCCTCAATCACCTGATCTGCTCAGTAAGTTTTCAGATATTATGACATTGACACTTCGTGGCGCAGTCACTCCACCCTCGCAACGACTGGAAAACACACCTCTGCATGTGCGATTCAACCCCAGCTTCAAAACCAGAGAACCGTAATGGAAAACTGCATCCATTTCGCGCGGACACAGAGGCGTTTTGAACCTCATCAATCCTCTCGCGAAGTCCTCCCGAGAGAAAAAAATTCCCACCGAGGATCTTTCGTGGTTGGGAATTTTCTTCCCACTCCCGTTCCGGACTGCTACAAGCCCCTTCGGTAGGGAGTAAGCAAGCCATGTCTCTGTCTGTCGAAGCCATCATTGAGCGGGTCGGCGGTCCTGAAAAGATTGCGGCGCTGACCGGTGTCGGCACCGAAGCCGTACGCAAATGGCGTCAGGCACGGACCATTCCGCCAAAACACTGGCCTGTCGTAGCCCGGGCCGCAGGCATTTCACTTGATGAACTTCAGCCTGAAGCCTCTTCCTCCTCACCCCTCCCAGAGTCCCCTAACCGGAAACCGATCATGTCCGAACAGCGCGCAAGCACAGCCACTGACGTTCCGGAGGGAGCGACAGCCGCTCTCGTTCTTGCAGATGGCACTGTGTTCTGGGGGATTGGCTTTGGTGCCGCTCCTGCCGACGAGGCAATTGGTGAAATCTGCTTCTCCACCAGCATGACCGGCTATCAGGAAACCCTGACCGACCCGTCTTTTGCCGGACAGGTCATCACCTTTACCTTCCCGCACATCGGCAATGTCGGCACCAACATCGAAGATGACGAGGCGCTTCGCGTCGCCGCCCGCGGTCTTGTCGTAAAGCAGGATCTGACGGAGCCGGCGAACTGGCGCTCGACGGAAAGCCTCGACGCTTGGCTGAAAGAGCGGAACGTGCCGGGCATCTGCGGCGTGGACACACGCGCGCTGACCCTTCGCATCCGCGACGGTGGCCCGCAGACAGCCGTTCTCGTCGCCATCAGCAACGGTCAGATCGACCTCGACGCCGCCAGGGAGAAAGCTGTCGCATGGCCGGGTCTGGAGGGCATGGATCTCGCCAGGACCGTGACATGCGACAAGCCCTACACATGGTCGGAAGGCGTGTGGGACTGGCCGTCCGGCACCAAACCATTGCCCACCAAACGCCGTAAGGTTGTCGCGGTCGATTATGGCGCGAAACGGAACATTCTCCGCTGCCTGACATCGGCAGGCTGTGATGTGACAGTCGTACCCGCAACAACCTCCGCCGAAGAAATTCTGGCGCTCAAGCCGGAAGGTGTATTCCTCTCCAATGGCCCCGGCGACCCGGCAGCAACAGCTCCCTACGCTGTCCCGGCCATTCGCGGCGTTCTGGATGCGGGCATCCCCGTGTTCGGCATCTGCCTCGGTCACCAGCTTCTCGCACAGGCGCTCGGCGCGAAGACCTACAAGCTGGCGCAGGGCCATCGCGGCGCGAACCAGCCCGTGAAGGATATCGAGACCGGCAAGGTCGAAATCACCAGCCAGAATCACGGCTTCGCCGTCGATGAAAAGTCGCTGCCGAACGATGTGAAGGTCACCCATATCAGCCTGTTCGACAAGTCGAACGAGGGCATCGCCTCCACCACGCTTCCCGCCTTCTCCGTGCAGTATCATCCGGAAGCCAGCCCCGGCCCGTCCGACAGCTTCTATCTTTTCGAGCGGTTTGTGGCGCTGATCGACTCACACGGAAAGGCCGCCTGAGCCTTCCCGCATGGATCCCGTCCGTAACCCTTATGTCCCCGGCGCAGGGGCTTCTCCACCCGAGCTTGCCGGGCGGGAAGACCTGTTCACACAGGCGGGGATCGTGTTGCAGCGCGCGCTTGGCGGAAAAAGCGCGCGCAGCTTCATCGCGACCGGCCTGCGGGGTGTGGGCAAGACGGTCGTGCTGGCCCGCGTCGAGCAACTGGCGAAAAGCGCCGGGTATCTGACCTGCTTTGTCGAAGCCGAGGAAGAAAAGCCTCTCGGCGCGACTCTGGTTCCGCATCTGCGTCGGATGATGCTGGAACTGGATCGTCTGGGCGCGGTGACGGAACAGGTCAAACGCGGTCTGCGTGTTCTGAAAAGTTTCGCCAGCGGCCTGCGTATCCAGTCCGTGCTCGGGTTCAGCATCGAACTGGACGTGGAACCGGAGCACGGCACCGCCGACACTGGCGACCTGACCACCGACCTGCCCGACATGATCTCGGCCCTCGGTCACGCGGCGCAGTCCCGTCATACCGGCGTGGCGCTGTTCATCGACGAGATCCAGAATCTCTCCGAGGCCGACCTCTCAGCCGTCATCATGGCGATGCATCGCGTCATGCGCGAAGGTCTGCCCATCGTGCTGGTCGGCGCGGGTCTGCCGCATCTGGTCTCACTGATCGGTCAGGCCAAATCCTATGCCGAGCGCCTGTTCGAGTTCCCCATCCTCGGCCCGCTTTCTCCCGCCGAGTGCGAAGACGCCCTCCGCACACCCGCAGCACGGGAAAAAGTGGACTTCACGCCGGAAGCCGTGGCGGAAGTGGTCCGCATCACGCGGGGCTATCCCTATTTCCTTCAGGAATGGGCCTATCATGCGTGGAACGTGGCGCATGGCGACCGCATTCTCAAAGGCGACATCGATGTGGCGACCGCAGTGTCACTCACCTCGCTGGATGGCGGCTTCTTCCGGATGCGCTACGCCCGCCTGACACCCCGCGAACGGGAATACTGTCAGGCCATGGCGGAGCTTGGCGAAGGCTCTCACCGTTCCGGGGAAATCGCCGAACGCATGGGCTCCCGCACGCAGGCCGTAGCCCCCGTGCGGGCGACGCTGATCCGCAAGGGCATGGTGTACAGCCCGGCCCACGGCGAGACGGCGTTCACCGTGCCGCTCTTTGAAAACTATCTTCACCGTATTCGGACCATGGGCACCGACCCGTCCGACTCAGACGACTGACCAAAAGGACTGATCATGCCCAAACGGACAGATATCCGCTCTATCCTGATCATCGGCGCCGGTCCGATTGTTATCGGTCAGGCCTGTGAGTTCGACTATTCCGGCGCGCAGGCGTGCAAGGCGCTGCGTGAGGAAGGCTACCGTGTCATCCTGCTGAATTCGAATCCGGCCACGATCATGACCGATCCGGGTCTGGCTGATGCGACCTATATCGAGCCGATCACGCCGGAGTTCGTGGAGCGCATCATCCTCAAGGAAAAGCCGGACGCGATCCTGCCGACCATGGGTGGCCAGACCGCGCTGAACGCCGCCATGGCGCTGGACGCGTCCGGCTTCCTCGTGAAGCACAATGTCGAACTGATCGGCGCAAAGGCGGATGTGATCGACCGCGCCGAGGACCGTCAGAAGTTCCGCGAGGCGATGGACGCCATCGGCATCGAGAGCCCCAAGAGCTTCATCGCGCACACGCTGGAAGAGGCCCGTGAAGCCCTGAAGAATGTGGGGCTCCCGGCCATCATCCGTCCCTCCTTCACCATGGGCGGCGCAGGCGGCGGCATCGCCTACAACAAGGAAGAGTTCGACCAGATCGTTGCCGGCGGCCTCGACGCCTCGCCGACGACGGAAGTGCTGGTTGAAGAGTCCGTGCTGGGCTGGAAAGAATTCGAGATGGAAGTGGTCCGCGACAAGGCGGACAACTGCATCATCGTCTGTTCCATCGAGAACATCGACCCGATGGGCGTGCATACTGGTGACTCGATCACAGTCGCCCCTGCTCTGACGCTGACCGACAAGGAATATCAGCGGATGCGCGACGCCTCGATCGCCTGTCTTCGGGCGATCGGCGTGGAGACGGGTGGTTCGAACGTGCAGTTCGGCGTGAACCCGGCAGATGGCCGCATGGTGGTCATCGAGATGAACCCGCGTGTGTCGCGCTCCTCGGCGCTGGCCTCCAAGGCGACCGGCTTTCCGATCGCCAAGATCGCCGCGAAGCTGGCCGTGGGCTACACGCTGGACGAACTGACCAACGACATCACCGGCTCGACCCCGGCTTCCTTCGAGCCGACCATCGACTATGTCGTCGTGAAGATCCCCCGCTTCACGTTCGAGAAATTCCCCGGCACCCCCGCCCTGCTCTCTACTTCCATGAAGTCGGTTGGCGAGGCGATGGCCATTGGTCGCTCCTTCCCCGAGGCGCTCCAGAAGGGTTTGCGCTCCATGGAGACCGGTCTTGTCGGTCTGGACCCGGTCGAAGCTCCCGGCGACGGTGGCGTGGACGCCTTCCGCGCCGAACTGTCGCAGCCGCGTCCAGAGCGTATCCTGATGGCCGCACAGGCGCTCCGTGCCGGTCTGTCTGTTGAGGAGATCGCCGCCGCCTGCAAGTTCGAGCCGTGGTTCCTGCGTGAGCTGGAAAAAATCGTTCAGGCGGAAAAGGAAGTGCTCGACAAAGGACTGCCGGAAGACGCCCAGAGCCTGCGCCGCCTGAAAGCTATGGGTTTCTCGGACGTGCAGCTTGCCCGTCTGTCCGGCACGCAGGCCAGCGAAGTGGCCGCCCTGCGTGAGAAGGCTGGCGTAAAACCGGTCTACAAGCGGATCGACACCTGTGCCGGCGAGTTCGCCTCCGCCACACCGTATATGTATTCCACCTACGAGAACCGCTTTGGCCAGCCGGTCTGCGAGTCCGATCCGACATCGCGGAAAAAGGTCGTCATTCTCGGCGGCGGTCCGAATCGCATCGGTCAGGGCATCGAGTTCGATTATTGCTGCGTCCATGCCGCCTACGCCCTGCGTGAGGCCGGTGTTGAGACCATCATGGTCAACTGCAACCCGGAAACGGTTTCCACCGACTATGACACATCCGATCGTCTGTATTTCGAGCCTCTGACGAGCGAGGATGTCATCGCGCTGATCCGGCTTGAGCAGGAAAAAGGCGAGGTTCTGGGCTGCATCGTGCAGTATGGCGGCCAGACGCCGCTGAAGCTGTCCCGCGCTCTGGAAGAAGCAGGCATCCCGCTGCTCGGCACGCCTGCCGACGCGATCGACCGTGCCGAGGACCGCGAGCGCTTTCAGACGCTGCTCCGCAAGCTAGGCCTGCGTCAGCCCGCCAACGGCATCGCCCGCTCCCCCGCCGAAGCCGAGGATATCGCCGAGCAGATCGGTTATCCGGTGGTTGTGCGTCCGTCCTACGTTCTGGGTGGTCGTGCGATGGAAATCGTGCATGACCGCGCCAGCCTCCAGCGTTACATGAAAGTCGCGTTGCAGCTTGCCGGTGCGGAAGTGGCGAACGGCCCGGTTCTGATCGATCATTATCTGAACGACGCCATCGAAGCCGACGTGGACTGCATTGCTGACGGCAACGAGGTCTATGTCGCTGGTGTCATGGAGCACATCGAGGAAGCCGGCATCCATTCGGGTGACAGCGCCTGCGCCCTGCCGCCTTACACGCTTTCTCCGGCCATCGTGACGGAACTGAAAGCACAGACGGAAGCCATGGCGCGCGAACTTGGCATCGTCGGCCTGATGAACGTGCAGTATGCGATCAAGGGTCAGGACATTTTCGTTCTGGAAGTGAATCCCCGCGCCTCCCGCACCGTGCCTTTCGTGGCGAAAGCGACTGGCGTTCCGGTGGCGAAGATCGGCGCCCGCGTGATGGCGGGCGCCAAGCTGTCCGAATTTACGCTGGATGATCGCGCCGTCGTCCCGCATGTCGCCGTGAAAGAGGCCGTCTTTCCGTTCCACCGCTTCCAGGACGTGGACACGATCCTCGGGCCGGAAATGCGCTCCACCGGCGAAGTCATGGGTCTCGACACATCATTTGAGCGGGCTTTCGCGAAATCCCAGCTTGCCGCGGGTGTGAAGCTGCCGATGTCCGGCGCGGTGTTCCTGTCGGTGCGTGACGGAGACAAGGCCCATCTGCCCCGTCTGGGACGGATGCTGGCCGATATGGGTTTCACCATTCTGGCGACGCGCGGAACGGCGAAGTGCCTGAGCGATGCGGGAATTGAAGTGAAAATAGTGAACAAGGTGCTGGAAGGTCGTCCGCATTGCGTGGACGCCATCCGCTCCGGTGAAGTCCAGATGGTCATCAACACGGTGCAGGGCGGCCAGTCCGTGAAGGACAGCTATGACATCCGTCGTTCAGCCCTGACAATGGGTGTGCCGAACTTCACGACAATGGCTGGAGCACGTGCTGCAATCCATGCGATTGCAGCGATGCGTGAAGGTCCGCTTGAAGTTGCGCCGCTTCAGTCCTATTTTAACGGATCGTTCTGAGTAGGAATGGGCATTCCTGTTGAATGCTCCTTCATCCTCTTCCGGTATTTTTACCGCTCTGAACCGGTCTGATGGGGGGTTTATACTTTTCAGCAGATCGTGAGGGAATTTCCCTCTTCACCGGGGGCTGGACTGGCGTGGATGCTGGTCTGGTCCTCTTTTTGTGTTCCGCTTTCCGAGGATTGGCGCCTTGCAGAAAACCCCGATGACCGCTTCCGGCCTGCAGCGACTTGAGGACGAACTCCGTCATCTCAAGTCTTCGGAGCGTCCGGCCGTTATTCGTGCGATTGCAGAAGCCCGTGAACATGGCGACCTTTCGGAAAACGCGGAGTATCACGCGGCCCGTGAACGTCAGTCGTTCATTGAAGGGCGTGTGCTGGAGCTTGAGGAAATCGTCTCGACCGCCGAGGTCATCGACCCTTCCAAGTTCTCTGGCGATCAGGTCAAATTCGGTGCGCACGTTACTCTGATCGACGAAGAGACCGAGAAGGAAGTGCGCTACCAGATCGTCGGCGTCTATGAAGCCGACATCAAGCAGGGCCTCCTGTCGATCTCTTCTCCACTGGCCAAGTCACTCATCGGCAAATCGCTGGGCGATACGGTGTCCGTGCCAGCCCCCGGTGGTGACCGGAGCTACGAAATCACTTCCGTCGTCTACGCCTGAAGAAAGCTGCCCGCGTGATCACGTTCGAGGATATCACGGCCGCCGCCAGGCGGATCGAAGGGCGCGTGCTACGCACGCCAACCCTGCCGTCTCACTCACTCTCCAAGTCGGTCGGAGCGGAGATCACGCTGAAGCTTGAAAACCTTCAGGCCGTGGGCTCGTTCAAGGAACGCGGTGCAGCAAACAAGCTGGCGCTGCTGACGCCGGAAGAGCGGGCACGCGGCGTGATCGCGGTCTCGGCAGGCAATCACGCTCAGGGCGTGGCGCGTCACGCGAGCCTGCTGGGCATTGACGCCGTGATTGTCATGCCGCGTTTCACCCCGGCGTCCAAGGTGACGCGGACAGAAGGGTGGGGCGCGCAGGTTGTGCTTGAAGGTAACAACTTCGCCGAAGCCTCCCTGTTCGCGAAAGATCTTCAGGAGCGCGAAGGGCGGGTTTTCATCCATCCTTACGATGATGATGCGGTAATGGCTGGTCAGGGCACCTGCGCCCTTGAACTGTTTGAAGACGCCGGGCCGCTCGATGCGCTGGTTGTGCCGATTGGCGGTGGCGGCCTTCTGGCGGGCATGGCCGTTGCGGCAAAAGCCATGCGCCCCGGGATCGAGCTGATCGGCGTGCAGGTGGAGAGCTACTCCTCCCTGTCCGCTTTTCCCGGAGCGGAGGTGACACCGTGTGGTGGCGCGACAATCGCCGAGGGCATCGCGGTGATGAAGATCGGCCGCCGGACACGTGAAGTGATCCAGCAGCTTGTCTCACAGGTTGTCGTGGTGTCCGAGCGCGATGTGGAAAACGCGATTACGCTGATGGCCGAGGGCGCCAAGCAGGTAACCGAAGGCGCTGGGGCAACCGGTCTGGCCGCCGTGATGAGCCATCCTTCCCTGTTCGCAGGGAAGCGCCTCGCCCTCCCCGTGAGCGGCGGAAATATCGACACACGCATTCTGGCCAACACCCTGCTGCGAGCCATGCTTCGCGACGGACGCCTGCTGCGACTGATCATGGAAATCCCGGATCGTCCCGGTGTTCTGGCCGATATTTCAAAGACGATCGGTGAGGCTGGCGGCAACATCATCGAAGTGTCGCATCAGCGACTGTTCGCAGCTCCATCCGTGCAGGCAGCCGAACTTGAGGTGATGATCGAGGCGCGTGATCCACAGCACGCCGAACAGATCACCGAGGCGCTACGGGAGCATTACGTGGTGAGACGGATGTGAGAGCGAGCAGCAGCAAGCAGTCGCCCCCCTTTTCGCTTTCCTCTCATTCGACGCATCGAAATGAAGAAGAGAGTTCCGTTTAACGTGCCACCTTGCGATAGACACCTATAAAACTGACATTCAGGCCGCCGCAGATATCAACTGGAGTGGAGACGAGGAGGTAAGGCCCCAGCAACCGGAAAGCTCCGCTGCATTCTGTGTGATCAGTCAACGGAGAAACATCACTCAGACTTGGCGGAAAGACCCGCGACCAGTCGGTATCCAGTCCCTTCTGATCCGAAACTGTGGGTGACGTGCGTTCGGGGAAAGAATCCCACTTCCTGGCTTCAGTCAGAAAACCGCCCCAAGTTTCCACCGGCTTCACATACGCAGCGAAACTCCCTGTGTGCACACCCCCATTCTTCACGCGCTCAGGATCTCCAGCTCCCCATGTGGCATCGCCCTGAAAAGCCAGCACAGATGGCACTCTGGTCCTGTCAATGCGGATCACCTGCTCATCGGTATCTTTCCACTTTCCTACCCAGTCTTGCGTGACAGGCTCGGACATCGGAATATCTTCCAGCAGTCGCGTCTCGACCGCACCATCGGTCGGGTCGCCGTTTTTCCCGACAAAATCAATCACAGTAAATGCGCCCATCCTGTAGGCGGCAACCGCGATATCACCGGGAACGAGATAGGCTTTCTTCCTGCACGCAGGTTTCAGAGCCGGACAGCCGGACCTATAACCATTTTCGTAAAAACGGGCTTTCTCACTTGGCTTTACCCTTACGAGCCAAGCGTTTTTCATCGCTGTCCGCACATCGTACTGGGAGCCTGCCGAACCCGGCGGGTTATTCGAGAGGACACCGGCTCGCGCTGACGTGGAAAAAAGGGCCAGAAACGACAGTAAAAACAAGAGAGTTTTACCGCCCATACCCCCACATTCCCACATCAAGCTTTCTAAAATATTTTGATTAACCGGATTACCACTTCTGACATACCTTCAGAGAGAGGTAATCTCTTCCCCATCGGCTCCATCGAAATCAGTGCCCCACATCTGCTCCAGACCATAAAGCGCACGCGCTTCAGCCTTGAACAGATGGATCACAATATCCCCCGCATCGATCAGCACCCAGTCGGAACCATTGGCGCCTTCAACGAGAATGCGCTTCAGACCGACATCTTTCAGCTTGCGCTCGATATGCTGGGCCATTGCGGCAATCTGGCGGTCGGCCACACCCGTCGCGATAACCATACGGTCTGCAAAGGACGCACGACCCGTCAGGTTAATGACGACAATGTCCTCACCCTTATCATCGTCGATGCTTGCGGTGATGATCGAGAGATACTTCTCCAACTCATCCGCAGGCGCATGAGGACGCTTCTTGCCTTCTTTAACAGGCCCTGCGGCGGCGGCTTTCTTGCGTGGCGTCCCCGGCACTTTTGCCACAGCGGCAAGGCCCGGATCGACCGCCTTGGGCGTTCTGGATTTTGCCGGCGCCTTCGACGCTCCAGCTTTCGCGGCGACCGGGCGACGATCCGTCGTGTCCGTATCGGTGGGGGGCTTTCTGGCTATGACCATGTCTCCTGCCGGGTGGCTGCCCGATCTGTCCGGAATAAGGATTCTGTGTGTCCCGCGCGTCGCAGGGCTGTTGCCGATATACCGTTTTGCGGGCCAGGAAGAAAAGCCCAGACTGGTGGCCTTTTGTCAGGAAGATGTCGAATTTTCTCCACGGGGAGGCGACAGCGGCTCAGACGTCCTGCAATCTTGCCATGCAACGCCGCCGCATTGCTGCCGGGACGAGGCATAACAGCAAGGGGAACCTGCCTGAGAAACGCCTGCCAGCGATACCAGCGGGGCAGTTCGGCAAAAACATCAGTCCCCATCAGCCAGACGAAGCGGGCACGAGGGAAACGGAGTCTGAGCGCGCGAATTGTATCAAAGGCATATCGGGTGCCGAGAGAGGCTTCAATATCCGTGGGGATGAGACGACGGTCAGTCGCCAGCCGTTCAACGGTAGCAAGACGGGCGTCGAGCGCCGCCATCCCCTTGCGCGGCTTGAGCGGATTGCCGGGCGAGACCATCAGCCAGACCTGATCGAGACCAAGCATGTGCAAGGCACGCAGGGCAATCTGAATATGCCCTTCATGCGCCGGATTGAACGATCCTCCGAGAAGACCGATCCGCAAAGCGCGACGGTCTCCCCGGAGCGGGATCGTGTCGTGGTGAGAGGCCACGATACCGCTTATGGGCGTGTCTGACCTGTGCCGAGGACTTCGTAACGGAAGGTCGTAAGCTGTTCGAGGCCGACGGGACCACGGGCATGGACACGTCCCGTGGCGATGCCGATTTCCGCCCCGAAGCCGAATTCGCCGCCATCGCAGAACTGGGTGGAAGCGTTCCACATGACGACGGCGCTGTCCGTGCCGTTCAGGAACCGGGTGGCGACAGCCTCATCGGACGTGATGATCGCTTCCGTGTGTCCACTGCCATAGCGTGAGATATGGGCGAGAGCCGCCTCCACACCGTCCACGACGGCAACGGACAGAACAGGGGCCAGCCATTCGGTGGCGAAGTCTTCATCGGCAGCAGGCTCAAGACCGGGGACGATGTGACGCGCCCGCTCATCGGCACGAAAATCACAGCCAAGCTCACGCAGGTCGCTGACAATCTCCGGCAACAATTCCGATGCGATGGCGTTGTCGATCAGCAGTGTCTCGGTGGAGCCACAGATACCGGGGCGGCGCATCTTGGCGTTGGCAAGCACGCGCCGGGCCATCTGCGGCTCGGCGGCGGCATGGATGTAGGTGTGGCACAGACCCTCGGCGTGAGCGAGAACGGGGATACGGGCCTCGTTCTGCACACGTTCGACAAGTGATTTTCCGCCACGGGGAATGATGAGGTCGATCAGGCCGGACGCGGCGAGCATGTCGGCAACGTGCTTGCGGTCGGCGCTGGGCGCCACCTGCACGGCGTCCACGGGCAGACCGGCGGCTTCGAGTCCGGCGGCCATGGCTTTATGGATGGCCTGCGCTGAATGGAAGCTCTCCGAACCGCCACGCAGAATGACGGCGTTACCGGACTTGATGCACAGACCCGCCGCATCCGCACCAACATTCGGACGGCTTTCGTAGATGACGCCGAGGACTCCGATCGGTGTCGCCACGCGACGGATTTTCAGACCGTTGGGGCGTGTCCACTCGCTGAGTATCCGCCCAACAGGATCGGACAGATCGGCCATGTCTTCCAGCCCTTTCGCCATGGCCTCGACGCGTTCGGCGTTAAGGGTCAGGCGGTCACGGAAGGCGTCGGTGCCGGCATAGGCGGCGAGATCTTTCGCGTTGGCTTCGAGGATGGCGTTGCTCTGTTCACGCAGGGCGCTGGCGGCGGCCCATAGCGCCTTGTCGCGAATGGCGGTTGGAGACTGGGCCAGCGTCCGCGCTGCGATCCGCGCGGCCCGGGCCATGCCCACGATCGCATTGGATTCTGTCGCTTCCGCCTTCATGCTGGCGCTCATTTGTGGTCCCCTACCCTCTTCTTCTGTTGTGTTGATGTATCAGACGTTGAAGCGGAACAGCAGCACATCGCCGTCCTGCACGATATAGTCGCGGCCTTCGATGCGCATCTTGCCCGCTTCTTTCGCACCTGCCTCGCCATTGTACTTCACATAGTCGTCATAGGCGACGGTTTCGCAGGCGATGAAGCCACGTTCGAAGTCGTTATGAATGACAGCAGCGGCCTGCGGAGCCTTGGTGCCTGCCGTGATGGTCCAGGCGCGGGTCTCTTTCGGGCCGACGGTGAAGTAGGTCTTCAGACCGAGCAGCTTGTATCCCGCCGCGATGACACGATCGAGCCCGCTGTCCGACAGGCCGAGCCCTTCGAGGAATTCCTTCTGGTCTTCCTGCGGAAGCTGACTGACTTCAGCCTCGATGGCAGCGGAAACGATGACGCAGGCGGCGCCTTCAGCATTCGCGCGGGCCTGCACGGCTTCGGAGAATGTGTTGCCGGTTGCGGCGGAACCTTCCTCGACATTGCAGACATACAGCACAGGCTTGGTCGTCATGAGCTGGAGGCGTTCTGCGATCAGTTCCTTGCCTTCCGGGACGGCCGTGCGGGCAGGCTTGCCTTCACGCAGCGCCGCGATCAGGGGCTCCATCACCTCGACCTGCGCCTGTGCGTCACGGTCGTTGGACTTGGCCTTTTTCTGCAGGGGCACGATCCGTTTTTCGAGGGAGTCGAGATCGGCCAGCATCAGTTCGGTCTCGATGATCTCGGCGTCACGAACCGGGTCAACGCCACCCTCGACATGGGTGATATCGTCGTCCTCGAAGCAGCGCAGGACATGGATGATGGCGTCCACTTCGCGGATATTGGCGAGAAACTGGTTGCCCAGCCCTTCACCGCGAGAGGCGCCGCGCACAAGACCGGCGATGTCCACGAATTCAAGGCTGGTCGGCAGGATTTTCTGCGACTTGCCTATGCGCGCCAGTTCCGCGAGACGCGGATCAGGCACAGCGACGCGACCAACATTCGGCTCGATGGTGCAGAACGGATAGTTCGCCGCCTGCGCCGAGGCCGTGGCCGTCAGGGCGTTGAACAGGGTGGATTTGCCGACATTAGGCAGTCCGACGATGCCGCAGTTGAAGCCCATCAGTCTTTCACTCCTGTTTCTCCTGCCTTCTGGCCGGGAATTGTTGGTTTGGGGCTGTTTGCCGTAAGCAGTGCGATGCGGGTCATGCAGTCCTCGCGCTGGCCTGCGGCAAGTAGCGGGGCTGTGTCTGACACGGCGTCGAGCAGATCTTCAAGCCAGGGCTGGTCTGCCTTCGCGAAGTCTCCGAGAACCCATCCATGAACGCGATCCTTCGCGCCGGGATGACCAATGCCGAGACGCACGCGCCAGTAATCCTGTGTTCCAAGCTGTCTGTCGGTCGAGCGCAGGCCGTTGTGACCAGCGGCTCCCCCACCCTTCTTGATACGGACCCTGCCGGGGGCGAGATCAAGCTCGTCATGGAAGACGGTGATGGCGTCGGGAGGGATTTTGTAGAACGTCGCAGCTTCGCGGATGCTGTCGCCGGATGCGTTCATGTAAGTCATCGGCTTGAGGAGCAGCACCTTGCTGGCGCCAATCCGTCCTTCCGCGATCTCGCCGCGAAAGCGCTTGCGCCACGGCGAAAAACCGTGACGCTTCGCAATGGAGTCGACCGCCATGAAGCCGATATTGTGGCGGTTATGGCTCATGGATGTCTCGGGATTGCCGAGACCGGCCCAGAGCTGGATCGCCGGTTGCATGGCGGTCTGTCCCAAGGCCGGAAGCTATGCTCCCGACCCGATGGGCCTCCTTACTTCTTTTCTTCAGAGGATGCTTCTGCTTCGTCCTGCTCAACGTCCACGGTCGGAGCCGCGATCGTTGCAACAACGAAGTTCGGGATCTGCAGAACCGGCGTTACGCCTTCGGTGCCCTTCAGATCGTCCCAACGCACGTTGTCGTTGATGTCCAGTGCGGAAACATCGACCGTGAAGACCTCAGGGATGTTGGCCGGATCAGCCGTCACTTCGATCGTATGACGGACAACATTGAGCACGCCGCCACGCTTGACGCCGGGCGAGTTGTCTTCACCATCGACATGCACAGCAATCTCGACATGGACCTTCTGGCCCGGCGCAAGACGCTGGAAGTCAACATGGATGGGGGCATCAGAAACCGGGTGGAACTGAATATCGCGCATCAGTGCACGTTCATTCAGAGCGCCAGCCTTGATTTCATAAACATGAGAACGCCAGCCCGGCTTGTGCAGCTCGCGCATGATGACACGCGGATCGAGAGCGATGAGGGAGGCTTCAGCTTTCGCACCGTACACGACAGCCGGGACAAGCCCTGCGCGTCGGGTTGCGCGCGCTGCCCCCTTACCTGCTTTCGCGCGCGTGGATGCTTCGAGAGGAATCAGTTTCGTCGCCACTATGTCAACTCCTGAGTATGCGAACGGACGCCGGCCTCCAGGGGTGCCGACGTGAGGCGCGCTCCTTAGCGGAAAAGCCATCACGACGCAACAGAAATGCCGGAACGGCAGTGCGTTCCGGCGTCTTTTCAGCCTCCAAGCCTGTCAGTAGCCCTGCTGAGGGGTGTAACCTGCGGGATAACCGCCATAGGTACGGGGGTAGGTCGCTCCCTGTTGGGGAACACCATTGGCTCCGACCGGATAGCCGCCCTGCTGATAGCGCTGCTGGGCAGGATACTGTTGTTGAGGATACTGCTGCTGCGGGTAAGCGGCCTGAGGCTGCTGATATCCCTGAGTATAACCGCCACCCGGACGATTGGGTGTGGTCAGCGCGCCAGTTCCTGCCCCCAGCAGACCGCCGGCAAGAGCACCGATGGCCGCTCCACGGCCTCCTCCAGCCAGTGCCCCGATTGCGGCACCGGAGCCTCCGCCAATCAGAGCGCCGTTCCCCGCCCTTTGTCCGGGGCTGTAAGGGTCACCACAAGCGGATAGAAAAAGAGGTAGAGCCAGCACCGCAATGCCACACGCTTTCTGTCTGTTCACCGTCATCGCATCCATTCGTTCTATAGGCTGTGTGCTGCGGACTATCAGGGCCGCTGCACCCCATGCCTTTTCCTGAAGCATCTCGCCTGCCCTGAAAACCGGCAGGTATCAACGCCTATTACCAGCTTTCGGAGGATTGGGCGTTGTCGCGGCTCCCACTGCCGCCCCCGTTCCACCGCCCGCCAGCGCTCCGATCAGCGCACCGCTTCCGCCACCGGCAAGAGCCCCGATCGCCGCGCCACCACCGGCGCCAATCAGAGCCCCACTCCCGGCGCGGGCGCCGGAATCATAAGGACTGCCGCATCCCGTCAGAACGGACATGGACATCAGTCCGACAGCGGCCAGTAGACGTACACCCCATCGACCATATCCTGGTTTTTTAATTGAGTTCTCTATCATGGCACCAGCCCCTGATTTCATGGCACACCGTGTCGACAGTCTCCCCAGAGACTCGTCAGGTGCAGGACAAGCAGAACGGCAAGGCGTTTCCGGAAGTTCCCCTGCAACCTGACGGGAGGCAGAAAACCCAAAGCCGCACGCAGATCCGGCTTCCTGCTTCAGAACAGTCTGAAAGAGATTTGTGGCTAAATCAGGAACGCTTCATCTCTCTCGTAGTTTCTGCATGTCAGCCCTTGCGGTGTCATCACAGCCTCGCTAATCGTCGCAACCGACCTGCATGCGCGACCGACACATGCTTCCCGCGTTCATCGCACCTGGAAAACTGGCGTCGCGGACGTCATGCGGGTTTCATTATGCCGCACGACTTCAGTGTCGGTATGACTGCTGGCCAGGAGTTTTGGATGTTCGCTCGCCTGCTGGGTCTCATGTCGGCCGACATGGCAATCGACCTCGGCACTGCTAATACGCTGGTCTATGTCAAAGGTCGCGGGATTGTTCTGAATGAACCGTCCGTTGTGGCCATCGCAGACTCACGTGGCAAAAAACAGGTTCTCGCTGTCGGCGAGGAAGCCAAGCAGATGGTCGGGCGCACCCCCGGCAACATCATGGCGATCCGCCCGATGCGTGATGGCGTGATTGCTGACTTCGAAGTCGCGGAAGAGATGATCAAGCACTTCATCCGCCGCGTTCATAATCGCAGCATTTTCGCCAGCCCGCAGGTCATTGTGTGCGTGCCCTCGGGGTCGACGGCTGTCGAACGACGCGCCATTCAGGAAAGCGCCGAGAGCGCCGGAGCGCGTCGGGTCTTTCTGATTGAGGAACCCATGGCGGCGGCCATCGGCGCTGGTCTTCCGGTGACAGAACCGTCCGGCAGCATGATTGTCGATATTGGCGGCGGCACCACGGAAGTCGCCGTCATCTCTCTTGGTGGAATCGTCTATGCCCGCTCCGTGCGCGTCGGCGGCGACAAGATGGATGAAGCCATCATCTCCTATATCCGCCGGATGCATAATCTTCTGATCGGCGAGAGCTCAGCCGAACGGATCAAGATGTCCATCGGCTCGGCCATGATGCCGGATGACCCGAACGACCCCGGCCCGCTCCAGAACGTCAAGGGGCGTGACCTGATCACAGGCGCACCCCGGGAAGTCGTCGTCTCGCAGGCCCAGATTGCGGACAGCCTTGCCGAACCGATCACCCAGATCATCGAAGCCGTGAAACTGACGCTGGAAAACACGCCACCCGAGCTGGCCGCAGATATCGTGGACAAAGGCATCGTCCTGACCGGTGGCGGCGCTCTGCTCTATCGCCTTGACGAGGTGTTGAGGCTGGCGACAGGGCTTCCGGTTACAGTCGGTGAAGACCCTCTGTCCTGTGTGGCTCTGGGAACAGGGCGGGCGCTTGAGGAGATGAAGCGCCTGCGCAATGTCCTCACGACAATGTACTAACAAAAAATAACCATGCACTCTCTGCATCTTTTTGCCATTATATCAGCAGAGAGCAGAATGATTACAGCTCGAAGAGCGTAGATTGGGGATACAGCCCCCAAAATATGGGGGTTCCTTGTCGAGCGGCTGCGAGGAAAAATCAGGGTGGGTTTCCAGAAAAATGCTGAGTGACGTGCAAGCCGCCTCGGCTCTGCCTGTCCGTCACGCAGCACCGCAGGAAAGACCGGCGGCATGATTCCCGTTTCAATCCAGATTCGGCAGGCGCTGGACCGTCTCTGGTTGCCTGCCATGCTTCTGCTTTCAATCGCGATCATGCTGCTGGGATGGGCCAATCAGCGCGTAACGGTGGCGGCGCGAATGGCGACGGCCGACGTGCTGTCTCCTTTGTGGTCGCTTGTGGCCCTTCCCGGTCATGAGGTTTCTGAAGCCGTTTCAGAACTGCACAGCATCGGGCATCTCGCGCGCGAAAACGCCCAGCTCCGTTCGGAAAATGAAACCCTGCGCGGGTGGTACGACGTCGCCGTCTCGCTGACACAGGAAAACGCCACCCTGAAAGAAAATCTCCACTGGATGCCAGACCCGCTGCCGTCCTTTGTGACAGGCCGTGTCGTCGGTGACATCGGTGGCCTTTACTCCCATGCTGTCCTCATCAATGCCGGACCAGCAAACGGTGTCCGGGTTGGCGATGTCGCCCTGGCCGCTGACGGATTTGCCGGACGCGTGACAGAAACCGGCGTGCATTCGGCCCGTATTCTTCTGATCAATGATGTCGCCAGCCGTATCCCGGTCCTGCTGGAATCAAGTCATGGCACTGCCATCATGGCAGGCGACAACACATCGACACCCCGATTGATCTTCTATGCGCAGGACAATCATCCGGTGGAAGGGGAGCGTGTCGTCACCTCCGGACAGGCGGACCTCCTGCCGACTGGCATCCCGGTCGGCACCGTCCACTACATTCATGCCGGAACGCCGGTTGTGTCTCCTTATGCTCGCCTGAACCATCTGAGCATCGTGCGGGTGTTCAATTTTGAAACAGGGACGATCGAGTCGCCGGATGCGCCGGGTCGTGTTCCGGTGACTTCCGAACGCGGCATCCGCAGCGATGGTAAAAAAGAAAACCCTCTCGACGGCATGACACTTGGAGGTGTCGTCGAAAGCGCGACGGGGCGTTCGACGGGAGGCTCCGCACCCCAGCATCAGGATACTCCGGACAACGATAAACCGGCGTCATCCCATACAGTCGAAGACCACCCACAAAATCAGAATGAGGATGACAACTCTCCAGGCGACCATCCGCCAGCGCAGAAATCAGGGTCCATTACGCCCCGCTCCTCTTTCAGTCTCCCTCCAGCGGGACGCGGATGAAAGAGTACGGCATGTCTTCCGATCCCATTTCTCACTGGCAGCCGGATGTGCGCTCCGCCCCTGCCCTTGCGCAGCGTCTTGACCGGCTGGCCATGCGCCTCCTGCCAGCTGGCCTGACAGCGCTTGTGGCTATCCTGCTCGCAGCCCCGACAGGCATACCCGGAGCCATAGCGCTGATCCCCGGGCTTGCGATGGCCTCGGTGTTTTTCTGGTCTGTCTGGCGACCGGCCTCAATGTCCGTGCCTGTGGTGTTCTGTCTGGGACTTCTGCTCGACCTGATCGGTTTCGCGCCGCTCGGGGTGACCGCGTTTGCTTTCCTGCTGCTGCACGGCACGGCTGTTCACATGCGGTTCGGTCTCATGCGCCTGAATTTCATAACGCTCTGGCTGACTTTCACGCTGCTGGAAAGCGGCGTATGCTGGCTCGCGTGGTTTCTGGTTTCTTCACTCTCGTTCAGAATAATGCCAACAGCCCCGGTCATCTTTGAATGCATGTTGACCGCCGGCATCTACCCCCCCTTTGCTGCCCTTGGAAACTGGGCGCATCGCAAGCTGTCCAACCCGGAGCCGCAACTGTGACCGCATGTGAGTTCACGATCGGAGCGTCTGTCGGATGAGACTCCGGGGGCGGAAGAAAAGGGAAAAGCTGAACAGGCTCCTGCCTGCTCGTGAGCAGAAAGACCCCGGCAAGGGTGTGTTCACCCGGCGTGCTCTTCTCATGATGGCAGTCCAGACGGCGGCCCTCGGGGAACTCAGCCGCCGTCTTTACGACCTGCAGGTCAATAGTGGCGACCATTTTGCCAAACTGGCCGACAAGAACCGGACCAGCAAACGTCTGCTCGCTCCACCGCGCGGACTGATTGCCGACCGTTTCGGCACCATTCTGGCCGCCAACAAAACCAACTGGCGGGCTCTGCTTCTTTCGGAAGAAACGACTGACGTCGAGGGAAGTGTCGAGCGGTTTTCCCAGCTTGTGCCGCTTGACGAACACGACCGTTCCCGCATTGCCCGCGAGGTCCGGCACAAGCGCAAATTTATTCCAGTCGTGCTCAGGGAGTTTCTCTCCTGGGACGATATGGCCCGTATCGAACTCAACTCGCCTTCCCTTCCGGGCGTGCTGATCGATGTCGGCACCACCCGGTCCTATCCGTTCGGACCGCTTCTGGCCCACACGATCGGTTATGTGGCTCCCCCCAATGAGCAGGATGTCGCCAAATCCGCCTTGTTCGCGCTGCCCGGCATGCGTATCGGCCGCGCCGGTGTCGAGCAGAGTCAGGATGCCATGCTGCGGGGACAGGCCGGTTCCGTGGAAATGGAGGTCAATTCTGTCGGTCGGGTCATGAAGGAACTCGACAGGCAGGACGGCACCCCTGGTGATGAACTGGCGCTGACACTCGACGTGGGATTGCAGCAAGCCATCCAGAACAGGATCGGCGACCTCGCCGCCTCTTCCGTCGTCATGGACTGCCGGAACGGTGAAGTGCTGGCCATGTGCAGTACGCCGTCCTTCGATCCCTCCCTGTTCGACAGTGGCGTCAGCCGCGCACAATGGATTGACTGGACCAGCGACCAGAGGACGCCCCTGATCGACAAGACTGTCTCAGGCGTCTATCCGCCCGGTTCCACCTTCAAACCCGCCGTTGCGATGGCGGCCCTGAACGCGGGCGTCATTTCTCCAACCGACAGGTTTTTCTGTCCCGGTCATTTCGATCTGGGCGGAGCGCGGTTCCACTGCTGGGCGAAGCACGGTCACGGTTCGGTCGATCTCCATCTTGCGCTGAAATATTCATGCGACGTCTACTTCTACGAAGTCGCCATGAAAGTCGGCATGGACAGGCTGGCGGCTTCCGCCCACGAACTGGGTCTCGGCACGGAACTGGATATCGAACTGCCTCACCAGCGGCTTGGGCTCATCCCCACGCCGGAATGGCGACAGAAACACAAACATCACTGGAACGGCGGCGATACCGTGGTCAGTGGTATCGGTCAGGGCTTCGTGCAGGTTACTCCCCTGCAACTGGCAACCTACACGTCCCGCCTTGCGACGGGCCGCAAAGTCGAGCCACATCTCGTCCGTGCGGTGAACGGCGATATCGGGTCTCAGGTCGACCCCCAGTACTGGCCTGAACTTGCAATGGACGAACGTTACCTGCGGGCCGTCAGAGAGGGTATGTTTGCTGTTGTGAACGAGACTCACGGCACGGCCCCCAAGGCGCGACTGAGCATCCCCGGCATTGAAATGGCCGGGAAGACCGGTTCCGCGCAGGTACGGCGCGTCTCCAGGGCCCTCCGAGAGAGCGGTCACTTCAACTCGGCTACTCTCCCATGGGAGTTTCGTCCCCATGCGCTATTCATCTGCTTTGCGCCCTACGACTCTCCGCGCTATGCGGTTTCGGTCGTGATAGAACATGGTAACGCCGGTGCCGAGGCGGCCGCACCGCTTGCCCGGGACATCATGACCGACACCCTGCTGCGCGATCCGGTCAATCACAAAAGTGCGCCGGGACAGACAGTTGCGGATGCAGATTAGTCTGCACGGTCTCTGATCTGGTCCCGATCTGATTTCAAGGAGGGCGTCACCGTGGATTCACGGATGCCGATGAGGCGTTTTCGCAAGCGGCTGCTACGCGCCGAGCCGAATTTCCGGACACTGTCAAAACTCTGGCAGGTCAGCTGGCTGTACATCCTCCTCATCTGCACGCTCGCAGGCGTCGGCTATATTGCGCTATATTCGGCAGGCGGCGGCTCCGCCCGTCCTTTCGCCGGGCCTCAGGCGGCGCGTTTCGGCTTCGGGCTGGTCCTGACGCTGACCGTGGCGATGCTGCCTCCCAAGATTCTCGTCCGACTGGCTGTGCCACTCTATCTCTCCTCGCTGGCGCTGCTGGCGGTCGTGCTGCAGATGGGGCATGTCGGCAAAGGCGCGGAACGCTGGGTGATGATCGGCGGCACGCAGGTTCAACCGTCGGAATATGCCAAGGTCGCTCTGGTCCTGATGCTGGCGACATGGTTTTCCCGCATTCCCTACAGCAAGATGGGCAATCCGCTCCGCCTGATCATCCCGGCGCTGATGGTGCTGATCCCGGTAGGGCTGGTTCTCAAGGAACCCAATCTTGGCACGGCCGTAATTATTGGCGGCATTGGCGCGTCTCTCTTCTTCGCCGCAGGAATGCGCCTGTGGCAGATTGCCCTTCTCCTGCTGCCCATGCCCTTTCTATTGAAAATTGCCTATTCCCATCTGCACGATTACCAAAGAGCACGTATCACCACCTTCCTCCATCCGGAAAATGACCCTCTGGGCGCGGGTTACAACATCATCCAGTCAAAAATCGCTCTCGGGTCCGGTGGCATGTGGGGACAGGGCTATCTGCACGGCACACAGGGACAGCTGAACTTTCTGCCCGAAAAGCAGACAGACTTCATTTTCACGACCATCGCAGAAGAATGGGGGTACGCAGGCGGAATGCTGGTCATTGGCCTGCTCCTCCTTCTCATTCTCGGTGGCATGGTGATGGCCATCCGCAGCCGAAACCGTTTCGGACGACTGCTGGCTCTTGGCATTTCAGTGAATTTCTTCCTGTATTGTCTGGTCAATCTTTCCATGGTGATGGGCGCCATCCCGGTCGGCGGCGTGCCTCTGCCTCTGGTATCCTATGGCGGTTCAGCCCTGATCAATGTGATGCTGGGTTTCGGGCTGCTCATGTCCGTATGGGTCCACAGGAATTCGCGATTTGGCGAAGAGGGCGAGGAAGAAGCCTGAAAATGGATACTGGTTTCGGCGCGCGCGCACCCCTCTTCAGCAGGACGTGAGAGGCTGCCACCAGAAAATCCTGTTCTACAGATTTCTCAAACGACTTCCGGGACACAGCGGCGACATGTCGGCCGTCACTATCCTTTTTGATCAGCCTCGTTTTCCTCCGGATAGTTCCGCTCCTTCGTTCATCAGGGCAAATCCGGCCTCGGATGAAATTATCCCCATCCCTCTGACGTCATCTTGAATCAACGCTATGCTGGCGCCATCGTCTTCGTGTCATATTGGCTTTCAACACAGCTCAGGAAACGAGTTCTTTATGCGAATAAAACCGATCGCATTCCTGATGGCGTCTGTTCTGAGCATTGCGCCTGTCTGCGCGATGGCTCAGCCTCTTCAAGGCGGTGGTTATCGCGGAGGGGGCGGACCTCGTCATAACAGCGGCCCCGGACGAGGGGGACCAGACCGGAGCGGACCAGACCGGGGCGGACCGGGACAGCGCTATTTTCGCGGTGGCGGTTACGGTGGTGGCTACGGTCGCCGTGGCCCACCGCCGCCGCCCATGAACAGATGGCGTCCCGGCGCACGTTATTGGGGCGGTGATCCCTGGATCAATAACTGGCAGTCGTACAACGGCCTTTATGCGCCTCCCAACGGCTATCGCTGGGTCCGGTCGGGCAATCAGTTCCTTCTGACCGCGATCGCAACTGGCATCATTTCCGCCGTGATCGTGAACGGTATGGCGGGCGGCCCTCGCTAGGCTCCTGAAACAAAACACCCTCTGTCATGCAAGATGACAGAGGGCGCCGCCTGCATTCGAAAGAGACTGCGAGAACTCCAGAGCTACTCCGCGGAAGACGGCGCCGCAGCCTCGGCAGCCTGCCCCTTGAGAAACTCCTTCAGCTTCTCATCAGCCTTTCCAATATGCACTTCCAGCCGAACATAAAGATTTCCGGCTTCGTGCTTCCCATGTTCCTTTACGCCACGCCCCTTCAGACGCAGGACAGTGCCAGTATCTGAATCAGCCGGGACATTCATGCGCACAGCGCCAGATGGCGTCGGCACCGTAATGGGACCACCCAGAACAGCCGTTTTCAGATCGACCGGCAACGTCTGCCGAAGGTCACGGCCTTCCCGGGTATAGTGCGTATCCGCAGCCACAGTGACCGTGATGAGGGCGTCCCCGGCAGGTCCGCCCTGCACACCTTCGCCGCCTTTTCCACGCAGCCGCAGAACCTGACCACTCTCGATACCCGGCGGAATGCGGACATCCAGCGTCGAGCCGCCCGGCAGCGAAACACGCGATGTCGCTCCCAGAACGGAATCGGCGAAGGAAACCGTCAGATTATAGGATCTGTCCTGACCTGGCTGCGGACCGGAAGGACGACGATTGAAACCGCCACCCCCGCCTCGGCCCCCACCGAACATACCGCCGAACAGGTCGCTCAGATCCTCGGTCGAGAAGCCACCAGCGCCGCCTCCCTGACGGAAGCCGCCCATGCCTTCTCCGAAGTCACGATAGCCGCCATGCGCCCCGTAACCCGGCGGCGCACGCTCCTGTCCGCCCGCATCGATCTCACCGCGATCGTAACGCGCCCGCTGGGCTTCGTCCGACAACAGGTCGTTCGCCTGATTGACGGCCTTGAATTTCTCCTCGGCTTCCTTGTCATCCGGATTGAAGTCCGGATGATATTTCTTGGCCTGCTTACGATAGGCCTTGCGGATCTCGTCCTGACTCGCGGTTCGCGCGACACCCAGTACCTGATATGGATCGCCTGCGCTCACTCATCTTCTCCTTCAGGCGTGGTCACACCAAAACTCTCCGTATCCAGCAGATCAATCAGAACGGCGATTGTCACGTCCGTCGAAAAGCCATTCTTCGCGGCTTCAGCTACCAGCGCGTTAAGACGCGGCTTGAGAAACTGTGCCTCGGGGCCCTCAGTCGCCATTATTCTGCTCCACCAGATCCGGAACGGTCATAACCCGCACCATAAATCGCAGATCCGGTTCCGGGCCGCCTTGTGACGCACCCGCACGAATCTCTCCTGGCGCAGCCTGCTCACGTCTCCCCATGGACAACGCACAGACACACCGCACCTTACTCTTTATAAAATAATGGGAACACAAAGCTGCCGGGTCAATGGGAAGCGACACAAGTCTTTCACATCGCTGATCTCTCACATGATTTTTCATTTGCCGCTCCCGCTTCCGTCAGCAATACCTTTTCCGGAAAGAGGCGGCCCCTTCCCCTCTAAACGAGAGTTCTGATGGAAGTCGCCCTTACCGTTCTGGCCCTGCTTGTCATAACCGCCCTGTCGGGCCTGCTGGGACGACTGTTCCCTTTTCGTATTCCGCTGCCACTTTTGCAGATCGCCGCCGGAAGCGCCGTCAGTTTCCTCGGGTTTTCCGTGCCGCTTTCCTCGGAACTGTTCCTGCTTCTGCTGATGCCGCCGCTGCTGTTTGTCGACGCCTACCGCATCCCCATGCGGGAGTTCGGGGAGTTACGAGCCATCATTCTGTCACTGGCTGTTGGACTGGTAGTTTTCAGCACCGTAGCAGGAGGATACGCCGTTCACTGGATCATGCCCGCCATCCTGCCTGTCGCAGGCATGGCGCTGGCGGCGGCGCTTTCCCCGACCGACGCCGTCGCCGTCAACAGCTTCCTCGCCACAGCGAAAGCGCCTGCCCGCCTGACGCAGATTCTGAACGGCGAAGCCCTGCTGAATGACGCGTCCGGTCTTGTCTGCTTCAAATTCGCGGTCGCCGCCGCCACGACCGGCCTGTTCTCCCTGAAGGCGGCCTCCAGCAACTTTGTGTATGTCTCGTTCGGCGGCGTGCTCATCGGCGCAGGTCTTGGCTGGCTCTTTGCCCGGATCGAGCTGATGGCGCTCAAACGGGGATACGATGATTCCGCGAATCATATTCTGATCTCGCTGCTTATCCCCTACATCATCTATCTCGCTGCCGATGCCGTGAACTGCTCCGGGATTCTGGCAGCCGTTTCCGCTGGTATTTCCATCCGTCTGACTGGCGTGATGGCGGAAACGCAGATCGAAACCCGACTGCGCGCCACGACATTGTGGGACCAGCTTTATGCCACCCTGAATGGACTGGTGTTCATCATGCTGGGCCAACAACTGCCCGGTCAGGTCGAGCAGGCTTCTCACATTGTCCAGTCCGCCGGTCTGACGCCGTGGATGCTGCCTCTGGCGATTCTCGGCATCCAGTGCGCCATGAGCATTCTCCGCGCCGTCTGGATGGTGGCGAACGGCCTGGTTTTTTATGGTGTCGGAAAACTGATCCATCGTCCGCAGACCCTGCCATCATGGCGCAATGTGCTGGTCATGACACTGGCGGGCGCACGCGGCGCCGTCACGCTGGCCGCCATCATTTCCCTGCCGCCGGAAAGCGATATGCCGGAGCGGACCGTGATGGTTGTGCTGGCGACCGGCGTCATCATCACCTCGCTGCTGCTGACCACCTTCGGTCTGCCTCGCGCCCTCGCGCTGCTTCCGCGCAATGATGGTGAAACCCCGGCGCAACGCGAACTTCTGGAAACCAGCATCACGCTTCTTCATTCGGCGATTGCCGCCCTTCAGGCGGAACAGGCCCGCCAGCCGCCAGACGCCAACCGCACCAACGACACGGTCAGTCTGCTGATGACCGAGCTCAACGAACGCCTGCGCCGTCTGGACCCGACACTCGACGACGGCGAAGGCAAACGCAGTGACAGCGTGCAGAGGAAACGCGACGAACTGATGCTGCGGCTTCGCATCGTGCGACTGCAACGGCGCGTGCTGCATTCGCTCCTGGCGGACCGCAATATCAACGATCTGACTGAGCGGGCAATCGGGCGTCAGCTCGATGTGCGGGAGCAGGAGTTTCTGATGGAACTGAACGATCTGCCGCAGTTGCCGGAACCGCCGCCTGCGGAGACGCTGATTGCGGCGGTGCCGGTGGAGAGGAAAAATGCCGGGTTGCGGGCTGAGTGATTTGAAATTATGGCAATAATAACGAAAGCAGTTTATTAAATCGATAGTAGAGTGTTTCAAAATTCTATTCGTAAAAGCTCTTCTAAACTATAAGGAAATTCTTAATAAGGCTTTTCTTGAAAAACCTCTGAAGAGGCTATCTTTTTTGAAACACGTGGCGAATCAATCATTTTCGTCAAAAATTGGCCGACGAAGCGATCTTAAAAATAGATATTCCAATTCATCTGAATCCTTGGACACCCGAAAGGTGAACGTGATGGGGTATGATAAACCACCTTGTAAAAAATAGGCTAAAAGACTATTTGATTACGTCTGAATACTCTTGGTCTGAAAAGGTTTCCTATAATGCGTAGCATATGGCTGGCAGCATTGGGAGCGCTTGCATTACCTCAACAGGTGTCAGCTGCAAGCTTCAATTGTACTTCAGTCTCCAAGCCAAAAGATAAGCTTATCTGTCAGAATGCAGAATTGTCAGCGCTCGACGATCAACTTACTCGTGTTTACGAACAGAAAATAGAGAGTTTAAGTCCTTACGGTGCGGATCTACTACGAAAATCCGAACGAAATTGGTTGCGATATGTAGAGATCGTTTGTCCAATTACTCCTATCTCCGAAAATAACTCTCGTGCAGATCAGGCCAACTGCCTACATCAGCTCTATCAGGCCCGACTGCACGGCCTCGATGCAGTCGGAAGAAAGATCGGGCCTTTTCTGTTCAATCAGGTCGACTCATTCGCGGCAGAGCCATACAATATTTCGGATATTTCCGGCAATCTGTTGGAATTTCATGACCAGCATCTCTCTTATCCTCAAATTGACGGTCCAAAATCGGCAGATACGATTACTTGGAACAAGATTTCCAACAAAGGCCAAGTCAGCACAGATACCAAGTGCGATAACCAGCAAGGTAACGAAGATATTCGCTATGACATCAGTTACGTGAATAACCACGTCATAAGTATGGTATGGACTGATTATACATACTGCGATGGTACGTCGCATGGCTTTGTTTCGTCTGGAAGTGACAATCGCGTTTGGGATCAAGGCTCACGGGAGTTGACTCCGGCTGACGTTTTCACAACTGGGTGGCCCGCCAAATTACAGCAGCTTTTTTGGAACGTCTTATTTAAGAAAGGCTGGAAGCCAAGAAACGATGAAGAAAAGCGTGCGATTTTGGAGACAGTGATTGAACCGAAGAAATGGTCATTTACAAATGAGGGGCTGAGTGTGTCATTTGGCGCTTATGACGCTGGGTGTTACGGGTGCGATCCGGGCGTTACAACGGTACGCTGGATCACTCTAAGGCCGCTTCTCACTACGAGTTCTTTGCTGCCGTAGTCGTTCCTTGAATTAACTCATCAAAGATGCGAAGTGCTATTGTTCCATATTTGCATTCAAAACCATAATTATCAGCTATATCAATATCAGTATCCATAGTGACATAATTGAATATTCGTTTTGTCTTACAATCATCATGTTCCCTCCTGAAATGAATGAATAAATTCTTAACATCTCATTGGGCAACGGACAGTCTTCCCTCCCTAAGCAGTCAAATCAAAAGATTCCTCACAAAAAAGCCGGGAACAAATCTGCTCCCGGCCTCCAAACTCACCCCATCACAAAAACGCTTAGCAGCGCCTCACTCCGTCTCCGCCGCGTCTTTCTTCACGACAGGCTTCGGCTTGGGCAGGTTCAGCGCGATGGAGAGTTCCTTCAGACGCGCAGGCTCGACGGTGGACGGTGCGCCCATCATCAGATCCTCGCCCTGCTGGTTCAGCGGGAACAGGATGACCTCGCGGATGTTCGGCTCGTCGGCCAGCAGCATGACCATGCGGTCCACGCCCGGAGCAGCGCCACCATGCGGCGGAGCGCCGAAGCGGAAGGCGTTGAGCATGCCGCCGAACTGCTCCTCGACCACGCTTTCCGGATAACCCGCGATCTCGAAGGCGCGGATCATCAGGTCCGGCAGGTGGTTACGGATCGCGCCGGAGGTCAGTTCGATGCCGTTGCAGACGATGTCATACTGATAGGCTTTGACGTCGAGCGGGTCCTGCGTGTTGAGCGCCTCAAGACCACCCTGCGGCATCGAGAACGGATTGTGGGAGAAGTCGATCTGCCCCGTTTCCTCGTTCTTCTCATACATCGGGAAGTCGACGATCCAGCAGAAGCGGAACTCGCCCTCCTCGATCAGTTCAAGTTCAGTCGCAATCTTGGTGCGGACCTGCCCTGAGAACTTCGCCACCTCGTCGCCCTTGCCTGCGGCGAAGAACACGGCGTCACCGGCTTTCAGGCCGAGCTTGTCCTGAATGGCCTTCACGCGGTCGGCTTCAAGGTTCTTGGCGATCGGTCCCTTGCCACCTTCCTCGTCGAACTGGATGTAGCCGAGGCCACCAGCGCCGTTCTCACGCGCCCATGCGTTCAGCTTGTCGAAGAAGCCACGCGGCTTCGGACCAGCGCCCGGAGCCGGGATGGCGCGGATTTCGCCACCACTCGCCGCGATTTTCGCGAACAGACCAAAGGATGAGTCGGCAAACTGCTCGGTGACGTTGGCGATCTTCAGAGGGTTACGCAGGTCGGGCTTGTCGGAGCCATAAACGGCCATCGCCTCGGCATACGGGATGCGCGGGAACGGCGCGGGGGTGACAGCGCGGCCATTACCGAATTCGCGGAACACGCCTTCCATGACCGGCTCAAGTGTTGCAAATACTTCTTCCTGCGTGGCGAAAGCCATTTCGAAGTCGAGCTGATAGAACTCGCCGGGGCTGCGGTCAGCGCGGGCGGCTTCGTCACGGAAGCAGGGCGCGATCTGGAAGTAGCGGTCGAAACCCGCGACCATGGCGAGCTGCTTGAACTGCTGTGGAGCCTGCGGGAGCGCGTAGAACTTGCCTGGATGCAGACGGGACGGCACGAGGAAGTCGCGTGCGCCTTCCGGGGAGGAAGCCGTCAGGATTGGCGTCTGGAACTCGGTGAAGCCCTGCTCGACCATACGGCGACGCAGGCTGGCGATCACCTGCGAGCGCAGCAGGATGTTGCGGTGAATCTTCTCACGGCGCAGGTCGAGATAGCGGTATTTCAGGCGCAGTTCTTCGCCGTAATGCTCGTTGCCGGCCACCTGGAACGGCAGGACGGCGGCGGCGGACTGCACCGTGAACTCTTTCGCGCGCAGTTCGATATCGCCGGTCGGCAGGTTCGGGTTGCGCGTGGTTTCCTCACGCAGCACGACCTCGCCCGTCACGGTGATGACGCTCTCGACACGGACTTCTTCGGCCACCGGCATGACCGGAGATTCGGCGGGAATGACGATCTGCGTCAGGCCGTCCTGATCGCGCAGATCGATGAACAGCAGGCCACCGTGATCCCGCTTGCTGTGGACCCAGCCGGACAGGCGCACGGTCTTTCCGGCGTCTTCGGCGCGGAGGGCGGCGCAGCTATGGGTGCGATACGGATGCATGTGGTCAATTCCTGCCCGGCTGGAACGCGGCGCGGACAGCGGGAAGCTGTCCGGCCACACTATGAAAATTCAGGGGCGGAGGAAGCCGGTCACGGGCGCTCATGTCAAGCCCGGAGAGGTTTCTCAGGCGTGAACAGCACCGTTTTCTTGCCTGTAAAGGAAACCCTGCCGCGTTCCTGCATCGGTAGCCGAATGGGTGATGAGCGGATACAACCTTCTGAATTCATTTTCATCAATCAGGTCTCTCCTCATGTCCGACACCCTCTCCGCCCCGATGACCGGCGTGGAAACTGTTCTTTCCGCCCTCCGCGAGACCATGGGCACCCAGATCAGCACCGTGCCTTCCGTGCGTGAGGAACATAGTCACGGCGAGGCTCTGGATGTCTCCTGCCTGCCAGCCGCCGTTGTCTTCGCGGAAAGCACGGACGATGTCTCCCGCGTGCTGTCGCTGTGTCATGAACATCGGGTGCCGGTCGTAGCATTCGGCGCAGGCACGTCGATTGAAGGCCATGTCACGCCACCCGCAGACGGCATCAGCCTCGATCTGTCCCGCATGACGGAGATCGTGCAGTTCAATCCGGAGGACCTCGACTGCCGTGTGCAGGCCGGTCTGACGCGACAGGAACTCAACACCCGCATCCGCGATTCCGGTCTGTTCTTTCCTGTCGATCCCGGTGGCGAGGCCACGCTCGGCGGCATGTGCGCCACCCGCGCTTCCGGCACGGCGGCGGTTAAATATGGCACGATGAAGGAAAACGTGCTCGGCATGACCGTGGTGCTGGCGACCGGCGAAGTGATCCGCACGGGTGGGCAGGTCCGTAAATCCTCGACAGGCTATGACCTGACGTCGCTGTTTATTGGCTCGGAAGGCACGCTGGGCATCATCACCGAGATCCAGTTGCGTCTTTACGGACTGCCGGAAAGCATCGCCGCCGCAATCTGCCAGTTCAGCACCGTGGACGAGGCGATCACCACCGCCGTCGAGATGATCCAGTATGGCCTGCCCGTCGCCCGTGTGGAGTTTCTGGACGAGGTGCAGATGGCGGCCAGCATCGCTTTCTCACACCTCGACGAACTGAAACCCCTGCCGACACTGTTCTTCGAGTTTTCCGGCGGCCCCGCGTCCGTGCGTGAACAGGTCGAGGCGACAGAAAGCATTGCCCGCGACAATGGCGGTCTAGGCTTTGCGTGGGCAGACACACCTGAAGAACGCACCCGTCTGTGGAAAGCCCGTCACGACGCCTTCTGGGCAGCCCGCGCCATCGACCACTCGGCGCTCGTCATCTCCACGGACTGCATCGTGCCGATTTCCCGTCTCGCCGAACTGATCGATGGCGCACGCGAGGATATTGCCGCCTCCGGCCTGCGTGCCGCCATGCTGGGCCATGTGGGCGACGGCAATTTTCACACGCTGATTCTCACGGAGAACTCCGCTGAAGGCCGTGCGAGGCTGCTTGAACTGGATCGCAAAATTGTGGGCCGCGCTCTGGCTCTGGGCGGCTCATGCAGCGGTGAACATGGCGTCGGAATTGGCAAGCTGGAATTCCTTGAGCCTGAACACGGTGTCGGGGCGCTCAGTGTGATGCGCGCCCTGAAGCAGACGATGGACCCGCGCGGTATCCTTAACCCCGGCAAACTCCTGCCCCCCGGCGAAGCCTATAGAGGATGACAGTTTCAGCCATTCTGGGGATGTTTTTCGTGGGCGGCGGGATGTTCGGCATGTCCGCCCTTAACCCGTGGAAGAGAACACGCTCGACGAGTTGCTGCAGGTCGCAAGCACGGCGCCTTCGGTTGGCCTCAGTGAGCCATGGCGTTTCATGTGGGTAGACAGCCCTGCCCGACGTGAGACAGTGTGAAACCTCTTCGCCCGCAGTCAGACCGAAGCCCTCTCAGAGCGTGAGGGCGAAGATGCGGCTGCTTATGCCCGTCTGGAACTGATAGAACTGGAAAGGCTTGGCTGGGAGCAGCGCCAGCAAGCCTGCCGGGAATGGATCAGACGCCAGCGTTGGCCGCCTGACGCCGTTTCCTGAGCTTTCCTCCGAACCGATTCACGATTTCCTTGAACATGTCAGGCCGGAATACGGCCAGAAGCGCTGGGTAGATGATGCAGGTCACAAGGCCGATGACCATGCATTCGGCAAAATCGTTGCCGTGAAACAGGCTGATCTGTGCGAAGCCCATACCAAGCCCGATAGCGATGCAGGCAAAGAACATGGGAAGGAAATAGAATTCGGCCACCGTCAGGAACGATGTGCCGGACCCGATCAGGATCAGGTAGGAGGTGATGGGAGGCCAGGTAAAATAATAAGCGGCCACGGCAAGGGCCACGCCCATGACGCCATCCCAATATCCGCCAATACCCACCATGATATAAAACAGCGGCAAAGCGATAAACTGGTAGCGACATGAACGCCTGAACTCGCGCCGGGCGCTCAGAAGCGAGCCCGTGATCCAGCTGAGCGCATCGAATGGCAACCCAATACTCAGAATGATGACATAAGGCACCGCGGGCATCCAGCGCTCACCAAACAGCAGGTGAAGACCCGGCTTGGCCAGACCGGCCTGCAGGAAACAGAACGGCATGACGAGATAACCCAGCAGGCGGCACGCGCGGATAACGGCATCGGTCTGGCGCGCCGGTTCATTACGGAACTGCACAAGCGCTGGAAAAACAACATTGCTTACATTCCCCGCCAGCATACGCACGGGCTGTGCCGCAAAGCGGAAAGCGAAGAAATAGTATCCAACCATCATCTTGGACGCTATCAGGCCGAGGACGATGTAATCCCCCTGATTGATGAACTCGACGCAGGTCCGGCTCAGCAGGATCAGCGTGCTGTTACCCAGCAGATAGCGGGCCTGAATTTTTCTGTAACGCCCCCTGGTGAAAGGTGCGGCCCGTTTCCAGAGCCACGCTGTACGAAGAATGGCGACGACAGAATAAGGGATGGCAAAAGCATAGGCTCCCACGCCCAGTGCCGCGAGAATGATCGTCAGAAGCTGGAGCGTTACAATTTCGAAGGTGTTGCAGCCAGCCAGAAAACGGAAGTCCATTTCCGCCCTGATCTTTACGGCTGACACCGTGCCCAATGCCCTCAGCGGTGTGGAGATCGCAATAGCGATAATAAGGCCGACGAGGCTTGGTGAATGGTACCAATGCGCCGCGAAAGGCGCCACCGCAATCATGCCGACCATACCGATCAGACTCACGCCCACACACATCCAGAACGCCAGCGGCTCCCAGAGCGTCATGGTTTTCTGGCGCTGGAGCAGCACCTCGTCGATCCCGAAACCGATCAGGGAATTAGCGATGCTGGTGACCGTCAACGCAAGACCGATCGCCCCGAAATCTTCCGGCAGGAGCAGACGGGCGAGAATGAGCTGGGAGAAGAAACCGATGCCTCGCGACGCAAGACTTTGAACGACAAGCCAGAGAAAACCACTTGTTGCGGCTTTCCCCACTCCGGATGGGGCAGATATCTTCGATGTCATAGTGGGGCGCAACTAGTCATATGGCTGAATCCGGCTCTTCAACGCGAGCATTCCCCATATTGGAAATGTTGGACCTCAAATCACCACATTCTCCCCCCCTACGAAACCCCTTTCCGCGCCGCAAACTCTACCCGACCCGAAATGATCACCTGATTCTTTATCTCATTATTGATATAAAATACAAAATACACAATAAAACTCAAAAATCGCACACACTTGATATACAGGAATCCAAATAGAATTTACCTGAATTCCATTCCAGATCATCCAAACGACCAATACTAATAATGATCCGGTATATCCACACAGATTACTTACACCATAGCGTCGCCCAGAGAGACAATACAGGACCGCCTCCGGCTTTCAAAGCCAGAGGCGACTCACGCAATCAAACCTTCAAAAGATTGTATTTCAATAAGACCGCAGGGCATCGCCATACCTGTACCGGTTTGACAAAGGCCCGTCAGATCATCGATCCATTTTCAGCGCAGCAAGGAACGCACTCTGCGGAATTTCGACCTTGCCGAACTGCCGCATCCGCTTCTTTCCCTCTTTCTGCTTCTCCAGCAGCTTGCGCTTACGTGAGATATCACCGCCATAGCACTTCGCCGTCACGTCCTTGGACAGAGCACCAATGGTCTCACGCGCAATCACACGCGCACCAATGGCGGCCTGAATGGCGATCTTGAAGAGCTGACGGGGGATCAGGTCTTTCAGGCGGGCACAGATGGCGCGACCACGACTTTCGGCGGCCGCACGATGCGCGATGAAGGACAGCGCATCCACCGGCTCCTGATTGACGAGAATCGAGATCCTTACGAGGTCGCTCTCCTCGTACCCATCCATCTGGTAGTCGAAACTGGCGTAACCACGTGTCAGCGACTTGAGTCGATCATAGAAATCGAACACCACTTCGTTGAGAGGCAGGCGATAGATCGCCATGGCACGATTGCCGACATAGGTCAGGTCAACCTGCACACCGCGCCGTTCGGTGCACAGCGTCAGCACGGCGCCAAGATACTCGTCCGGCACCATGATCGTCGCCTTGATCCACGGCTCCTCGATATACTCGATCTTCATCGGATCGGGCATGTCGGCGGGATTATGCAGATCCTCTTCCGTGCCGTCATTCATCTTCAGGTGATAGACAACGGACGGCGCGGTCGCGATCAGATCGAGATCGAACTCACGGGACAGACGCTCCTGAATGATCTCGAGATGCAGCAGACCAAGGAAGCCACACCGGAAGCCGAAACCAAGCGCGGCGGATGTCTCCGCCTCATAGTGGAACGAAGCATCATTCAGACGCAGCTTGGCGAGGCTGTCACGCAGCTTGTCGAAATCGTCCGCGTTGACCGGGAACAGACCACACCAGACCACTGGAATGGACGGCTTGAACCCTTCCAGCGGCTTGTCCGCCGGACGACGGTCATCGGTGATGGTGTCACCCACGTTACAGTCGGCGACGGTCTTGATGGCGGCATTGATGTAGCCCATCTCGCCTGGCCCGAGGTCATCCACCGGCACCATACGCGGCGCGAACACACCGACCTGATCCACCAGATGAGTCACACCGCTCGACATCATCCGGATACGCATACCTTTTTTCAGGCGACCTTCCTTGATGCGGACAAGGATAATGACGCCGAGGTAGGCGTCATACCAGCTATCCACCAGCATCGCCTTGAGAGGCACATCCGCCTCACCCGTTGGCGGCGGCAGGCGCGTGACCACAGCCTCCAGCACACCTTCAATATTGATGCCGGTCTTGGCCGAAATCTCCACGGCGTCCTCGGCGTCGATGCCGATGACTTCCTCGATCTGAGCCTTCACCCGCTCCGGCTCGGCGGCAGGAAGATCGATCTTGTTGAGGACGGGCACGATTTCGTGATTGGCGTCGATGGCCTGATACACGTTGGCCAGCGTCTGCGCCTCCACACCCTGCGAGGCGTCCACGACCAGCAACGAGCCCTCGCAGGCGGCGAGCGAACGGCTGACCTCGTAGGCGAAATCAACGTGGCCCGGCGTGTCCATCAGGTTCAGGATGTAGGTCTTGCCGTCCTTGGCCGGGTAGGTCAGGCGCACGGTCTGCGCCTTGATGGTGATGCCGCGCTCGCGCTCCAGTTCCATGTTGTCGAGCACCTGATTGGTCATCTCGCGGGCGGTCAGCGCGCCGCATGCCTGAATCATCCGGTCGGCAAGGGTGGATTTGCCGTGGTCGATATGGGCGATGATTGAGAAGTTACGGATCAGGGAAAGAGGCGTGTCGGTCATGCCCGCTCCATAGGGGAGAAAACTACAAAAGTCAGCAGGATAAAGTGCGGGAAATACTGCTGCGGGTGAAGAATCAATCGGCCTCGCCACCTGCGCGCGCGCGCGCTACAATCCGGACCATGGTTGATCAGGCTCCCCTTCCCCCCTCGCACGTCCGGCTGTGCGCCCTTTTCGTTCAGGCCCCACTGGCGCCAGACAGCTTGCCCGCATCAGGGCCCGCATCAGGGAGCGACAATGGTGACGTCCCTCCCCGCTGGGATCTGTCTGACCTTTATACGAGCCCCGACTCGCCTGCCCTGAAAGCCGATCTGGATCGTGCCGCCAGCGAGGCCAAGGCGTTTGCAGGCCGTTACAAAGGCACCGTTGCTTCCCTGTCCGGCGCTGATCTGGCGAAAGCGATCGAGACCAGCCAGACGATCAACGAAACTCTCGGCAAGGTCGGCTCCTTCGCGTCGCTCTCCTTCTCTGCCGACATGAACGATCCCGAAACGGGCAAGTTCAGTCAGGCCGTTCGCGAACGAATCTCTGACATCTCGTCGGATCTGCTATTCTTCACGCTGGAACTGAACACTATCGAGGAAGATGTGCTGGAGGCGAAACTGTCTTCCTCCTCCGCGCTGGCGCACTGGCAGCCGTTCCTGCGTGACCACCGGATGTTTCGTCCGCACCAGTTGCCGGACGATATCGAACAGGTGCTGCTGGAAAAATCCGTGACCGGCGCCTCCGCCTGGTGCCGCCTGTTCGACGAGCAGATCACGGCCCTTCGTGTCTCACTGGACGGTCGGGACATGCCCCTTGGCGAGGCGCTGAACCGGATGTCGGATCAGGATCGCAGCCGGCGCGAAGCGGCGGGCAAGGCTGTCGGAAAGGCTCTGGAAGACAATATCCGACTGTTCTCTCTGGTGACCAACACCCTCGCCAAGGACAAGGCCATCTCCGACAAGATGCGCCGCTATCCTCGCCCCGAGTCCTACCGCAATATCTCCAACATGGTAGAAGATGAGGTCGTCGATGCGCTTGTCTCCGCCGTGACGGATGACTTCCCCCGCCTGTCCCATCGCTATTACAGCCTGAAAGCCAAATGGCTCGGTCTGGAGAAGCTGGAACACTGGGACCGCAACGCCCCCCTCCCCGGCATGCGCGAGAAAGAGATTCCATGGGCGGATGCCAAAGCCATCGTGCATCAGGCTTACCAGAAATTCGATCCATCGCTGGGAGCGATTGTCGGCGAGTTCTTCGACAGACCATGGATCGATGCCGCTCCCGTTCCGGGCAAGTCACCGGGGGCCTTCGCCCATCCGGTTGTGCCTTCGGTTCATCCTTATGTCCTGATGAACTATCGTGGGCGCACACGCGACGTCATGACGCTGGCGCATGAACTCGGACATGGCGTGCATCAGAAACTGGCTGCGAAACAGGGCTATTTTCTCTCATCGACACCTCTGACTCTGGCGGAAACGGCCAGTGTGTTTGGTGAGATGCTGACCTTCCAGTATCTGCTCGATGCGGAAAAAGACCCGATTCAGAAAAGACTTCTCCTCGCTTCCAAGGTTGAGGACATGCTGAATACGGTCGTCCGTCAGATCGCGTTCTACCAGTTTGAAAGCCGGGTTCATCATGCCCGTCGCGAAGGCGAACTTCTCCCCGAGCAGATCGGGGCCATCTGGCGTGAAGTGCAGACAGAAAGTCTTGGTCCTGCCTTCAACTTTACGCCTGAGTATGACACCTACTGGGCTTACGTGCCCCACTTCGTGCATACGCCGTTCTATGTCTACGCCTATGCTTTTGGAGACTGCCTCGTGAATGCGCTTTATGGCGTCTATCAGCAGGGCGCACCGGGTTTCCGGGAGAAATACCATGCGATGCTGGAAGCCGGCGGCACCAAACGGCACGGTGAACTCCTGGCTCCCTTCGGTCTTGATGCCAGCGATCCAGGTTTCTGGCGCAAGGGACTGGATGTGATTTCGGGCTTTATTGATCAGTTGGAGGAAGCCTGAGCCATGGCGGAGAAAGATCTCGACACGACAGGTCTGTTCGGCGAATTTCGGCGCATGGTCCGCACCACCGGCACCGTAGGCGGCATCGCAGCCCGCATGGCCGGGCATCGTCTTGGTTTCAAGGGAGATGGCGCTGCACACGCAGAAGATCTGAAAGCCATTCTCGGCGGTCTCAAGGGACCACTGATGAAAGCCGCACAGCTCCTCGCCACCATTCCGGGCGCCCTTCCTGATGAATACGCAACGGAACTGGCCCAGTTGCAGTCGAATGCCCCACCCATGGGCTGGAGCTTCGTGCGTCGACGCATGGCGGCAGAACTTGGCCCTGACTGGCAGAAGCACTTTCGTGAATTTGGCCGTGAAGCGGCGGCGGCCGCCAGTCTCGGACAGGTCCACAAGGCTGTTCTGCAGAATGGCGAAGTTGTCGCCTGCAAGCTGCAATATCCGGATATGACCACAACGGTCGAGGCTGACCTCAAACAGTTCCGTATGGCCATGGGCGTTTACCATAAGCTGGATAACGCCATTCGCCAGGACGATGTGATCGAGGAACTGACCGACCGCCTGAGGGAAGAACTCGATTACAAGCGCGAAGCTGCGAACCTGCGGCTTTACGGTCTCATGCTGAAGAACTCGGCCGCTGTCACCATTCCGAAAACCGTTGATTCGCTCTGCACCCGCCGTCTCCTGACAATGGAGTGGGTCAACGGACAGGGTCTGCAGAAGGTTCTCGACACCAACCCGTCACAGGAAGAACGGAACACCATGGCGCGCGCGCTTTTCGAAGCGTGGTATGTGCCGCTCTACCGTTATGGTGTCATTCATGGCGACCCTCATATGGGCAACTTCACGGTCCGCGATGATCTCGGGTTCAATCTGCTAGATTTCGGAACCATTCGTGTCTTCCGTCCCCGTTTCATCCGGGGAATCATCGAACTCTGTGAAGGTCTGCGCACGAAAGATGAAGAGCGCGCCGCGCATGCATACGAGATGTGGGGCTTTGACGGCCTGTCCCCTGACACGATAACTGTGCTCAACGAGTGGGCCAGTTTCCTCTACGAGCCTTTGATGGAAGATCGTGAGCGCACGATCAATGAAAATGCCGAAACGATCTTTGGGCGCGATATAGCCGGGCGTGTCCATACCGGCCTGCAGAAAACAGGTGGTGTAAAACCCCCAAGAGAGTTCGTTCTGGTCGATCGCTCCGCCATCGGTCTCGGTTCTGTTTTCATGCGGATTGGAGCCAAACTCAACTGGCACAGGATGTTTCAGGATCTCATCGCTGATTTTGATGAAGACGCACTGGCGGAGCAGCAGGCAGAAGTCCTCAAGGCGGCCGGACTCTCTGAATTCATAGAGAAATAATTTTCTTTATTTTCAAAACAGATATTGCAAGGATTACAAAAAACACACGTTTTTGTAATCCCTGCCCAACACTTCCACACATGCATGTTCCTCTATGGACCGGTATTCTTCCACCATTTTCGTTACGTTACCGTAATATTTAATGTAAATTATAGAAAATAAAATCCATTGTATTTACATAATATTATTTAATAAAATCACAGTATTTATAATACAAAAAATCACTAATATTCTGAACAACCCGAAAGCCGGGGTAATTTATTTGAGGATTACGCCATGTACGCCTTACTGTTTGCAGAACCAGTTCTTGATCGTGATGTTGTCCGTGTCGGCACCAGAGAAGGTATTTTTTCATCGCCATTAATTCGTGCCTGCGCCCACGGTGATCGTGAAGCGATCCGTGCTTTACTGATCGGGTTCTGGCCTTTCGTGCAGGCCTTCGAGCGCGCCATCGATCAACGCGTCGGGCACCTGCCTTTGCGCCCGCTTGTGGAGCGTTTCGGTCAGTCACGCGTGAAAACATTTTTTTCGGAAGCACGTGACGCTGTCAGAGAGATGAAAGAAGAAGAGGGTTCGCACGCCCTGCTGTGGGTCGCTGGCGCCAAAGAGTTGGGGATTGATCTGAATACAGATCATTACCCGCAGCTTTCCTCTATTGAAAATCTCATTCAGGCTTCAACCAGCGAAGATCCTGTTGAATTTTTTTCCTGGCTGGCAGGCGTGGAATATCTTGCAGAGGAGCTTTCAGCTTATCTGTGCCATGCTCCTGCCTTCACACGGGCATTTCCTTCCGGTCGCTGGATCTGGGGAGAGGCTCATAATGCACATGACCATCATGGCCCATCACATCTTGAAATAGATGAAGATCTGGCCAGAGCCTATCACCCTTCAAACGACCCGGAAATTGTGGGAGCAACCATGACTGCAAATATCCGCCGCTGCATTCAACTTTTTGACAGGGCAGCCACTCAGATACAGGACACTCTTGCCCAATCGGAAAAAGTTTCTTAAAATAAAGTTAAAATAAAGTTAAAATAAAGTTAAAATAAAGTTAAAATAAAGAAGGTTTGAATAAATATCTAATTTAATTTTAATATGATTGTGTCATTTTTTCAAGAGAAAATGCCTCTGTTTCTTCTTGATATAAGAAATAGAGGCATTTTTATGGTGCATGAGAGGTGATAGAAGCATGAAGGGTCTAAAAAATAATATTTTTTCTAAAATATGACTAAATATGTTTTTTTCATACATCTCAGGAAGACGCTCGAAAACATTCCTTTCTTGCCGAAAGGACCGGTTATACCACCACGCCTGAGGGCAATCGTCAGTGGGCAGCAGCGCAGAACCCTTCTCCGTCTGCTGCCTTTTCATCTGGCGGCGAACACCATCAGTGCGCCACTGACATTATCTTTTATTGAAACCCGTCATCCATTTTATGGAACCGCGCTTCTCCTTATCATTGAAATACTCGTTTTAAGCTATACTTTATGTATATGTTTTTTCCAAAAATCCGCACTTTCTACAAAAAATTTTACGATCTTCAACACCCTCGTCGGTTTCTGCTGGGCCAGTCTTCCCGTTATCGTGTTTCCCGGCGGGTCAGATCAGGAACAGACATTGATTGCAGGCGTCATCGTCGCTCTCATCGCAACGTCCCTGTCTGTATCACCACTATTCTGCGGAACTGTCGCCCTCGCTACCACCATCATCGCTGGCTGCATGATCGCTCTGTTCTGGGCGTGGCTTCTGCAACCCGACACGCTTTATGTCGTGCTCATGATGCTGCTGGGAATCTATGCAGGCTTCATTCTTGGTCTGGGCCGTGCGGTCTCCATTCTGCTCAAACGCTATATCATCACAAGCATCGAGCTTGAAGAGCAGACTGAAATCGTCCGGCTGATGCTGCGGCGTTCTGATCAGAGTGTGGGAGAATGGGTTTGGGAAACGGATGTCAGAGGTCATCTGACAAGCGGCATCCCTGCACTCGAAGCCCTTTTTCAGATCCCTGAAGGTCTGTCAGGAAAACCGTTTCTACGAACACTTGAAGACTATGTTACGGCGCAGGCGCAGTGGCATCATCTTGCAGAATGCATGCACTCACGCCTGTTTTTTCGCGACCTGATCATTTCACTCAAAGGCGCGCATTCAGTCCGCGTTCTCTCCTTCACCGGACACCCTCTTTTCAACAATGATGAATTCACGGGATATAGAGGCATAGGGGCGGATATCACCAAAGATTACACTCTGGATCAGCAAGCTTCCTTCAGAGCCGCCCACGACAGCCTTACCGGCCTGCCGAACCGTTACGCCTATGAGGACTCCTTCCGGGCAGTTCTTGTAAAACTATCCCGCGAGCACATACCTTTTGCCCTTCTGGCGCTGGATCTCGATAAATTCAAACCCATCAATGATACATTCGGACATGCTATTGGTGATCAGACATTAATCGAGATGTCAAAACGCCTTCAGACCTGCCTGAAGAACAACGACATGCTGTTCCGCATCGGTGGCGATGAAATGGTGCTTATCCATCAGAACGCCTCCCTCGATTCCGCGACACAACTGGCAACTGAACTCGTCAGCACGGTTGCCCGCCCGTTTTTCATCGCGGAGACAGCCATCCAGTGTTCCATCAGCGCCGGGATTGCCCTGGCTCCTGCCGCAGGGTCCAATGAAAGCACCCTGCAGGAAGCGGCTGACCTGGCGCTTTACGAAGCAAAACGGCATGGCGGCAACACGTACCGCGTGTTCGTCCCCTCCTACAGGGCAGTAGCCGATTCCCGCAGAGATCTGATCCGCGATCTTCGTGAAGCCATCCAGACACACAGCATTACCCTGCATTATCAACCGATCATCAATGCTCAGACCCGCCAGCTGGCTGGGTTTGAAGCTCTGGCGCGATGGACTCACCCGGTTCTGGGGCCAATCCCCCCTGACCGATTCATACGCCTCGCGGAAGAAGCTGGTCTGATGCACGATCTGGGCCATGCTCTTCTTGATGAAGCCTGCCGCACGGCGCATTCATGGCCTCATAATCTGTGGGTATCGGTCAATATTTCAGTCGATCAGCTCTATCATCGCAACTTCATCGGAGAAGTCAGAAGAATTCTGAAAGAAACGTCCTATCCCCCAAGACGACTCCAGCTCGAGGTCATTGAAACCATCTTTATGGAATCTGACGCCGCTACTTACAGTGTTTTACAGGAACTGGATTCGCTCGGCGTCCGGATTGTTCTGGATGATTTCGGAAAAGGCTATTCCTCTCTTGGATATCTGAGGTTTTTTCCATTCTCGAAGATCAAACTCGACGCAAGCTTCGTCCGGGACATGCTGTCAGACTCCCGCAGCGCCGCTATTGTCAGCGCAGTAATCGCGCTGGCAGGCGATCTGGGAGTGGCGGTCACAGCGGAAGGCGTCGAAACAGAAGAGTATTTTTACAGGCTGAGCAGCAAAGGCTGCACCGAAGTCCAAGGCTATCTCTTCGGATACCCCATGTCACAGGATAAGGTTGCATCCTTCATCGCAGGACATTTTCGACGGGTTCCCTTCGTGAACCAGAGCACCCTGCAATCATGACTTTCTTCTCACTGGACGGACATATCCCATTTCTGCTCCACTCTTTTGTGAATATCCGCTTCACAAAATGATACTCTGTAATCTCAGGTATCTGGCAGGGACGAGTCATGAACACAGAGTCCAGACTGAACTTTTCTGTTCTTTTAGGAAGTCTACGCAAATCATCACTCAACGCGGCAGTCGCCCGGGCGTTGCCTGAACTGGCACCATCAGGCGTATCGATTACGCCTTTGGGATCAATCGGTGACTTCCCGCACTACGATGCCGATTTGCAGGAGAGCAGTTTTCCTGCCCCGGTTATAGCCATGGCTCAGCAGATTGCCGCCTCCGATGGCGTCATCATCGTTACGCCTGAATATAATTATTCCGTACCTGGTGTTCTTAAAAATGCGATCGACTGGCTTTCCCGGGTCTCGCCACAACCCTTTATCAATAAGCCGGTGGCGATTCAGACCGCCTCGCCGGGCCTCATCGGAGGTGCTCGCGCACAGTACCATCTTCGTCAGTCACTGGTCTTTCTGGATGCATTTGTTCTCAACAAGCCGGAAGCAATGATCGGGCAGGCCACGCAAAAAATAGATCCGGAAAGTCTGCAACTGACGGACGTTGGGACGAGGGAATTTCTTACCCGCCAAATCAGCGCCCTGGTCGCACTCGCCGCGAGAGTGCGTGAATAAAGCAGAGTATCAAACGACAACGGGGGAAACAGCCTTCCGGCCACTTCCCCCGCACCAGACAACCCGGTCAGTTTTAATCTTTACCGACGCTTACGTGAGGAATCACGAGCCGGATCGCCTCCGGCGCGACGTGGCTTGGTGGAGCGTGAACCCGGGGCCCGTCCACGCGGCGAGGGCGCTTCGTTGCCAGTGGGCGCCTTGGCGGGCTCGATCTTGATTTCGTCGGCATCCGCAGCAGAAGCACATTCCGAAAACCGCTGCGCTTTTTCAGGCGAGATTTCCACAAGAGTATAAGTCGGCGCGATCCGGATGGAACCGATGTCTTTCTTGGTGACACCACCCAGACGACAGATAACTGGCACAAGCCACTTGGGATCAGCCTTGTCAGCACGTCCTACGGAAAGCTTGAACCAGCTTCCGCCTTCCATCTGCTTGCGCTCCCGGGGTTCACGTGGCTCGCGAGGTTCCCGCTGCTCGCGTCCCCCTTCTCTTGGAGCCCGTGCAGGTGCGCTGGACGGGGCAATCGGCCGAACCCTGACAGGCTGCGGCAGACCCTTGTTCCACAGAAACACCAACGCTGCCGCCAGTTGCTCAGGTGTCCGCTCGGCAATCAGGCGTTCGACAAGCGGCTTTACATTTTCCGGTGTTTCACGGGTCAGCGCTTCACTGGTGATCAGACGTTCGGTATCCGCTTCGTGGATCTGATCCAGAGTCGGGGCCGTGTTCCATGTGACGTCGACGCCTGCGGCCTGCATAAGACGATCTGCCTGACGCTTCTTCGACGGCACGGTAACCAGAACGCAGATACCCTTGCGGCCCGCACGGCCGGTACGTCCCGAACGATGCAGCAGGGTGGCCGGGCTACCGGGCAGGCTGGCGTGAATCACCAGTCCGAGTGAGGGCACATCAATGCCGCGCGCCGCGACATCCGTGGCCACGCAGACGCGGGCCTGCCCGTTGCGCAGACTTTCGATCGCCCGGCTACGCTCGTTCTGCCCCAGTTCGCCGGAGATCGCGACGGAAGAAAAACCGTGTTGCAGAAGGGCTGCATGCAACTGACGCACGCCTTCACGCGTGTGGCAGAACACCATCGAACACGGGCTTTCGATCAGCCGCAGCGTATTGATGATCGCGCCAATCGTGTCGTTCTGATCCGCAAGAATGGCGCGGTATTCGATGTCGGTATGCGGCTCGTTGTCGCCAATCGTGTCGATGCGCAGCGCGTCATGCTGATAACGCTTGGCGAGACGGGCGATTTCGCGGGCGATCGTCGCCGAGAACAGGAAGCTGCGACGATCCTGCGGGGTGGCGTCAAGCAGCGTCTCCAGCTCCTCGCGGAAGCCCAGATCAAGCATCTCGTCAGCTTCGTCGAGAACGGCGACCTTGAGGCCGGAAAGGTTCAGGTTTTTCCGCGAAAGATGATCGCACAGACGGCCCGGCGTGCCGACCACAATGTGGCAGCCCATCGACAGGGCGCGCGCTTCCTTGCGCGGCTCCATACCGCCTACACAGGACACGATGCGTGCGCCGGTGTCGGCGTAGAGCCACTCCAGTTCGCTTTTCACCTGCAGGGCAAGCTCACGGGTCGGCGCGATGACCAGCGCCAGCGGTGTAGGTGCGGGAGCAGCCTTGCCGTGCTCATCAAGCAGTTCGTTGGCCATAGCCAGACCAAAAGCGACGGTCTTGCCGGACCCCGTGCGTGCGGAGACGAGCAGATCCCGTCCCTTTGCCTTTTCATCAAGAACAGCCTCCTGAACGGGCGTTGGCTCCTGATAGCCGCGTTCGGCAAGAGCGTGCGCAAGCGTGGGGACTGTGTCCGGAAAAGGCATGATTTAGATAGGTCCTGGAACGGGGAGGCTGGAAGCCGGGCATAAAGAGAAATCTCTGGAAAAGCCAGCGTCAGCTCATAAAAAAGAACGGGCGCCCGGAAAGGAGCGCCCGCATGCCCTGTATGCAGCCATATTTACTGAAATGGCAAATACCGGAAATCGAAGAAAAGCTGACTCTCGGATGTGTGAGGCTTGCCACCGGAGCCTTCCCAGGCCTGCACACGGGAATAGGCCAGTTGGGTCCCGAATTCGACCGTCCCGAAACGACCCTTGAAAAAGCGCCACCATGCGCCAATCGTGCCTTCCATGACACTGTGGATGTTGGCTGTGCAGGGCATGGAGGACATTTCAATGTTGCAGCCCGTATTGATCGCATTCGGGTTGCCATAGCCATAAGCGGCGCCATTCAGCGTCGAGTAGTTACGTCCAGCCCACTGCGTGCCGAAATAGCCATACACGTCGAATCTCGGATTGGGATGAGCGATGATACCTGCGGTACCCTGCGCCGAGAACAATGGCTGGGGCTTGCCCTGAGCGTTGATGGTGGCGTCAGGCAGAAGAACCGAACCGTAGCGGCCAATCCCGTAACCCGCCAGGCCAGCAATACGCACTTCGACAACATGAGGGACGACAGGCAGGATCATGGAGCCGCCGCCGCCGCCCGTGGGCGCGGTGTAGTTGTGCCCTCCACCTTCCCATGACACGCGGTCATGCGCGAAATGCGCGATGCCTTCGATTTCGTAATGGCCCCAGTGAGGGTCATAGGCCATCTTGGCGATCACGTCCGGTGCAATCTCGTTCGAGAAAGGCCCATTGTTGGTCAGGCCCGTGCCATCCTTGTTGATGGTCGCCACCCTGCCGCCCGGCAGGACCACCCGCTCATCACCCTGTGTCGTGTAACCAGTCGTATCATACAGGGTCTGGGGATTCTCGATGGACAGGCCAAGCCAGAGCTTGTGGTTGAAGAAATCCTGCGTGATACGAACCTGCCATTGCCGCGCCCATGTCTGGCCGGCAAGCATCGCGGCGTCGATCGTTTCCGGCAGACTTTCCTGCCGCGGCACGATACCGATACGTCCCGGCGTCAGCATGCTCCATGCCTGACCAGCCAGAAAATGGAAGTTTTCCTTGCTGTTATCGTAAACAAGATAGGCCTGACGGAGGCGCGGCGAATAGCTGTTGCTCTCATAAGCATTGGTTGTATCGGCACCCGCGCCGAAATCGGTTTCAAAGAAGCCCGAAATGGTTTCGTACTGATCGATAGTGCCCTTCAGCATAAGGGAAAGACGGCTGTAGCGCGCGGCTCCCTCAAAGCTGTTCGTATGATAGTTCGGGCTGTTCTTGAAAGGCAGTCCTGACCAGTAAGTGAAGGTGCCCGTGGACATCTGGCGATTTTGCAGAACTGTCGCGGCGTCAACAAATCCGCCAAGTGCGATCGTCACCGGTCCTACGTGAAAGACGCCATGGTCGCCAACAGCGCCCGCAGCCTGTGCGCCCACGCTTTCACGCGGATGCGGACCAACGCCGTTTTCAGCCGTATGGGCAATCGTGTCTTCCGAACGATGAGCAGTCACCGTCTTGATCGTCGGGATGTCGTCCGTCACGAAAGTCGGATGCGCGTCCGGTTCATGCCGATGCGGGTTTGCACGCACAGGCTCCTCGATCTCTGTCTCGGGCATGGCCTCGTTGTTGGCCGTCATGATTTTCTGACGTGTCGCCTTGCTCAGCCCGGCATGACCGGCTGTCTGGCCAGCCATGGTCTTCCTTGCGACAAGCTGCTTCTGAAGGCCCATGAGAGCCTTGGTCAGCTGCGCCTGCTGCTGCTGAATCCGAGCGATCTGCTGCTCCATGAGCTCCAGTGATTCGCTCTGTTCGTCAGCATAGGCTGCAAGAGGAAAAAATGCTGCCCCGGCACAAAGCAGGAAAGTGAGGGAATAACAGGTCCGGCGGAAAAACGTCGGGCATTGGGGCATGGAGGAGGAGCGTCCCATTTCTTGAAAGAGTTTTGCGTCAAAACATTTCTTATTAAAGACATTTAATAATAAACCACTATGTAAATTGTCATTGAAAAAAAATTTAAGAAACCCGACAAAACACGTCCGAACGGTATTTTTTTCCTGCAAAACCGTGCATTGCGGAGGTTTTTGGCCTAAATGTCACACATGAGGACATTTTTTCAGAAGATGCATGGATTGGGGAACGACTTCGTCATCGTCGACGAAAGAGCAACCTCTTTTGACTTGACACCAAGGCGCATAGCCGGATTAGCCGATCGCAGGCGGGGAATCGGCTGTGACCAGTTCGTCACTCTCTCGGCTCCTGAAGACAGTAAAGCATCTGTCTTTGTCCGCTTTTTCAATCCCGATGGCAGCGAGGCAGGCGCATGCGGCAACGCGTCCCGTTGCGTCGCCAGCCTGATAGGTCAGGAACTGCACACCGACAGCCTGACTTTCGAAACGCAAAACGGACTCCTTGAAGCCAGGATACTCTCGCGCGACGAGATGAAAGGCACCGTGGTCACCGTCGATATGGGACGCCCCAGAACAGACTGGCAGGCCGTGCCTCTCGCAAAAGCGGTCGACACGCTCCGCCTGCCGCTTGCGGGCGAACCTGCGGCCCTTTCCATGGGTAATCCGCACGCAACATTCTTTGTGACCGACCTGTCCGAAGCCGAACGTGGACCGGCACTGGAAATCGACCCGCTTTTCCCTGACCGCGCGAATATCGGCTTTGCCCGTATCGACGCCCCGGACCGGATGCGGTTGCGGGTCTGGGAGCGCGGCGCGGGCTTCACGCTCGCCTGCGGTTCCGGCGCCTGTGCGGCCGTGGTCAACGCAGTACGTCGTGGTCTGGGTGAACGCCGGATGACGGTAGAGGTTGACGGCGGGGAGATGGTTATCGCATGGGATGCCGACGATCATGTGCTGATGACCGGTCCCGCCCAGCTTGCCTTTGAGGGGACCGTCGATCTCGAGGCCTATCCAAAATGACTGACACCCCTCCGGACATGCCGGCGGACGACACGCCCGAACCAACGCGGGGCAACCCGATACAGGGCGTGGATATCCTGACCTTTGGCTGTCGCCTCAACACTTATGAAAGTGAGGTGATGCGTGGCCACGCGGCTGCGCTGGAGGATGTCATCATCGTCAACACCTGCGCCGTCACCAACGAAGCCGAGCGACAGGCTCGGCAGGCCATCCGCCGCGCGCACCGCGAGCGTCCGGATGCCCGCATCGTCGTGACCGGCTGCGCCGCGCAGATCAATCCCGACCGCTGGGCGTCCATTCCCGGCGTAACGCGCGTATTGGGCAACGAAGACAAGCTGAAGGCGGAAAGCTGGAGTGTCCCTGCGCTTGGTTCAGGCAACGCCGTGTCCGACATCATGGCCGCCAGGGAGACCGCCGCGCATCTTGTGACGGAGTTCGCCGGACGCACCCGCGCCTTCGTGCAGGTGCAGCAGGGTTGTGACCACCGCTGCACGTTCTGCATCATCCCCTACGGACGCGGACCTTCCCGCTCCGTGCCGGTTGGTGTGGTCGTCGAGCAGGTGCGGGCTCTCGTGGCCTCCGGCTACCGTGAAGTCGTGCTGACCGGCGTGGATATCACCTCATGGGGGGATGATCTGCCCGGTGCACCACAGCTCGGTCAGTTATGCCGCCGTCTGCTGGCGCTGGTACCGGAACTGGAGCGGCTACGACTGTCCTCCGTCGATCCGGTGGAAATCGACGAGGATATCTGGCGTCTGCTGGAAAACGAGCCTCGCTTCATGCCTTACCTCCATCTGTCCCTGCAGGCCGGCTCCGACATGATCCTCAAGCGAATGAAGCGGCGTCATCTGGTCGCGGACGCCGCGTCCGTTATTGAACGAGCCCGGTCGATCCGTCCCGGAATCGGCATTGGTGCCGACCTGATCGCCGGCTTCCCGACTGAGGACGAATCGCTGTTCGAGGAAACACTAAGCTTCCTTGGACAGGCCGCCCTCCCCTATCTGCACGTCTTCCCCTATAGCGCCCGTCCCGGCACCCCGGCAGCGAAGATGCCCGCTGTGCCGGTCGTCGAACGCAAGGCCCGCGCCGCTCGTGTCCGCGCTCTCGGAGAACAGTCGGCGCAGAGCTATTTCAGGAGCCTGCTTGGCCGTGAACTGCGCGTGTTGATGGAAACCCCCGAGAGTGGCCACAGCGAGGAATTCGCCCCCGTCCGGCTGGCACAGGGTCAGTCGGAGACGGGACGCATTGAAGTTCTGCGGCCTGTAACGGTTGACGAAAAAGGGCTTGTGGCGGAAATCGTATAGTCATGGCACTCGGATTTTTCTCCCGTCTCAAGCAGGGGCTGTCGCGCTCCACCCAGAAACTCAGCAGCGTCTTCACCAAGCGCAAGCTCGATGAAGCGGCGCTTGAGGATCTGGAAGAGCACCTGATCGCAGCCGATCTCGGCCCGGAAGTGGCTGAGCGGGTGATTGAATCCTTCCGCAGCACCCGTTTCGGGGCGGAAGTGACGGATGAGGAAATCCGGCAGACCCTGGCAGAAGAAATCGCCCGCGTCCTGACGCCTGTGGCGATTCCGTTCGAGCCGAACCCGGACCTCAAACCTCATGTCGTGCTGATGGTTGGCGTGAACGGCACCGGCAAAACCACCACCATCGGCAAGATGGGTCGCTATTTCAGCGAGCAGGGCAAGAAAGTGATCATGGTAGCGGGCGACACCTTTCGCGCCGCCGCCGTGGAGCAGCTGCAGGTGTGGGGTGAGCGAACAGGCGTTCCGGTCATTGCGGGCAAACCGCAAGCCGATGCCGCGGGGCTTGCTTTCGAAGCTCTCCAGCGAGGCAAAAAAGAGGGCGCAGACCTGCTTCTGATCGACACGGCCGGACGCTTGCACAACAAGGGCGCTCTGATGGAAGAGCTGGCCAAGATCATCCGGGTGATGAAGAAGTTTGACGAGACTGCTCCTCACTCCGTCATTCTGGTGCTTGATGCGACCACCGGTCAGAACGCGATTGAACAGGTGCGCGTCTTCCGTGAGCTGGTGAACGTGACAGGTCTGGTCGTGACCAAGCTGGATGGTTCCGCACGTGGAGGCATCGTCGTCGCACTGGCGGACAAGTTCAAGCTTCCGATCCACGCTGTCGGTGTGGGAGAAAAAGCTGAGGATCTACGCCCGTTTTCGGCGCAGGAATTCGCCCGGGGTCTCGTTGGTAAAACAGAGATTTCAACGACAACGGATGAAGAGACTGCCGTGCCGTCTGATTCGCGATAGCCCAAGGCGAATGAAAGCATCCAGTCTTTACTGGCAGGAGGGTGGATGCAATCGCCTCCTATGTTTTGAACAATCCGCCTTCATAAATCAGGCGCCACCTCACATGATCTTTCAATATCCACTGTGGAAACACACGCTCTCACAACAGGGTCGTGAAAGAATTCTGACATTACCCATAACAGTAGAGACAGCCGGGAATAACCTCAGATATCCGGATATATTTCCGATAGATTATCTATATATATAGATAATATAAGGATATATTATCTATATTTTTGCTTCGCCTTCCAATGAACCGAACATTATGGTCGCGACATATCGAAATGCGCGTCCTGTCGAGATCTGAATTTTCTATACGATACAGGAATAGAAATGCCGATATCAAAGTGGAAATCAGCCCTCTGCACTACATTGGCTTTTCTGACGACAGGAGGCTCCGTTTCCGCCTATGCCGCTATTCCGTTATTCACCAAAAGCACTCAGGCAACTGGCTTCGAGGCATGGTGGAGAGGCATAACCCTGGCCGGTCGTATGGATGGCGGCATATCCGCCAATCCTGCTCGTCCTGACAACGGCATCAATTTCGGAAACTTCATTGGTGATCATGCCAATCAGGCGCAACTCAACCAGTTTGCTCTCACCTTGGCACGGCCAATCGACACAACGACCGACGGATACAGTTTCGGCTTTACTCTTGAAGCTTCCTATGGCTCTGACTCCCGGTATTACCACCTTCTCGGCATTTCTGACCGCGCCTTCAATGCGCGTTACCAGATCATTCCTTCTCATGCACAGGTGGACGCTCACCTCCCATGGTTTACAAAGCTGGGCGTCGATATGCACGCAGGCATTCTACAGGCGCCCATGGGACTGGAAGCTTTCGATCCGACAGCAAGGCCATTTTATACATTCAGCTATACTGGCCAGTATTCAGTGCCATTTCAGCATGTAGGCATGATGGCCACTATTCATGTCACACCCATGATTGACGTTCTCACAGGAATTGATACTGGCAACCAGACCACATTTGGACGACAGGATAATAATAGCACACCCGCCGGATATGCAGGAATCACACTGAACAATCTTGCGAACGGAAAACTTGTCCTTACAGAGTTAAGCCGTTTTGGTTCAGAAGACTCACGTATCGCTTTCGGGCACAGCGCAAACAAGGATCTTCGCTTCTGGAACGATCTTGTCGCCATCTATAAAATCACTCCCACCGTTACTTTAACCGGTGAGTTTAACTACCTTCATGACGACGGCCTGAAAGCCGATACGGAAAGTTTCGTCTCTTATCTGAGCTGGAATTTCAGAAAAAGCTTCACTTTCAACTATAGAGGCGAAATTTATCGTGACAATACAGGTTTGATGGTCGCAAACTTTTTAACTAACGAAGGTTATATGAACGCGATCGCGGGACGCTCGACACCTACAGAGAGTGCACCTCCCACAACTTATGGTGCGCTCACGCTAGGCGTGACTTATAAAACACCGCTCAGCAAAGATTACGGCTATTTTGCAATCCGTCCTGAAGTCCGCTTCGATCGCTCATTGAATGGCACAACACCTTTCAATGATAACCGTAACAGTGGGATGTTCACTTTCGGTGGAGATGCAATGATTGGTTTCTGATTGCATCCGGAAAATCGTGATGAGCCAATCCTGATAGCAGTACAGAAATCTTTACATACTGACCATAATAATTAGAGATAATTATTTCTGCATTTTAGATTATGAGATAAAAAAACCTGATTATACATCAGGAAATAAAATCCTCAATAAGTCTGAGCAGTTGGTGGAAGGCAATAAAAGCAGCCCTCCACCCTGCCATTTTCAAAATGATTATATATAGCTTGCCAGTGTCATACCCTTGAGATCAGAGATCAGGGTATAGGACGCGAGAAGCTGGTCCTGAATATTTCCCGTCTGCACAGAAACCGCTGCAATATCAACATCCTTGATGTTGGAAAGCTGCGATACCAGCATGGTGCTCATTGTTGACAGGTTCGTCGATTGCGTTGTCAGGGAGGATTGCGTAAGGCCGATAGACCCTTCCTCTGTGGCCAATGATATACCGACTGAGGTTGTGGACGCTTTCAGCTTCGTCACAAGGTCAGAAAAATTGCTGCTGGACGTGTCAGCACTTCCAAGAGAAGCCACAATCATCAGATTACGCATCAGATCCCGAATTGCTGATCCGGTTGTTGTGGAATCCGCAGGCGTGGTTCCTTCTGTAGCAACCATTCCCACACTCACCACTGACGACTGTCCGACAACGGCTTTGGCCTCAAGGGCTTTTGCTGAAACAGGATCTGTGGACAGAGCAGGAGAAAATACTGAAAGACTGCTTGTTACGCCGTCACTATCGGTGAATGTTCCACCACTTGAGGCATAGGAAGTAGCCGTTTCAAAAACCGAATCCGCACCCAGCGTATCAAGCTGACTGACAATACCGGAAGTGGCCGTTGCCAATCCACTGGTCGCCAGATTACTTGCATCGGTCACCGGCGCGTTATTGACATCCGAACCGGCAAAGACATACCCGTTACTTCCGGTTGTATTCAGATAATCTCCCAACTGGGATAAAGCCGCCTGCGCGCTGCTGACAATAGTGCTCAGGGTGTCTGTCCCATACGACCCACCCAGAGAAAGAAGGTTGGTTTGCAGTGTCGTATTGAGTGATGCGATTTCTGTGAGCGCACTTTGGGTCACACTCAAGTTCGTCTGTGCGCCGGAAATGGAGTTCTGCCAGGTAGAAATCGCGGTAATCTGCGGTTGCAGACTCAACGCCTGCCCACGCTGATCTCCCAGACCGGCATAGCTATCGGATGACACGCCTGATGTTGCCTGTCCGGCAAGTTGCGTCTGTTCATTAGTCAGAGTACTGAGTGCCTGCTGCAAAACATAGGCCGTGCCACTTGCGCCATAAAGACCAACAGATGTGCTCATGATTTTACACCGCATCCAGAAGAGCTGTGAACATCGTCTTCACAGCTGTGACGATTTTTGCATTGGCTGTATAGGCATTTTGTAATGCAATAATATTGGACATTTCATTGTCCACATTCACACCCGAAACATTCGCCACTTTTGTGGTCAATGAAGACTGGACCGAAGTCGCAGTCGTGAGACTTGCCGTCGCCGTCGCCGCAACCTGCGCCTGTGCCGATGTCAGGGATGTCGCCAGATTGGCAAGTGTCTGACTGCCACTATAGCCTGTAGAAATATTACCGTTCACACCCAGTCCTGAAGCGGGGGCTGCCGGCGTGCCTGATCCAAGCGCTGTTGTCAGCAAATTCTGGGCAACAGTCGTCGATCCATCCGGAGACAATGAAGACGGATCAGCGGTCAGCGCCGCACTGACCTGAATGACGCTGGAAAATCCTACAATGCCAGAAGGAGATGTCTCTGTTGTACTCGTCCCCGGGACATCACCTGAGCTATCAGTGAAGAGCGCAACACCTTGGTCATTGAATCGTGTTGCAAGTGTCGCAGAAAAAGAATCAAGCTGCGCCTGCATTTTCGGATAAACATTGTCGCGCAGATCAATGTTGGCGCCGATCTCACCACCCGTCAGATGAGACGTAAGATCCGTCTTACTTCCAACCAGCGTGATGGCCGGAACATAACTGCTGCTATCAGAAGCCGTAATGGAAGAGGAGGCGCTCAGCGTCACTGTATCTGTCGTCAGGGGCCAGGTCGAACTGGATTCCAGCGTGGACGTTCCCTGACCATTGGAAGCTGTTGTGGGATACGTGGAGAGAACATTGTTATTGCTGTCTTTGGGATAAGTCGGCAGTTGCGTTCCGTCTGCTGTCTTGACCAGCATATCCCCTTTGGATGTTTCAGTATAAGTGACCGACATATAGGATGACAGATCGGACATTGCGCTGGCGCGCTGATTTTCCAGATCTGCCGTGCTCATTCCCTGCACTTTTAGAGCCATGATCTGTTTTGACAGAACACCGATAGTCGTCAGATCCGTGTTCACTGATGAAATTTCAGTAGCAATTGAATTCTGCGCTGCCTGACGCTGCGCCTGATACGCTGAAGACAACGTGTTGATGGATGTCGTCAGCGTCTGCGCATTACTGATAACAGCATTTCTTGCCGTCGCGTTAGAAGGTGTTGAAATGAGAGCTGTAATAGCGTTTGAAAGATTACCAACTTCATCCGACAATGTCGCACTCGATCCTGAATCTGAACTTGTCGATCCCTGAAGCGCTGTGATGGCGGAGAGAGAATTGTCCTGCACCGTAAGCGACGCAACTTCGGCATTCTGCGTATACAGGCTGCCCTGCAGCGCAGTATTGACGGTACGCGTCGTCAGACCGATCGAGACACCGCTTCCGGTTCCGGTCGTATCTGAGGAATTGAGGTGCGCAACCTCTTCCACATAGCCAGTCGTGCTGGCGTTGGAAACATTCTGCGACAGCACGCCAAGGGCGTACTGGTTGCCTTCCAGTCCGCTGGTGGCGATGGACAGAGCATTGTTCAGATCCATGACCTTGAACTCCGACAAGACCTCGCCAACCCATAAAAATTGAGCAAGGCGCACCACGCCCAACTTTTTTGGAAACGCAGCGCTTTGTTGAACCGGACGGGACTGCCGATCTTTTTCTCAGAGTGCCCCGCTCAGATGAAAAACAGGTTAATGAGCCGTTAGCGGATCATCGAAATCGTCGCCTGCAGCAGAGTGTCAGCCGTCGTGACAATCTTCGTGTTGGCTGTATAGGCTTCCTGAGTGACGATCAGGCTGGACAGATCAGACGTCAGATCGGTCGTAGACGATTCTGTGGAAGAGGTTTTCAGAATGCCCGTCCCGTTTGCGCCAACCATTCCCACCTTGGCGGACCCGGACGCTGAAGTGGCCTCATAGGCCTGGCCATCAACCGCCATCAGACCATCCGGATTTGCGAATGACGCCAGAGCAACTTTACCAACAACCTGAGTGTCACCGTTACTGAAGGTCGCCATGATCGAACCGTCAGATTCCATGGAAATACCCTGATAAGTACCTGTCGTTACACTATCACTGTCAATTGTTGGCGTCGTCGAATTGGTCGCTGCCGTTGTCACGCCAGCACTGCTGCCGATCGTTCCCAGATCAAGGTTGATCGTCTGGGCTGCAGCGCCATCGGTATAGTTCAGTGTAATCGGCAGCGTAGCATCTGAGCCTGTATAGCCTGTACCAATCAATGCGCCTGTGGAATCTTTCACATCCTTGATAGCGCCAGTTGAATCGAAATCAACGGTGTAGGTAGCCGTGGAGGTTGAATCAGTACCACCACCAACAATCATGCCCGTATCTGTTGTCGGGGCAGCATTTGCGACTGTGACCGTATAGGTCGACCCGCCAACATTATCGGGTGATGTTGAGGCTGTTCCCGCACTCCATGTAACACTCAACCCATGAGCCTGAGACGTGGAATCATAAATTGTCTGAGGAGTGGGCGCATTTGTTGTCGGATCAATCGGATATGTGGCGCCCGTGCTGCTGATACCACCCGTCATCGTCAGAGTGGTTGTTTCAGTCGGACGGAATGCAACATTTGACACCTTGATCTGCGTCAGATCACTGCTGAGCGTACCCGTTTTGGGGTCGGCCATATATCCATTCAGATAGTAACCTGACGTATTCACCAGATAACCATTTTTATCCTGGGAAAAATCGCCGTTTCGTGTGAAATACTGCTGATTGGAGAATGTTTCGGTTCCGGCGGTCGCCTGACCGGATGGCTCCGAAACATCAAAGAAACCGTTTCCTGAAATCGCGAGAGAAAGCGTATTTGTACTGGCTGAAATCGTACCCTGCTTCTGCGTCTGTGATGTCGTATACGCCGTCACACCATCAGAAACAGCCTGTCCCTGCGCGTAAGAAGCAAGGTTGTTGGAAACCGTATCCTGAAAGCTTGTATCAGATGACTTGTATCCGACAGTCTGGCTGTTGGCGATATTATTACTGAGATTTGTAAAAGCTGTCGACTGAGCATTGATGCCTGCAACGGCCGTTGTAAGGGAATTGAAAATCGACATGGATCACTCCTAAAGGGCGGCCCCGGCAACGCGGCGCCGACGACCTCAACATCCCTTATCCATGCAGAAAGCGTGCCAACCTCGGCCTGATCGCGTTTTTTTATCGATATTAATAAATGACCCCGGAAACTCGTGCATCCCAGATCTCAATGTTTACCTTTCGGTTTTGCAATTATTGTTTTCAGAAAAAAGAGACCGTGACGGCTCGGCATATTTTGCCGACCAGGTCATTTTCAGACCTGCATGACGCAGCAATTCCTTCACGCACACATGCCCCATACTCTGGGCCACAAAAATCGGCATCACATCATTCATTGATGTATTTTCCTGAAAACTAAATGTTTTCATTGCCTTACACAGAGACAGGCCACGCAAATCCTCTCACGCAAACATAATATGGAAAAATTTTCTCAGAGGTGGCCCGAAATTTGCATCTATTCCCAATGAATAATTCGACTGGGATTTAAGTCATGGCAAGTCTGGTGACATCGCTGATTACCGAAAACCCATCCAAGATGGTCAAAGTCACATCCGGGAAACTCAACGTCGCCGCCACACCCCCGACGGTTCGCCAGTCTTCTTCGCAATCACCATCAACTGATCTGTCCGGATCAGACAGTTCCTCCACATTCAGTGACCATATTGCACAGCAGACAGCCAGCCAGACGGATAATTCACAATTCGCCCCGCAGGTGGCCAAGACAACGGAGGCTTCACGTTCTTCGACTGGGCAGGCAAATTCTGCCCAGTCGCAAAATGCAAATGTCGCTTCTTTGCTATCTGAACAAAATGAAGCGACGCTGGTCCCCACCTCCCCTGCAGCAATACTCGATGGCAAGGCGCTGTTGTCCGCGGCACAGGACAGTGTCCGGCAGCAGGCAAAAACTGCGACAGCCGATGAAACGGCAACGATTGCAGCAAGCGCGGCGACTCTTTCCACTAGCCCTACAAACAGTCCGACGACAGCCACCGCGACTGGAGCCACAACGTCCGACAGCCCATCCGCAAAAAGTGTGCGGGTGGAAAAGCTCTCTCAATCTTCTGATAGCGCGGATGAGAAAGACGCCGACAGCACAACAACATCACCATCGGACATAACACTGGAACTGGCGGCTCTGAGTGTGTTGCAGCCTCTCTCAGCAGCATCCTCCGTCGAAACGGCAGTGAAAAGCACCGACAGCGTCGATGAAGTATCTTCCATCCAGACCACCACACAGGGAGCGGGCGCCTCTTCGGCTTCGTCATCCGTCGCGGACTCAGGAAAAGCGACCACAACAGCCCGGACACTCAGTGGTTCGCTTCCTGAGACCAATGCACTCGCCTCTGCCCCGTCGTCGGAGGAAAACATCAGCGCAATTGCCCCCGCTTTATTCAAGCCCGTGGTGGATTCAACATCTTCTGATCAACAGACTTCATTGCAGGCCATAGCCAGCAATGAAAGCTCGCCTCAAGCAACAGACAGCAGTACGGCACTGACGGCGCCAGCCGACATCAAGATAGACACCAGTTCTACAGCCCTCTCTCATGATGATGCTCGTCCTGTAGCCTCAACCAGTTTTAGCCAGCTTCAGTCGCTGCAGGATATCGCCTCTCCTCACAACGATGCCGCTGGCATCACACAATTCTCCCTGAGCGCCACGCCGTCTCCCTCGAATACTGTGTCTGATCCAGGAACCGTTTCCAGCGCGAGTCTTTTGCAGACTGCCTCGGCACAGCAGGCGGCACTGTCCACACAATCCCCTGTCATTGCGGCTTCCGCACCCACACCTGCTTCGAATGACAGCACGCAGGCACAGCTTCAGACGGCGCCATCGTCCGCGCAGGTGCAGATAGCCCAGAGCTCTTCCACTGTCGCGACTTCTTTCTCGACAGGGAGAGTGACGGCATCCCGCGCTTCGCGAGTGGACAATCTTTCTTCATCACGCCCGGACGTTCCGGATGCCACATCGACACAGACCGTCGCCACAAAACCGCAGGCAGATGAAATATCTTCTCCTGTTGTGTCTGAGAAAACGCTTTCCGATAAGCGGAACAACGGAAGCGCCAATCAGAGCCCCGACCAGCGGACTTCGTCTGATCAATCCCTGACAGCAAGTCTCCTGCCTTCACAAACCTATAATGAATCCAATCCATTTTCTGAACCGTTGGCAGCAGGAACGTCTATCGACACTTCGCCCGCCACGAGTGCCTCGTCACAGACTTCCACAACCTCCGCCACAGCAACAGATGCGTCCGCATCTTCCCACGCCGGTTCCACGGCGCTTAATCTGACGGTTGCGCTACAAAATGATGATCAGACGCCGCTGCACGTCACCATTGATAAGTCCGATAATTCTGACGGGCTGAATATTCACATTGGCGCCGACGGCCTCACGACCCTGAATGAACTGCAAAACCATAAGCACGAACTGGTTCACGCTCTGGAAAACGCAGGCATTTCGACAGCGGAGTCACAGATTTCATTCGGTCTCGCCAACAACAGTTCTGACTCTTCATTCTCGCAGAACAATCACTCGTATCACACACCGCAGGATAACAGCACGAACGCCACAGCAGGATCTTCAGATTTTGCAAACGCTTTTAGCGGTACATTGTCCGGAAACAGCAACGGAGACGGCTCGCGGAACGCCTGGAACGCGAACCCGTCGGCAGCCATGACTTCAGCTTCAGCTTCGGCTTCGGACACCGACGATACCAGCGATCAGACATACGCCCTGGCTGCCCTGCGGACAGGCTCAGTCAACATCACAGCCTGAAAGAAACGGATATGATAACGACAGCACCAACCTCATCCTCCTCAACGTCGCTTCTTTCATCTGCAGCAACCGCGTCACAGTCAGCAGCCTCGGTCAATACCGCCGCCAACAGCGCCGCCACAGACGCCACCCCGACGGCCACCAGCACCAACGCCCTCTCCTCGCTGACAAGCAATTTCAACACGTTCCTTACCCTGCTCACCACGCAGCTCAAGAATCAGGACCCGAGCAGCCCGATGAGCAGCGACAGCTTCACCTCCGAACTGGCGCAGTTCGCCAGTGTGGAGCAGCAGGTCGACACCAACACCAACCTGAAAACTCTGATTTCCCTGACACAGGATGGTCAGCAGTCGACCGACATGTCGCTGGTCGGCAAAACCGCTGTCGCAACCACAAGCGAACTGCCACTTCAGAACAGCAGCAGCAGCGTTTCCTTCAACACCACAACAGAAGCGCCGATTGCAATTGCCGTCAGCGACAGCAACGGCACTGTCGTCAAGACAGCAGAGCTTACTTCCACTGTCGGCGCCAACACATGGACATGGGACGGCACCAGCGATAGCGGAGCCCGTCTCAGCGACGGTTCCTACAACATCGCCGTGCAGACGGCGGACACATCCGGCAATACATTCGACGTTCCGTTCACCGTCACAGGCACCGTCACAGGAGTTACCCGCAACGGCAGCTCGATTTACGTCAAGATGGGAGACAGCATAATCGACATGTCGAACGTCAACTCGTTCTCGGATGCGCCGACTTCAAGCACGACGTCAACATCCTCCACATCGTCAGGTTCACCGTCCTCATCAAGCTGAAGACAGGGGGGAACAGAGTCTTTTCTTTCGATCAGACCCTGTTCGTTCCCGGAGGCCGTTGCAGAGCAGGCTTCTGACAATTCAGCGGCAAGCCCGGACTGCTATTCATCTGCGTCCAGCACTTCCCGGGCACGTCGCACGATCGTTTCATATTCAGCATCTGACAACTCGCCCCGATGATGAAACTCGCTGGCGCGGGCGAGCGCGTCTCGGGCGTGATTTCTGTCGGGAATGGGATAACGTCTTCCCGGCAATGCAAAGGCGCTGTCAGGAAGCGCATCGCGCTCGGCTTGTGTCAGGCGTGACATGACGATCCTCCAGAAAAAAGCGCTCGCCTGAAATCATCATACCAATCATCATACCAACGATCCCGGACTTGAGCGACGGCAGCATGCCCGACGTTAAACCGGCCAGTTATGCTCCGCTTTGATATGGCCCCGAGTTCTGCCGAAACAACCATCCATCCGCCTTCAGCGCAAGAATTTCACGGCGATCAGTCTTTCACGTAAAGTTCCGCTTCGCCGATTTCATCGAGATCCACCATGGCGGCCTCCGCACTCAGGGTCGGCACGTCGCTGACGCGGACATCCATACGCTTCACCGACGCCATGACCGCCTCGGGAACCGACAATCCGTGCACGACCCGAAACGCAACAATGATCGCGAGCCCTCCGAACAGCACACTGCCCACGGCCTGACCAATCTGGACTCCCAGCGCTCCGAACCCGGCTCCATAGGCCACGAAGGGGATCGTTCCCAATGTCGCTCGCCCCCAGTTGAACAGGGTCGAATAAAGCGGATGACCGAGGTTGTTGAATACCGTATTGGCGACAAACAGCATTCCGACAAACAGATATCCAAGCACCGTCCATGAACAGAACAGATGGATCAGGGCTGCGCCATCGCCCTGTAGATGGAAGCCTTCCGTCAGCAGATTCTGGGAAAGGGCCAGCACACCCCAGGTGCAGACGACGCACCCCACCACAATCTTGAGAGAAGCGACCAGCACTTCCCTCACCCGATCCAGCTTGCCCGCTCCAAGATTCTGGGAAATGATTGGCCCCACCGCGCCTGTCAGGGCGAACACCATGGCGAACGCCACGACGACAATCCGCTCCACCGCCGTCTGACCACTGACCGCTTCAAGACCGAACTGGGCCATATGCTCGGTTACATAGGCTCCGCCCACAGGGGTCGCCAGATTTGTCAGGATGGCGGGCACAGCAATCACTGCGACACGACGGCTGTCGCCCCATACTGCAACCGGTTTAGGCCATTCGAGCATTCCATGCAGGCTTGCTCCACGCCACCCAAGAACGAGAACCGCCCCACGAGCGAGGATCGTGCTGATGGCGGCGCCCATCAGCCCTTCTTTCAGACCCAGTATCAGAACCGGGTCCAGAATGGCCGTGAGGATGGCGCCTACAAGGGTAACATTCATGGAGCGTTTGGCGTCTCCAACAGCCCGCATCAGCGCCGAGGCGGACATGCCGAGAGAGAGCAGCGGCAGGAACGGGGAGGTCAGATGGATGTAGAGGACAGCCTGATCGAGCGCCTCCCCCGACGCCCCCAGCAGTGTAAGGATGGGACGGGCCAGAAGAGCCGTCACGATCCCCACCATCGCCGTGAGTAGCAGACTGGTCAGCATGAACGAGGACGCAATACGCCGGGCCCGATAGACGCTGCCCCCGCCGATCTCCCGGCCCACGCAGGCGCCGAGTCCTATGGTCAGGCCAATAGACACCGCAATCTGGATACCGCCCACGGCCCCGGCGAAACCGACTGCCGCCGTCAGGGCCGGCACACCCAGATGCGCGATATAAATCATGTTCAGCATATCAACGGCGAACACGGCCATCAGTCCGATGGCGCCGGTCCCCGCCATGACGAGAACGTGCCGCATAATGCTGCCGACCACGAAACACGCCTTTTGCTTAGGCACTGGTCTTCCGCTCATTCACATCCTGCTTGTCGGGCTTTGCAATACGGAGCCCTTCGCCATTCGCCTCAGTATGGCATGGCCTGAGTGTAACGCGAATGCCGAATACCGGTCACAAAAACATTTATCTTCCTGGTTGGCCTGTTCTCGAGAATGTCGATCCGGAAACGCGGGATATCAGGCGCATTACACTTCCTTGCCGCTGACTCCCCGCTCACGGGACCAGTTGCGCCAGAGCAGATGCAGCGTCGCCATCGCCGCCGGACCAAGGAACAGCCCAAGCAGACCCCATGTCTCCGCGCCCCCCACAATCCCGAGCAGCACCCACAGGAACGGCAACTGCGTGCTGCCACCGATAAGACCCGGACGGACGAAATGATCCGCCGTGAAGATCACCACCGCTCCAATGGCGAACACAGTCACGGCGCCCATCGTGCCGCCATCCACGAGCAGAAAGGTCGAGGCAAGACCAACCGGGATCATGGCGCAGAAAGGAATCATCGCGGCAATGGCCGTCGCGCCGCCGAGGAGGACCGGATGCGGAACACCCGTGAGAAAGTAGATCACTCCCATGATGATCCCCTCGCCCACGCCGACAAGTACCAGCCCTGCGACCGTGCCGTGGATGGAGGCAATGATCTGATGACCGATCAGTTCACCACGCCGCCCGAAAGCACGACGGGAGGCAATTGTGCACTCCCGCATGATGGTGTCTCCATCCTTGTAGAGAAAAAACAGGGTCAGGATGGAGAAGAAGAACAGTGTGCCACGATGGACGACCTGTGACCCGACAGTCCTTGTCATGGCCAGTCCCCGCGCATCGAATGAACTGAAGAACTCCGCGGCGGCACTCGGGTCGGACAGATGGGCGTTCCACCATTTGACGACGGCGCCAGCTCCAACAGGCAACCTGCTCACCCATACCGGCACGGGCACACCGGTATTGCGGGCATGCTTCATCAACTCAAGCACGTTCTGCGCTTCGTTGGCGGCCTCAAGCCCGACGAACAGCATCGGAATCAGAAAAAGCAGCGCCATGCCTGCCGTGCAGAGCGCCGGCAGCAGTGGCCCGCGCGCCAGACGGGGCCAATGATTCTGGATCTTGCGGTAGAGCGGCCAGGTCGCCACAGCGAAGACCACCCCCCATGCGAGCGCGCTCAGAAAGCCGTGGATTGTGTAGGTTGTGATCGCAACAATGGCGAGGGCCAGAATTTCCCGCGCCTTCCACTGTATCCGCCGGGCAGTCTGTCTTTGCTCAGAGGTGATATCTTCAACCGGACAGAGCGGCAGGTGAACACGATCGTCATCATGCGGCGGCAGACCGGATTGTGACATTCAGCTATATTCCCTCAAGCATTGCTCCACGGACAGGCCCATGGCGCAACCTGCGGACCTGATAGACGCCATGCCATGCGAGACCGATCCTGTCACGCTTCCGACTGTCGGCCACGCGCTTCCGCCCAGATGGCGAACGCATGAATCAGCGCTGCTTCATCAAGAGCCTTGAAGCGTCCCGACGCGCCGCCATGCCCTGCTTCCATGTTGATCCGAAGCAGAAGAGGATTGTCCGAAACAGAATGCTCACGGAGTTTCGCAATCCATTTGGCGGGTTCCCAGTAGGTCACACGGGGATCGGTCAGGCCACCGATCGCGAAGACTGCCGGGTAAGGCTTTGCGGCAATCTGGTCATAGGGTGAATAACCGGCAATGCGATCATAGGCTTTTTCGTCGACCAGCGGATTACCCCATTCCGGCCACTCAGGCGGCGTCAGCGGCAGGCTGTCGTCCGACATGGTGTTCAGCACGTCCACGAACGGCACAACGGCGATGATGCCTGCAAACAGGTCGGGACGCATGTTGGCGACCGCCCCCATCAGCAGACCGCCAGCGGACCGGCCATCCGCCACGATACGCCCGGCATCCGTCCAGCCCTGCTCGATCAGATGATCCGCACAGGCGACGAAATCCGTAAAAGTGTTCGTCTTGTGCTCGCCCCGCCCGCCGAGGAACCAGTCCCAGCCCTTTTCCGAACCGCCCCGGATATGCGCGATGGCATAGACCCAGCCGCGATCGACCAGACTCAGGTTGCGGGTCGAAAAGGTCGCATCAATGGAAATACCGTAGGAACCATACCCATAGAGCAGCATCGGCGCAGGCTGACCTTCCGGCGTGTCCCGGCGCCATAGCAGCGTAATCGGCACGAGTTCGCCGTCCGGCGCTCGGGCCATGAGACGCTTCGTCCGATAGTGCTCCGGATCGTGACCTGACGGCACGTCCTGCGTCTTCAGCAGATGCCGAATACGATCCTGCATGTCGTAGGAGAACCACTGCCGCGGCGTGGTCGGCGACTGGTAGGAATAGCGGAGTTCCGTCGTCGCGAATTCATAGGAACCATCGAGCGAGAGCGTGTAGGCGTCCTCGTCCGTCGCGATCTGGTGCCGTTCACTGGCCCTGTTTTCAATGACGATGACGATGTTCGCGTTCACCCGCTCGGTCCACACCAGATGACCGGAGAAGCAGATCGCTCCGGTGATGTAATGCCCTGGACGACAAGGCACATGCTCACGCCACGCCGAGCGGTCCCCCACGACCTCATCGGCCACCGTCATCAGCTTGAAATCGGTCGCCCCGTCCGCATTCGTGCGGATGACAAACCTGTCGCCCCAGTGCGACAGTTCATACATCAGCCCCTTTTCACGCCGGGCGACGCACACAGGAGACGCTTCAGGGTCAGCACCGGAGATGATCCAGTTCTCCGACGTGTCATGATCGTTGGTGCTTATGACAATCCATTTGCCGGAACGGGCGGCGCTCACTCCGACAAAGAAGCCTGAATCGGGCTCATCGTAGACCAGCACGTCATCGCCTGCTGTGAGCGCACGACGGTAGATCTTCACCGGACGACCGTTATCGTCCCGGCAGGTCCAGAAAATATAACGCGAGTCCGGAGAGAAGGTGAACTCGCCAGAACAGTTCGCGATCTCGACTGGCAGCATCTCGCCTGTGGTCAGGTCACGCACGCGGATGGTGTAAATCTCGGACCCCTGCGTGTCTTCCGCCCAGGCAAACAGCCGGTGATCGGGACTATGGGTCGCGCCTCGGGCTGCGTAATAGGGCTGATCCTTTGCCCGTGCGTCCGCATCAAGCAGCACTTCTTCCGTGTCCGGATGACCTTCCGCATGGCGCACGTAGCGGGGATACTGGGAACCGGCCTCATACCGGACGCCGTAGCGCCAGGTTCCATGCGGAAGCGGCGGGAAAGAGTCGTCTTCCTTGAGACGCCCCTTCATCTCGGCGACGATTTCATCCTGCAGCGCCTGCGTCGGCGCCAGCACGGCGTCAGAGTAGGCGTTTTCTGTCCGAAGATGGTCGGCAATATCCTGCCGCAGCAAGGCCGGATCACGCAGAACCGCCTGCCAGTTATCATCCTTCATCCACGCATAGTCATCCACACGGGTACGACCGAGCTGCTCGATACGGCGCGGTTTTTTGTGGGCAACAGGTGGTGCGGGGATTTCGGACATGCAGACGGCCTTCCAGTGACTACCAGAAGGCCATTCTTGCACAGGATCGCTGGACGAACACCCCGCCACCCGACAGGGTTCAGCCATGCGTTCGTCGAAAAGCGGCGCGGAATACTCCCGTCAGGAGTCTTTCAGCGCTTTCTCTTCCTCTTCACGGGTTCCGAACGGCACTTCCCGCCTGTCATCCCGCTCGTCCATGCTGCCACCGGGATTACCCAGATTTTCCTGAATCCTGGCGTTCTCGATCGGTTCGCCGTTCGGGGCCAACGGTACAGGAGACTCGACCGGAATTTCTCCGGCGTCAGGGTTGATCTCCATCCCGATCAGATCGCCCGCGGCTTCCACATATCCTTCCGGGCCACAGGTCGGCTTGCCGTCGGCAATCCACATTTCCCTGGCTTTGGCCTTGATTTTGGCGTCGCGCTGCGGCGAGTCTTCCAGTGGGTTTTCCATACCAAGCACTCCTCAAGCGGCTGTCACTGTGCGGAGAAATGACCGCATCCCGATCAGAACGACCTGTCGGGGAGTCAGTTTCAGCCCTGCCAGCATGTTAGGCCAGCCATTGCCGGAAGACACCCCCTTCAGAGGGCGGCTCAGGGAGCCGGATTATTGTGGACCTGATGAATGGCGTTGATCCTGCCTTCCAGCGCCGGCGTGATCTCCACATCCACAGACCCGAGAATGGTCTGCAACTGGGCTATGCTCGTCGCCCCGATGATGTTGGAGGTGACGAAGGACCGCGACGTCACAAACGCCACAGCAAGCTGCACCGGATCGATTCCAAATTCCTGCGCCAGAGCAAGATAGGCCCGGATGGCATCATCCACACCCGGCTTTTCATAGCGCTGCCCCCGGTCGAACAGGGTAGTGCGTGCACCAGCAGGTCGCGCACCATCCAGATACTTCCCTGTCAGATACCCCTGCGCCAAGGGGGAATAGGCCAGCAATCCCACCTGCTCCCGCAAGGCGAACTCGGCCAGACCCAGTTCAAATGTCCGGTTGATCAGATTGTAGGCGTTCTGAATCGACACCACTCTCGGCTTGCCCTGACGCGAAGCCTCCAGACATTTGGCAACGCCCCATGAGGTTTCATTCGACAGACCGACATGCCGGATTTTTCCTTCCGCCACGAGGTCGCCCAGCACACCCAGCGTTTCCTCAAGAGGCACTTCATCATCAACAGGCGGTTTTTCGAATGTCGTGCCGCCCGCACCAAACAGATTGACCCGACGGTCAGGCCAGTGAAGCTGGTAGAGATCGACATAATCCGTGCCGAGCCGCTTCAGGGAGCCTTCCAGCGCATAACGGATCTGACGCGGCGTGAGACGGGTTTCCTCGCCAGAAGGACGGAACCACTCCATCGGGCTGCGACCAACGACCTTGGTGGCAAGAACGATCTGGTCACGACGTCCGGTCTTTGCCAGCCAGCTACCCACAATCCGTTCCGTGGCGCCGAATGTCTCGGCCCGGGGCGGGATGGAATAGAGTTCAGCCGTATCGATGAAATTGATGCCTTTTTCGATCGCAAGATCAAGCTGGGCATGGCCTTCCGCTTCCGTGTTCTGCTGACCGAATGTCATCGTGCCGAGACAGATTTCACTGACGAGGATGCCAGTTCGACCGAGTTCGCGTTGTTTCATGCTGCCTGTCTCCTGTCCGGATGAGTTCCGGGCAGGAGATAAGCAGTGCTTTGGTAATCATCGCAAGTGAGGTTGATGATTTTTGCCGTCAAATTATTGAACGGCGTCAATTGAAAAAATTTCAATCCTTGATGCAGGGATCAGCAGACAGTTTCGCTCACCAGAGTCGGTCGTCCCCCAGATGACAGGCTTCCGGATGTCTATGAAACGTTCTCACGCACGCCCCAGGCATAAACCTCTTCCTCAAGAACAATAGGATTGTCCCCACCACCCACAATCTGCCCGCTTCTTCCGCCATCGTCTGACTGCTGATCTCACAACGCTGAAACAATAGCGTTTGCTTCATGTTTTGCGGATAGCCTGAAGTCTATGACCGCCTCTGCGCCCTCAAGAAAACGATCAGCCGATCACCTGTTTTTTCTGGTCTGGTTCTGTGTCCGGGTCTGGGTGATCTGTTCATGCAGCATCCTCATTACCCACGGCCTGTCAGAACTCCATGCCGGATGGACCGATGGCGCAGGACATCCGTTCTGCGAGGATTTCCTGAACCTCTGGTCGGCAGGCTTCCTGCTGCTGCACGATCATCTGATGGTTGCTTACAATTTCGAGGCATTTCACCATTTTCAGACCAGTATCGTTCATCACGACATCAATCTTTATCACTATAGTTATCCGCCCGTCACGGCATTGCTCAGCCTTCCTTTCAGCCTCTTTCCCTACCCCGTGGCGTGCGTCCTGTGGCAGGGCGGAGGATGGTTTGCATTCGCTCTTGTTTTGAGGCGGATCTTCCCGAAACACTGGTGCCTGCTTGCGCTCGCATGGCCGGCTGTTTTCGTAAACACCCTGTCAGGGCAAACCGGTTGCTGGATGGCCGCGATCATGGGCCATGCACTCATCGCTCTTCAGGACGGTCGAAAAATACAGGCAGGTCTCCTGTTCGCGCTGCTTGTCGCAAAACCGCAACTTGGGTGGATCGTGCCGCTTGCTCTTCTGAGCGGAAGAGAGTGGAAAACACTATTCACCATGGCTATGGGCAGTCTCGGCCTTCTGGCCATGAGCATCATGACCTCAGGTGTTCAGCCCTGGCTGGCATGGCATGAAAGACTGGGCATTCTCCGACGATACATTCTCGAAGACGGGTCCGGTGTCATGCAGCGCATGATGTCGGTCTTCGTGCTGGTGCGTCATGCAGGCGCAGACGTGACTACGGCATGGCTGATGCAAAGTGTCGCGACACTGATCAGTGTCGTCCTCCTCATGCTCGTCTGGAGCAAGGCACGCGAAAACAACATATCTTTTCCGGCAAAGGCATCAGCTCTGATTTTCGCCATGCTGACAGCAACGCCGTATGTCAGCGATTATGACTGCGTCGTTCTGGCATTTCCCTGCATCTGGCTCTGGCCTCTCGCCGACCGGGGCGGGCGGTTTATTCTGGGGCTGGCCGCCCTCTCGCCCATCATGGCGGCAGGGATCGCTCTTGGAACCGGCATTCCACTGGCTGCTGTTTTTCTGTGGGCCGGGTTTCTCTGGGCGGTAATCCGCGTTGTTCGGCGGGATCCCGTCCCGGCATCACTCAAGCAGTGAAGTTCTGGATCCTTGACGATAACGAAAGCCACTGCTTCTGAAGCTTGCTGAAAAAAGCTTCACCAAAACTTTTATACACCCAGCAGTTTTGAGTCGTTACCCTACTCAGCCGGTCCCAGATGGTGCGTGCCGCGCTGGGCAGCCAGACGGCTCTGATGCTCGCGGTCAGCATAACGACGACGCTGAGCCTCTGTACGCTCGTCATGACAGGCGGGACAACTGACCCCTTCTTCATAAAGCGGTGAAGCCTTGTCCTCATCACTGACCGGACGGCGACAGGCATGGCACACGGAATAGCGCCCCTGTTCAAGTCCGTGTTTCACCGTCACGCGCTGGTCGAAAACAAAGCACTCACCTTCCCAAAGACTTTCATTCTCCGGGACAGTTTCAAGATATTTCAGAATCCCGCCTTTGAGATGAAAGACATCCTCCACACCTTCCGCCCTGGCGAAAGCCGTGGATTTCTCGCACCGGATGCCCCCTGTGCAGAACATGGCCACTTTGGGCTTGCGACCCTGTGCGACGAGTTCATCCCGTTTTGCGCGGAACCAGTCCGGAAACTCGCGGAACGTCGCAATCTGCGGGTCGATCGCGCCATGAAACGTGCCGACCGCCACCTCGTAATCATTGCGGGTGTCGATAACGATCGTATCCGGATCGGAAATCAGGCCGTTCCAGTCAGCGGGATCAACATAGGTTCCCACAATGGCGAGAGGATCGACACCCGGCACGCCCATGGTGACGATCTCTTTCTTGACGCGCACCTTCATCCGCAGAAACGGCAGTTCAGCGGCGCGGGATTCCTTGATTTCCAGATCGGCGCAGCCCGGCAGGACGCGGATATGCTCCAGCACCCTGTCCATGGCCTCGTCACTGCCAGCAATCGTCCCGTTGATGCCTTCATGCGCGAGGAGCAGGATGCCCCGAATACCCAACGAACAGCACAGTTTCGCCAGAGGCCCACGGATCGCCTCACAATCCTCGAACGGCGTGAAGCGATAGAGCGCCACAACCCGGACAGGCAGCGTGGTTTCGGTCAGATTATGATCAGACATGAGCATTCATCGCTTCCGCATAAGCCTTCAGCACGTCAGAGGCCGGGCCGTCCATTTTCACACGTCCGCCTTCAAGCCAGACAATCCGCGAGCACCATTCTTCAAGAACGGGCAGCGAATGGGACGTGATGACCAGAATTTCCGCCCCGTCCACGACATTGGCGAGACGCGCGCGGGCCTTGTCCTGAAACCGCGCGTCTCCTGCCATGAACCATTCATCCATCAGCAGGATCTGCGGCGCAATCGCCGTCGCCAGTCCAAAACCGAGACGAATGGCCATGCCTGATGAGTAAAGCTTCAGGGGCAGGTCCATGAATTCGCCAAGCTCTGCAAACGCTTCCACATCCTGTTCAAGCTGCTTGAGCTGCGCGGACCGGAGCGCCTTGTGCTGCGCCAGCAGGTAGATGTTTTCACGCCCTGTCAGAGCGGGGTTCATCCCGGAATTGGTGTCGATCAGTGTCTCGACCGAACCCCTTACCGTCACCATGCCGGGCTGCGCGAGATAGATCCCGCCAAGCACACGCAGGAGCGTGGACTTTCCTGCCCCGTTATGTCCGACCAGCCCAACCCGTTCCCCGCTGCGTATTGTCAGGGACAGGTCGCTGATCGCCCGCACCTCAAGCACACCGGGCGTGTTCTCGCTCATGCGGACTTCGCCACCCGCGCGCGTGCCGCGCCGCAGATCGAGCGGACGCTTCACCTTCCCGAACAGGCTTTTCTTGAGGGAACGCGCCCCTCCGTGGAAGATCGGGAAGTCGAGCGTCAGGTGGTCAAGCCGAATGAGAGCCTTTGACTGCCCCGACTTCTTGCCGGTCATGGCTGGAACGGATGCGGAAACTGTCACGTCGTCAGATCCAGAAGGCGAGTTGCGCCCGTGAGCGCGAAAACACAAAAAGACTACTGATCCAGAGCAGAACACTCAATCCGATTGCGACACTCCACACAAGCAGGGACGGCATATCCCCCGTCAGGGGCTGACGCACGATTTCGAGCAACGAATAGAAGGGGTTGAAAATCAGCCACCATCCTTTTTCGCCTAATTGCCTGCCGTTCCAGATAATCGGCGTCACATAGAACGCGACCTGCACGACACTGGCCACAATCGGCGGAATGTCGCGATAGCGGGCGGCAACCGAGCCCAGCAGCAGGCAGAAGGCGAAGGCGTTCACCGCCCAGATGAGCAGCCCCGGCAGCGCCAGCAGGGCGACCGGTCCCGGCAGCAGCCCGAAGATCACATAGACCCCGACAGGCACAACGATATTGTAGGCGAACATCGCGCCGTTGCGGACCAGCACACGGAAGGCCTGTAGCGAAAACGGCAGGCGGGTCGCCCGGATGGAACTCGCCGCACTGATGAAGCAGGTGCAGGCGTCCTGCGTCACCCCCGCAATCCCGATCTGCCAGAGAATCATGGAGATCGCGAGGTAGGGCAGATAATCCTTCAGAACGATATGGAAGAGATTGCTATAAATCCCTCCCATCGAGCCGATCATCACCGCAGTGCCAAGCGTGAGCCAGAGCGGCCCCACCCGGGATCCGCGAAACTGAAGCTTGATGTCCAGCCAGCCGAGAGAGACGGCCAGACGCCAGAGGCGCAGCCCTTCTCCGATATCCATCAGGGCCAGCATCAAGGAGGAGCGCTGGACAGTATCCTCATTATCGGGATCGTCCCGCCATTCGTCATCGCCATCCGTATCGGCGAGCACCCCGCCCCGCAGCGAAGGCGCATGCTTCATACTCTCCTGTATGGAGAGTGTGGGTGTCACAGCAGGAATCTGGCCGGTCGAGGCAGTCATGGTCCGACCGCGTAGCCCATCCGGCCCTCCGGCGGCAACTCCCGCGGCTGACAAGCCTTTCAAATTCACGCTGATATCGGCTTTGCCTGCCGATTGAAAAGACGACTCCACACCGCCACGATAACGTCACAATTCGCAGCCAGAGGAGAAATGCCCGGTACAGGGCTCGCGTGCAGGCAGATAAATCGCGTGCATCCTGCCGCATTGAGGGTTATTCCTGCCTTTTGAAACAGAGGGTAGAAAGGGGAGAGACGCTTTGCGGACCGGGAAAGAGATACCGATGGACCATGAGTCAGGGCTTCCTCCGCGTCACGCCGTAACATCCGGACCAACGTCTGCTCCCATGACCAAAACAAAGCGCAGGTTTCCCCGTATCGCTCGCAATTTCCAGGCTCCGGCCATTCTTGGCCTGCTGGCGCTGCTGTCCGCCTGCGCCAATCAGGGACCGCAATCCGACATGCAGATCCCCATCGCGCAGGAAGAAGCGCGATACCGGGCTCACGCGAAATCCTATTACGCGCCTCCGGGTTCCAGCGATGATCCGTGGGGGCCCTACATCACAGAAGCGTCCCAGCGTTTTGACGTTCCGGAAATCTGGATTCGCAGCGTGATCCAGCGCGAGTCCGGCGGCCGCCTCTTCCATAATGGCGAACTGGTAACGTCCGCACCGGGCGCCATGGGGCTGATGCAACTGATGCCGCCGACATACGACGCCATGCGCGGCCAGTATAATCTCGGCGACGATCCTTATGATCCGCACGACAACATACTCGCGGGAACAGGCTACATCCGGCAGATGTACGACATCTACGGATCACCGGGCTTCCTCGCGGCCTATAACGCAGGCCCCGGTCGCCTTGAAGATTTCATATCCCGCAACCGGACCCTGCCGCGTGAAACCCGCAATTATGTCTCCGCCATCGGGCGTGAAATTGCCGGAATTTACCCGAGCAACCGCTCACAGGCGGATCTTCTCGTCGCCAGCCATACGTCCGGCCAGAATGCGGAATATGCCGCGGCCGCCCTGCCGACAGGAACGGCTGCCAATATCCGTAACGCCTGGGCACAGCGCAGCAGCGGCAACACGCAACCAGTGGAAGTCGCGCAGGCGCCAGCCTCTTCGGCGGAAGACACGACTCCTGTCATGCAGACGCCAAGCTACATCCGTCAGATGGCTCCGATTTCAAGCAGCAGCACGTCTCCTCAATCTGTCAGCTCGGTCTGGGCAGCCCGCATGAAATCCGGTGACGCCGCTCAGGAAACATCGACCACACAGGACGAACCACAGGCTCTGGCAACCCCGACTTCCGCCGAGCCACCTGTCGTCATCAATGACAGCGCAATGCCGGTCGCACACCAGACCCGCACCAGCAGCCGGTTCGTGTCTCCGGTGACGTCCACACTCTCCACATCTTCTGCCCGCACACTCGACACAGCTAACAGCCGTCGCGTCACAGCGCTGGCGCCGGAGAGTCCGACAGTCGCCAGTTCACGGGCATGGGCCATTCAGGTCGGCGCCTTCAGTTCTCCCTCTCTGGCTCAGGCCGCCACGAGCCGGGCCCGCACCAAGGCAGGCACGGACCTGTCCACCGCCAGAACCCAGATCGCCAGTGTCCGCCTGGCAAGAGGCCAGATTTACCGTGCCCGTCTGACAGGGCTATCCCGTTCCGAGGCTACAGCCGCCTGTCATCGCATTGACATCGGGTCGGCCAACTGTGTGGTCGTCTCACCTGAAGGCATCTGATCACAGCACCACGAAGCTCCCCTTTACCGGCAGGACCGATCATGACGACCATCCGACAGCTTTTTGCTCTGATCGTAGCGACCGGTCTCACGCTTTCCACGCAGGCGCACGCTGCGCTGCCGCCGGGTGACAAGGCGCCTGATTTCACCCTTCCGGCCAGTCTCGCAGGACATGGGTTCAGCTTCTCCCTGAAGGAAGCGCTGAAGAAAGGCCCTGTGGTTCTGTATTTCTATCCTGCCGCCTTCACACCCGGCTGCACGATTGAAGCCCATGACTTCGCGGAGGCCATGGACCAGTTCCATGATCTGAACGCGACCGTCATCGGCGTCTCGATGGACCAGCTGGACACGCTGAAAAAATTCTCGGTCAGTGAATGTCGCAGCCGCTTTGCCGTCGCCGCAGACGAGAGCGGTTCCGTATCCCGCCTCTACGATGCAAGACTGTCCAGTGGCGTCCATGCGGCGCGGGTGTCTTACGTCATAACACCTGACGACAGAATTCTGATGAGCTATGAAAATCGCTCGCCTGACGAGCACGTCGCTCAGGCCCTCATGGCGCTTCAGAAATGGAAGGCTGGGTCATCCCGACACTGAGACCACCCTCAACCCTGAAAGTCACCCGTAGGGAAGAGACTGTCACTCGGTTCCCCACTGAACTTTCCTGAGAAACCACTGCAGCTCAAGGACGCTGGTCAGACGGGCGCCTTTCTCCGTGTCGATCAGTGCGCCTGTACGGCTGCGAGGCTCTATCAGCCCCCATTTCACCAGATCACCACGGATCTTGGCGTCGTCATAGTCGTAGCCTTCACGCACGACTTCTTTCAGCCGCTCAACAATCGTGGCGAGGAGAGTGAGGTCAGAGGCATGACGGGCCAACATGCTGCGCCTCACTTCGGCCACTGCCTGCATGGCGACACGTGGCACCTCTCCTTCCTGCACGAGCGGCGTGATCGTGTAACCGAGATTGAGGTAACGGTCAGGATAGTCAGTCGTGAGCCACTTCTCACGTCCTGCGGCCTCGACAAGCCACGCTTCCACCTTGGCGTCGACCTGAGGCAGAGCAAAAGTCCCATTCAGAACTTCATCCGGCGCCCGTGAGGCCATTCGCCCGGCAGTCTCTCCTTCCCTGGAAGAATACTGTTCTGTCCGGTCTTCAGGCACATCCTTGTTCAACAGGATCTTGCTCCTCCGCAGGCACCTCAAAGGCAGTTCATTGCCGAGGTTATCATTGCTCGGACAGACCATCTGCCAGAACAACAGGACAAACCATTTTCCACGAAACACCTTACAGGGGAAAATAGCCCAGTCACATTTTTCAGACGATTATTCGCGTCTCAACCCATAGTCCACTTCTGTTGTCCGCCATAAGACCAGCCCGTCATGACCCTAGAGCAGATTCCGCGCAATGGAAATCAATTGAACGCGTGAAGAGGCTCTGAAAACAATAGATTAAGAGCGTTTTCCCTTAATACTGCACACGGCGTAATGACCCTGACAGTCCAACGTTTTACAGGCAATCGAACTCACAAAGACCGGTCATCATCCGGTCCGTTAAAGCACCAGCCGCGGCAGAATCGCTTCCAGTCTCATACGGCCTGAAGGCGTCGCCACCAGCCCTCCTCTGGAAAGCCGCCGCAGATACCCTTCCTCAAGGCACAGTTGCAGCACGTCGCCATCGAGAGCATCGGCAAAAGCACAGCCAGTACGCGCCTCAAACGCGGTGCTGGGGACACCCTCCGCCAGCCTCAGCCCCATCAGCAGCATCTCCCGTGAGCGATCCAGCCTGTCCAACGGATCAGCACTCGTTTCGCCTGAGCCGGTCTGTTCGACCTTTTCAGCCCATATCTCCGGCGCACGATGCCGACGCGTCGCCAGCAACTGCCCGTCGAGCGTCAGCCGCCCATGCGCCCCCGCACCGATGCCGAGATAATCCCCATAGCGCCAGTAGGTCAGATTATGGCGACTCTCCGCGCCCGGCACCGCGTAATTGGAGACTTCGTAAGCCGACAGACCATGTCCTGCCGCCACGTCCGTCGTGTCGTCATAAAGCGCCGCCGCCAGTTCCTCGTCGGGCAGAACCAGCTTTCCCTGACGAAACAGCCCTTCGAACTTTGTGCCGCCCTCGATGGTCAACTGGTAGAGCGAGACATGGTCCGCGACGAGATCAAGCGCCTGAGCCAACTCGGCGCGCCAGTCCTCCCGCGACTGCCCCGGACGCGCATAGATCAGGTCAAATGTGACACGGGGGAAAATGCGCCTCGCCATTTCCAGCGCCTGCACGGCCTGCCCAGCAGAATGCTCACGTCCCAGCATCTTCAGGGCGTCGTCTCGTAAGGACTGCACACCCAGCGAGACCCGGTTTACACCGGCATCACGAAATCCCTGCAAGCGGCCCACTTCCACACTGGTCGGATTGGCTTCCAGCGTGATCTCGATGTTCGGGTCCGCATCAAACAGCGTCCGCGCATCGCTGATCAGCGCCGCCACGCCTTCCGGCGGCATGAGAGAGGGTGTCCCTCCCCCGAAAAAGATCGACGTCAGGGACCGACGCCCCAGACGGGCCGCCTCATGCGCCAGCTCTTTTCGCAAAGCCGCAACGAAGCGCTCGGACGGGATACGCTCCCGCACATGACTGTTGAAGTCACAGTACGGACATTTGGCCAGACAGAATGGCCAGTGGATATAAAGCGCAAGAGAAGAAGAGTTTATCACAGGTCTCAGATGGCGACCTTCACGCCAAGCTCGACAACGCGGTCCATCGGAATCCGGAAGAATTCGGTGGCCGGCGTGGCGTTACGCGCCATGAACATGAACACCGCCATCCGCCAGCGCGCCATCTTCGGCACAGAGGAGCGTGCGATCAGCTCGCGCGAGATGAAGTAGGAGGCCAGCGACGGATCGAAATCGATGCCGTTGGATTTCAGCTCTTCCAGCGCCCGCGGAATGTTCGGGGTTTCCATGAAACCGTAACGCAGGATCACCCTGTAGATATCATGCGCCAGTTCCTCGACCATCACACGGTGGCCTCGATCGGCTTCAGGCTGGTCAAGGTTCTGGATGGTCACGAACAGCACATGGTCGTGCAGGACCTTGTTATGCTTGAGGTTGTGCAGCAGGCATGGCGGCACGAAGTCCGGCGTGGCGGTCAGGAACACGGCCATGCCCGGCACACGCACGGTACGGGACTGCGGCAGACGGGCGATGAACGAGCCCATCGGCAGGCTGTCCTGTCCCTGTCGCGCAATGATGAGGCTACGACCGCGTTTCCAGGTCGTCATCATCAGGGTGAGCACACAGCCCAGCATCAGCGGCACCCAGCCGCCATCCGGTATTTTCAGCGCGTTGGCCGAAAAGAACGTCATATCAATGAGCAGGAACGGAATGAACGTGGCGTAGACCGCCTGCGCCGACCAATTGAAATGCTTGCGGAACACGATGAAGCACAGAAACGTCGTGCAGATGAAGGTCCCCGTAACCGCAATGCCGTAAGCGGCGGCCAGCGCATCGGAACTCCGGAACGCCACCACCAGCAGGATCGCACCCACCATCAGAAAGCGGTTGAAGTCGGGAAGATAGATCTGCCCCTCTTCCTCGGCGTTCGTGTGCACAATGCGCATACGTGGCAGATAGCCAAGCTGGATAAGCTGCCTGCACACCTGAAAGCCGCCGGAAATTCCGGCCTGACTGGCAATGACGGTCGCACAGGTAGCGAGAATGACCAGCGGCATCTGCATGGAATGCGGAGCCAGCATGAAGAACGGGTTCGCGAGCGCCGCAGGGTCCGCCATCACCAGCGCGCCCTGCCCGAAATAGTTCAGCACCAGCATCGGCAGAACAAAGAACAGCCACGCATAACGGATCGGCTGACGGCCGAAATGGCCCATGTCTGCATACAGCGCCTCGGCGCCTGTCACGCAGAGCACGACGGAACCAAGCGCCATGAACGACAGCGTGCCGTGATGGATGACGAACTGGATGGCGTAGAGTGGGGAGATGGCGAACAGCACGGCCGGATGATGCAGGATCTCAAAAAGACCCATCACACCGAGAGATCCGAACCACAGCAGCATGATCGGTCCGAAGATGGCCCCCACCTTGCCCGTGCCAACCCACTGGACACTGAACAGACCAATGATCACCGCGATGGCCATGGGGATGATGAATTCCTGCGCGGCAGGAAAGCTCACCTCCACACCTTCAATCGCCGAAAGGACCGAGATCGCGGGTGTTATGATGCCGTCACCAAAGAACAGGCAGGCTCCGACAATGCCGATCAGCCCCAGAATGACGCGCATCCTGCTGCTGGCCGCAGCGCGCTGGGCAAGCGAGGTCAGAGCGAGAATACCACCTTCCCCATTATGGTCGGCCCGCATCACGAGGAGGACATATTTGACCGTCACGACGATGATGAGCGTCCAGAAGATCAGGCTTTCAATGCCCAGAACTTCTGCGTTCTGCACCGGATGGTGGCCGGAGACGACTTCGATGGTGGAGCGCAGTGCGTAGAGCGGGCTGGTGCCGATATCGCCATACACCACGCCCAGCACGCCAAGAAGCGCCGCAAAACCAACGGGCGGAGCCTCATGCTGAGGCTGATCCGCACCGAATTCCGTCACTTTCGGGGTCTTGCGGGCGGATGCCCCCCCGTCCTTATCCGCAGCAGCGGGCGGTAGCGCACCGTGGCTGTCAGCCGATGTCTCGTGTCCGGTCATTCTTCGCGTTGCACTCCCTTACGCGGGCCCTTGCGCGGGCTTTCACACTGAGAAATCCGCGTTCTCGGAAAATCGTTGCCGGAGACTTACCGGCTCCGGTCAGCCTGCCGCAACCCCTGAGGGTCTCGCACCGAAAATGGCTGTCCCCACACGCACCAGTGTCGCGCCCTCGGCAATTGCCTGCGGATAGTCCGCCGACATCCCCATCGACCGCACAGGCAGGCCGTGCTGATCGGCCAGCGACCGCAGAAAACGGAAATGCGGGACAGGATCCTCACCGGCTGGCGGAATACACATCAGCCCACGCAGTTTCTCTCCGAACCGCGCCCGACTCTGGCGAATAAATTCATCGGCGTTTTCACGAAGAACGCCGAATTTCTGCGGCTCATCACCCGTATTCACCTCGATCAGAAGATCTGGCATGCGACCTTCCTGATCCGCTGCTTTCGCCAGCGCGTCTGAAAGAGACGGTCGGTCGAGGCTTTCGATCACATCCGCAATCCGCACGGCCTCCCGCGCCTTGTTGGTCTGAAGGCCGCCGATGAGATGAAGGCGAAGATCAGGGTACTGCTCACGGAAGGAGGGGAATTTTTCCGCTGCCTCCTGCACCCGGTTCTCACCGAAGACTCTCTGGCCAGCGAGGAGGGCGGCCTCCACTGCGGCAGCCGGATGAAACTTGGATACAGCGACCAGCGTGACAGCATCAGCAGGTCGTCCAGCGTCCTGAACCGCTTTTTCGATCTGCGTGCGGACATCACGCAAGGCCCTGCTGATATCCGAAGCAACCATTTCGACCAGCGGTCCGTCAGAGTGTGGGTGTGTCATGACCTGCACCTTGCTCTTTTGTCATGTCCGGTCAAGAGATCGCGATGCCTGACACCAAAGCATCAGGCGCACCATCCTGCACGGCCAGAGCATACAAGACATAAACCTGTAACACGCAGGAAGGATATTATACCAAACCTTCTGATTGGCGCTCGTTTGAAGCCAGGATGTATTGATTCATGCAGCAGTCCGACCGCGAAAAACGGGTCATTGTGATTCTTGGCGCACGAAGTGGCACCTCCGCCCTCAGTGGAACATTGTCATTACTTGGGGCCGGCCTGCCGCAAAACCTGATGCAGGCCAACTGGGCCAACCCGAAAGGCTATTTCGAACCGCAGGACATAGCAGAACTGCACGACGAGATTCTCGCCTCGGTCGGAAGCTCATGGTCCGACTGGCGGGAGTTTCCACGGGACTGGTTCCGCTCCGAAGCCGCCGCTCACTATACGGCAAGGCTGACAGCAATGTTCCTCGAAGATTACCGTAATGCTTCAGGACTCTGTATTCTCAAGGAACCACGCATCTGCCGCCTGCTCCCCCTGTGGGCGGAAGTCTTTCAGACAGCAGGCGTCGCGCCTCTCTTCTGCTTCATAGACCGGGCGCCGGATGAAGTGGCCGCCTCTCTGGCTGCCCGGGACGGGTCATCCATCGAGCAGGGGCTGCTCTATTATATCCGCAACCATATCGAATCAGAACGTGACACCCGGACTGCCCGACGTGTTTTCGTTCAGTACGATGCTCTCCTGAACGACTGGCGAGAGGGTGTCGGCAGGATCAACCAGGCCCTCGGCACGTCATTTCCACTCGAAAGCACTGCGGCCACGCAAGTGGATGATTTTCTCGAACGCAATCTCAGGAATCAGAATGCCGGACAAACGGAGCCCGCAGACTGGATCGGGAGCCTCGCATGCAAAATTCACAGGGCGTTCTCAACACTGACAACAGATCCTCATGATCCCGTGGGGCTTGCCTGTATGGACCATGCACGGGTTGCTTTCAGCATGCGCAGTGACGAAAGCAGAGCCCTTCAGAGTCTGCACGGCGGTCCCTGACACTTCAAGCCAGACGTCGCCCTTCTCCCATTCCGAAGGCGAGGTAATGGTAAAAGGCTTTCATACCTGACGAAGCGACATCAGGATAAAGTTCAAAATATTTTCCAGCGTCGAATATCCGGGTCTGCGTGATCCGGCCCTCTTCCACCTTCACCAGTTCGGCAAGGTCGGTCGGGGTCGCCGGTTCAGCCGGGAGCATCGTTCCAAAAAATTCCGAACAAACACCGATCGACCGGAAATGGTTCAGCGCGCCGGGAAAGCGTAAATAGACCCCGCTCTCAAAGCGTCCCAGATATTCCTCCGGGGTCATGAAGAAATATTCGATCAGGTGCATACCCGCGCCGGAAAAGCGTCTCAGCGCTTCATGATCCGTCACATCCACACGATCGCGCAGCTTGCGGGAAGCATGCTCCACCAGCATGTCGAACGGCTTGTGGTGCATGTGCAGATAGGCCAGCCGGGTTTCGACAAAGCCTTTCTCCACCCGCGACGTGATCGCATGGTAGCCGAGATCGACTTCTCCCACAGTTTTGCTGGCGACGAATTTCTTTGGAAAATCCATCGGCATGAAGCATCCGGGCACACCGGGCACATTGCCCGGACTGAACCGGATCTGCATCGTCCGCTTTTCCCCGACCAGTTCATCCAGACAGGCGTGAATCGCCGCTCTTGAACAGCTGAAACCGTCTTCCGTGTAGACGGAGAGAAATTCATCGCAATCGACCGGGATCGCAAAGTCGTAGTCTTCCGTGGCATCCCAGAATTCAATGATACGCCGGGCATATTCACCCTTCGCCTCGAAATCCTTCGCCTTGCCCAGTCCCCGGAAGACCTGGACGCCCGCCTTTTCATAGGTATCGAGGGTGGCGAGCACGGAAGGTTCGACAGAACCGTTATCCAGAACAACAAGGTTTTCGAAACCGAACAGGTATCCGTAGTGCCTGAACCACGCTTCCAGCAGCAGGGTTTCATCCCGCTGCATCATCACACATTTCACACGCGCCATTCGCGCAGCACCCCGTCCGGCATTCACTGAAAGCGCACCCTACAGTCCGTCTGGTTAAAACTCTATTCTTCCCGAAACGGACAGTTTTGGCGGAGTGTTCACTCTATGGTAAACGCCGCATCGACCTTACACAAAAGCCGCCTCCTCGCGGCCTGAACCCGGCATCCGGCCGGGCGACCCGGAGCATCACATGAATCTCGACCGGACTACGGACCTCGCAGCGAACGCCCCCGTCAACAGGGACGAGACGACGCATGCGGCCCACCATCCGGACGACAGGCTGGTGCTGGCGCTCCCCAAGGGCCGCATTCTGAAAAGTGCAGGCCCCCTTCTGAAAAAGGCGGGTATCATCCCCTCCTCGGACTGTCTGGACGAGAGCAGCCGCCGCCTGCGCTTCACCACCAATGACCCGAACCTCGACGTCGTGCGCGTGCGCTCCTTCGACGTGGCGACCTTCGTGGCGCAGGGCGGCGCGCATCTTGGCATCTGTGGAGCCGATGTCATCATGGAGTTCGATTACCCGGAACTCTACGCACCGCTGGATCTGGGTATTGGCGGCTGCCGCGTCTCCGTGGCGCAACCGGTGTCCGACTCTCTGGACGAAGAAGCCGGTCGCCTGTCGGAAATCCGCGTCGCCACAAAATATCCCTCCATCACACGTCGCCATTTCGCCGCGCGTGGCATCAACGCTGACATCGTGCATCTGCATGGCGCCATGGAACTGGCCCCGATGCTTGGCCTGTCCCGCGTGATTGTCGATCTGGTCGATACGGGCTCCACCCTGCGCGCCAACGGCCTGCGCGAAGTGGAGACGATTGCCCACATCACGAGCCGTCTGGTCGTCAACCGCACGGTGATGAAGACACGTCCGCAGGAAATAGCGCGTCTGATCGCGAATTTCCGCGATGCTCTGGCGACACCCTGATCCCTTCGGTCTCCTGACCTGATTTCATCCGGCCCGATCTGAACGGGCAAAAAGACAGAGAGCATCATGAAACGCCTTGATACACGCTCCGCCGACTTTGAAGCCGGTTTTGTCGCATTGCTGGCCGATCGCGAGACGGAAAGCGGCCGTGTCGACAAACCCGTCGCCGCCATTCTGGAAGATGTCCGCACCCGTGGCGACGCCGCCGTCTGCGAACTGACGTCAAGATTCGACAGGCTGCCCCTGACGCCAGAGCACATGCGTATTACCGCGGAAGAAATCGACGCCGAGACGGCGAAAGTCCCGCAGGACCGGATCGACGCGCTGAATGTGGCCGCCTCCCGTATCGAAGCTTTCCACCGCGCCCAGTTGCCGAAGGACATGGAATTCATCGACGCTGACGGCGTGACGCTCGGCCAGCGCTGGAACGCGCTCGACGCCGTGGGTCTCTACGTTCCCGGCGGGAAGGCGGCCTACCCCTCTTCCGTGCTGATGAACGCCATTCCGGCCCATGTGGCGGGCGTGGAGCGTCTGGCCATGTGCGTGCCTACACCCGACGGCGTGCTGAACCCGCTGGTTCTGGCGGCGGCCAAACGCGCCGGTGTGACCGAAATTTACCGGATCGGCGGCGCACAGGCCGTCGGCGCCATGGCGTTCGGCACGGAAACGATCCGTCCCGTGGACCGCATCGTCGGCCCCGGCAACGCCTATGTCGCGGAAGCCAAGCGGCAGGTGTTCGGGCGTGTCGGAATCGACAGCATCGCCGGTCCTTCGGAAGTCGTGGTGGTCGCTGACAACCAGAACAATCCGCGCCTTGTCGCGCTGGACCTGATGGCGCAGGCCGAACATGATGAACTGGCGCAGTCGATTCTGATTACAGACGATGCCGCCTTTGGTGACGCCGTGGCCGCTGCCGTGGAAACGGAGCTGAAAACGCTGACCCGCTCGGCCATCGCCTCCGTGAGCTGGCGCGATTTCGGAGCGGTCATCACCGTCGCCGACTGGGATGAAGCCGCGAAACTGGTGGACCGGATTGCGCCCGAGCATCTTGAGCTGATGCTGGACGATCCAAAAGCGATGTTTGCGAAAGTGCGTCACGCCGGAGCCGCGTTCCTCGGACGCTTCTGCCCGGAAGCGGTCGGCGATTATGTCGGCGGTCCGAACCATGTCCTGCCGACTTCGCGCACGGCGCGGTTCGCCTCTGGTCTTTCCGTTTATGACTTTCTCAAGCGGACGACTTACATCGCCGCAGACAAGGAAGCGCTACAAAAAATCGGGCCGGCAGGCGTCACACTGGCGAATGCGGAAGGTCTTGAGGCCCACGCGCTGAGTATTTCGGCCCGCCTCGGCAATTCGTGACTCGGCAAAAATCAGCCAGAACTTGACCCGGAGGTTCAGGCGCGGTCATAAGACCGCCCTTGACCAGCTATTTCAAGCAACCGGGTTCACTACAGGGAAGCCGACAACCATATGAAGAGTGGAAATAACGATGTCTAAAGAGGACATGATCGAGTTCAGTGGAACCGTAACGGAGCTGCTGCCTAACGCCATGTTCCGCGTCAAGCTCGACAACGAGCACATGATTCTGGCCCACACGAGCGGAAAGATGCGCAAGAACCGCATCCGCGTGCTGGCTGGTGACCGTGTGAGCGTAGAGATGACGCCTTATGACCTGTCCAAGGGTCGCATCACATTCCGCTTCAAGTAAGACCGGGTGCCGGGATTGTCTGAAAACCCGGTTGGCGGACCGGGTGAAGCCGCTTCACAGCGGCCCCACCTGATCCTTGCCTCGGCTTCTCCCCGTCGTCTGACTCTTCTGGAGCAGATCGGTCTGACGCCGGATCGCATCGATGTTCCCGACATTGATGAAACACCCCGAAAAGATGAGTTGCCACGTATCTATGCCCAGCGTCTGGCGCAGGAAAAGGCAGCGGCTGTCGCCGCACGCACGGCTGGCCCGGCGCTGATTCTGGCCGCCGACACGGTTGTTGCGCTTGGCCGTCGCATCCTGCCGAAAGCTGAAGACCGCAAGACCGCCGAATCCTGCCTGCGTCTTCTTTCCGGACGTCGCCACATCGTTCTGACGGCCGTCGCCATTCAGCCCAGCGCTGCATGGGCAGACGGACGGCCCGGTCTGCGTGTGGTGGAAACAGGGGTGGTGTTCTCCCGCCTGACCGAAGCCCAGATTCAGGGGCTGCTTGATGGCGGCGACTGGGAAGGCAAGGCCGGAGGCTACGCGCTTCAGGGACAGGCCGCCTCCTGTATCCGCTTCGTCTCAGGAAGTCCGTCCGCCGTCATAGGCCTGCCGCTTTTTGAAACCGCCCAACTTCTCCGCGGCCAGAAAGGCCAGTGGCTGCCGTGAAAGGCGCGCTACGCCTCGCCTGCTCGCCGGGTGAGGCCCGGATCGTCGTTTTCGAGAACGGCATACTTCAGGATTACGGAATCTGGACGCCGGGTTATTCAGACCATCTTGGCTCTGTCTTCCTCGGACGTGTCACAGCTCTTGCTCCCGCGCTGGGAGGAGCCTTCGTCCATATCGGCCTCGGTGAAGCAGGCTTCATGCCCGTGCGGGACAACGACCCGGCCCTGCACGAGGGCGATGCCGTCCCCGTGCAGCTCATCCGCTGCGGCATGGGCGGCAAAGGCCCTCGCCTGAAACGGGTGGAGTTATCTTCTCCCGCTTCAGGGGTCGGTTTGATACAGCAGGGGCCTTCACCGCTGGAAGATATGGCGCAACGATGGGATGGCGATATTCAGGTCGATCATCCGACCTTCGCCGCCCGTGTGCCTCCGTCTCTCCGGGATCGTGTCCGGCTTGTGCGGCAGACATGGACCGATGACATTCACGATGCCGTTGACGCCCTGCTGGCATCTGAGATTGCACTGCCGGGCGGGATGAGGGCCAGCATTACGCCCACACCGGCTCTTGTCGCCATCGACATGGATACGGCGTCGGCGTCCGGGATGGCTGGGCTGAAACAGACCACCCAGTTTGCCCTGAACCGGGACGCCTTCCCGGCTCTGGTACGACAGATCTACCTGCGTAATCTTTCCGGCGCGATCCTGATCGATCCCGCCGGTCTTTCGACCCGCAAGAGGCAGGCTCTTCGTGACTCCATGGAAGAGGCGCTGAAATCCGACCCTCTGAAAGCACGCTGCCTCGGCATTACGGCGCTTGGGTTGATCGAAATTGTCCGGACCAGAGTTCGTCCATCCCTGCATGAACAGACATTCAGCCCTCACGGTCGCGCCATGGCCGCTCTGCGGGATGTTGTGGTTTCCTGTGAAGACCAGCCATTATCCCGCCCGTTTCTGGAAGCGGGGGTCGGGCTTGTGGAAGCCCTGTCTGCTGACCCTGTGGCTGTCGAAGACGTTACCGCATGGTGTGGCTATCCCCTGACAGTTCGCAGCACCCCCAATCTTCCCCCTCTTTCATGGAGTATTGTCCGTGGCTGAGCCCGTTCCCTGCCCGATCTGCAAGAAGCCTTCGACGCCGGAATTTCGTCCGTTCTGCTCCCGTCGTTGCGCCGACATTGATCTCGGTCGTTGGTTTTCCGAGGATTATCGCGTCCCGGCAGCTCCTGCTTCCGGAGATGGAAAAATTTCTGACACAGAAGACGACCTCCCCGCTTGATCTTCATGGCAAGGCGGGTTAAATGCTCCCCACACCAGCCGGTTAAACCGCTGGCAAGGTGCCCAAGTAGCTCAGTTGGTAGAGCATGCGACTGAAAATCGCAGTGTCACTGGTTCGATCCCGGTCTTGGGCACCATTTATTGCTTGTAAAACAAGCACTTAGCAACTCGGTTGCTTTCCCCTACCTCAGAAAACAAGCTATCAAAGCCCCTAGCAAAGCATTTTTAACGCTTTGTCGGGCTTAATGTTTTCAAGAGGTTAGCCCATGCGAAGCAAAGAAGCAGCAAAGCAGCCGGAGCGTGCAACAGCACTAACCGGCAACGTAGAGCAGCCGTGGCAGCTTTATAAGCAGCGCAACACAGTCAACTGGCTCGTCCGCTTCTCTATCAAAGGCCAAGGTCAAATCCGTAAGAGCCTCGGCACCCCAGACGAGTTCGAAGCCAAGCGAAAAGCCGAGCGCATCTATTACGAAGCCTTGATACGAAGTGAACAAGGTCTCGACGCTCGCGCCAAGAAGGTCAGCATTGTTGTTGAAGAATGGCTCAAAGAGGTCTCTTTATCTCCACCAGAGATGACCGTCCTAAACCGATATATACTGGGTTACTTTGCCAACATACCGCCGGGCGACATTACATCGAAGATGGTCGGGCAGTTTATGAAGTGGCGCAAAGATTATTGGATCAGTGGCCCAGGCAAAGATATCGACTTCATTTGGTATGAGCGCAGCGGTCGCAAACTCAAACGACCTATCGACAAGACAGTCCCAAGCAGTTCGACACTTCATAGCGTCGAAGCTCTCTTACTCAAGTTCCTCAAGTTCTGTGAACGTGAGCAATATATTCGACACCTTCCCAAGTTTGAAAAAGTAAAAGTCAAAGCAAGTCCGAGAGCCAGCTTTACGCCAGAAGAAGTCCGTTTACTCGAAAGTAAAGCAGCAGAAGCAACCGAAGCCGAAAACTTAACAAGAAGCCAAAGGTTCCAAGCCTGTCTACTTTACCACTATATCGGCATATTGGCTTCAACAGGAATGAGGCCAACAGAATGTCTCAGGCTGCAATGGAAACAGATTACAAAGTTCGATCCTCGTTATGAAGGACCAATGCGTAAATCAAAGACGATCTTACTCATATGGGGTAAAGGAAAAGAGCGTCACGGTTTCGGACTAGACTCCCTTGATATTCATCTACGAGGTTTATGGCTTCTCTATAACTGGTTCTGGGAACGGGAACCGACCAAAGATGATTTTCTCTGGGCTACGGAAAAAGGTCTACAGTTCAAACGACTGGATATACTGTTCAACCGATTGCTCGAACAGCTTGATCTCAAGAAAGACTTTCGAGGCAAGCCACGAGACGCATATAGCTTCCGTCACTATTTTGTCACCGAACAAATCAACAACAGATGTCCAGTGATGAATATTGCTCGATCATTAGGCACTAGCGTTACGATGATCGAGCGCTTCTATTCGCATAACTCAATCGAATCATACAGAGAGTCTATGCAGCTACCGGGATCATCACTGTAATGCTCTTAGAGCCCCGAGCAGAGACGTTCGGGGCTCTAACGTCTCAGTATAGCTGAGATGCCAAAATCGTCATGTATGAAGCTCTCTGGCGTAACTGCTTCTTAACTGCTTGTGACGGATCGTCTCTGTATCAATAAGGAGACAATCGCAATGGCTCTCGACTTCCTCAGCAAGTACAAAACAGTTACTCGAACCAAAGCGGCTCACTAGGGCTTTATCCAGCTTCGATAAGTGGTTCGTTGTCAGAATTACAGGGGTATCTTCCCCAAGTCCGTCCAACTTACCTTTCAAAGTCGAAGCAGCCGTCGAAGATAAGCAGTCAACTTCATCGAGGATCAGAAACTTTTTCCCCGACGAGTTTTGCCCAAAACACCGAGCACCTTCTATTGCGGATCTAACACCATCCTCACTACGGTTTACCGCCGCATTGAGGTAAATGATGTCAGAAGGCGTCTCATGAAGATCGGTATAACGGCTCAACAACAGCGCATCAGCCGCCGAAGTCTTACCGCTTCCCGGAGGCCCTTCGAACATCAGCCAGTTAAGGCTTCCCTTCAAAAAAGCCTCGCCTACTTTCTCAGCGCGTGGATTAGGGGGGATTATCTCCCCCCACCCGCTAGGCGCAACAACCTTGACCATTAAGCCACCTCGCTTTCTGGAGCCTCGTCCAACGAGCCTTTTAGCTCATCAGCCTCAGCATCTTCCGACTTGGCAGCTTCAGCCGCTTGTTCGTCATGCAGTAGGACATCTTGCTCCATGGCCTCAGTGATCATCGGATCAATCACGTTCGACTGCCGAGACATCCGAACGATCTCAAACTTCGATCCAGAAGCTCGACACAGAGCAACCCATAGGCCGTCAATCGGCGGCCGCCCGTTGACTTCTTCCATTTCGAAAATCGCCTTTGCAGGCGAGGTTTTTTCGTAGAAGCATTTGGTAAAACGACGCTCTCCATTAAGGATGTTGTCCTTAACCGTTGTCTCTGGTTCAGGTTTAGAGACGCGACCAGCCTCGTCTTCCCGTACCTTCTTGATCAACGCATTGAATGACTCAAACTCGTCGAGTTCATTGATCCGTTCGTCCAACGTATCGCCCAGTTTGCAGATATAACTCACTGCCTGTTTGAGACGTGTCTTCGCGGAACCGTCGATTGCAGTCCCTCCATTCGATACCGCAGACGCATTAAGCGCAGCGATCACGTGTTCAACTTTGAAGCGACGGTCGGGTTTCTTCCTTAAGCTGTCCCTGAAGGCTTCGCTCTGCTGAGCTTTTAGTCCCTCACGGATCGCAGGTTCACCCTGACGGGAATACAAGGTCAGGCAGACAGCTACCGTCTTCAGCCAACCCTTTCGGGTATCAGCGAAGCCTGCATACATCTCGGAAATACCCGCGATGCCGTAGGCAACCACCTCATTATAAGGTTTATCAACGACAGCCGTCATGTCTGAACGACCGATGATGCTAGACATCGGGTTGCTGAGGTCCGTTGTCGTATTTTTTAGTGAAGATGACTTGGTCATCGTAACCTACTTTGGCAACAATCCGGGAAAATCCCCGAAAAGTAAGACTTTGTTGGTCTTAGTGCGCCGATGGGAAATCGAATCCCAAAACCCTTACGGGTGCTTCCGCCGCGCAAAATCGCATCACCGATCTAATGACTCACTAGATTGTCAAAGAACTACGAGCCTAACTGCTGCTCGCTTAAGTTGTCTTATATCATATTTTTCGCGTTTTAGTTGTATCCATATATGAACTTTTGGTAATGTTTGGCTTCCAATGTTGGAAGCCCGTAGAGCGCGTTTTTCTCCTAAAGGTATCAACATAGCAGCGTATCACTTGAGAGCCCTGTGGCGTGATCTACGGGGCTCTTTGTATGCGGTGTTATTGCGCTGTCCCCCTCATTTTCATTTGTGGCGGATTTCTGCCGATTTTGTTTCGACTGCTCAAAAAGTACAGCACGAAAACCCTCTTAAGGCCTTTAAAGTATTATCGTTGCATACTTTTGTTCTCACATGACCAATATCCCGGCGCGAACGCAGTGAGTGCCTTAAGGCTGACAACGCAAATCTTGAATAATGACAACCAGAAACACCTGAACTTATAATCAGGTTATAAATACAAACAGCAGAAGAAATCCCGGCCATTATTGGTTCTGTACTTCTCACAAGTGCCTATTTGATCTCCCGATAATGGCCGGGGCTGGTGCTGTGAGGAACATCGAAGTGAGAAGCGATGACAGAGATCTTATAGGAAAAATATATGGATCACCCATTGAATATAAATCTTGTTAATGCCCCATGCGCTGCGGGTAAGACATACGTGGCATTAAAGAAGATCGCTTACGCAGAAGAAGTAAGCAACCAACTCACAATACTTGCTCAACCCACTGTTGAACTATGTGAGGAATCTTACAAACAATCTCAGAGCAGATATAAGATGCTCGTAACATCGAAGGTCTCAAGTCACTCTTTCGATGTAGCTTCGCAACTGACAATCACCGAAGATGATAATGCTTTCAAACAGCTATTGAGTACGATCTTAACAAAGAACAAGCAGCTACGTGACCCAGACTTTAACGAAACGGGTATTACGATCATTACCACTCACGCGAACCTCATTAACTTGAGACTGTCGGGATTTAATGATCTTCATGAATGGGTCGTTGTTTGGGATGAAGTGCCTGGCTACACAATCCAGCTACCGTCAAAGATACCTCTGACTTTTCAATACATTAAAGATTGCTTCGAGATCGAAGACCAAACAGGCGAATGTGGTCTACTAAAAGTTATAAATAAGAAGCAACTTGAAGACACGCTTGCTGCCGACGAAGTCATGAATAATGGATATCACGATTTCAAGAACGTCTTATTGGCAGATGACATTGTTGATATTCATGTTGACAGCCAGCAATATAACAACTTCGTTGATCTCACGGATGACTCTTTCAGCCTCAAATCACTAGCTACTCTACGCCCTCAGTTTTTTGGCGACACAAGAGAAACAATCATCATGGGAGCGAACATAACAAACTCACTGATATACAAGGCTCTATTTTCGGACGCTGACTTTGTGAAGCACAAGACATCATGGGAAAAGGAACTACGTTTCCAGAAGCACGATGGCTCAAAGGTAACTATCTATTATGGATATGAAGGCCGGTGGTCACAGAACAAGGCAAATAAAATCAACATTAAAAGTGAAACATACCTACAGGCTCTTGTTGATGCAGCAGCAAACCAATGGAAAGGCAAGCAATGGGCTTATCTATCAAATATCGAGAAAACCGTTAAAGGAAAGAAGAGAAATCAGATCAAGCTACCACCGTTGACAAGGGCTCATGAGCTACCCAAGAAACCTTATGGTTTTAACAAATACAGTCACATTGAACGTATCGCAAGTTTTACAGCACTAATCCCTCATCCTGATTTCGTTAGTCTCTTCACAGCAGCTACAGGTATTTCCATAGAAGAGTTCTTGCTCGCGAACTATTATGAAACCGTCTATCAGTCATTGATGCGCGGAACGATGCGTGACCCCGACAACAAGAACCCCAAAGAGTTTGTCTTACCCGATAAAGACACAGCCGACTGGCTTGCCTCAGAAGTCTTTGCAGGTGCGAAACTCGTAAAGTTCGATCTACCAGACGAAGCACCAAAGAAATCAGGTAGACCGACAACTGGTACAGCAGCAAACGCAACCGATAGATCCCGCAAAAGACGCGAAAAAGAAAAGAACGAACTCCTTAAAGACCTTCATGACGCACAAAGTCTTGATTTCGCGTCATACGTCTTCGCTGGAAAGTTTGATAAAACGGGAACGCCGATCACAGATGTTAATGACGTTGATCTTTTCTCGAATCAGTTAAAGACGTTCTTTGACAGGGAGACAGACGACAAACACAACAATGACCTCATATGTCCCGCAATGATGGATGCAAGCCGCTCAACAGAGACGTCACGCGGCAAAGACAACGTGATAGCAGCGAAACATATCTATCTCGATATAGACGATGGGGATATGAGGCACGAAGATTTCGCTGCTATGTTCCCAAAGTGGCGGATGATTGTTTATTCAACATTTTCAAGCACAACTGCAAAGCCAAGATGGCGCGTGATTATCCCAACACAGGATATCATGACCGCAGCAATCTATGAGCGTATGGCACAGCACATCAACAAGGTATTGAAGCGCAAGGGCTATCATCCGAAGAAAGACATCGACAAGGCAGGCAAACAAGGCATCTGGAAATGCTCTGGCCTTGACTTGTCGAAACTCGGTCCGACGAACATGATGTATTTGCCAGTCAGAAATGCAGCCCATCCCAATGAATGATTCTTTGATGACTACAAGGAAACAAAACGCAAGGTCATATCGGCATTTGATATTGTGTCTAACGTCAAGACAACGATGACTGTTGATGATGATATGGAGATCATAGAAGAAATCGAAAAAGCAAAACCAAAAACAAAATCCAACAAGCTGGATGATATCCGCCGCAAGTTAGCAGCGAAGAACCCCGAACTTATGGAAGCGAAGAAAAACAATGCCATCATAGCATATCAATCAACACCAAAAGGGTCCGGTCTTCGAAATGACGCGTTCTGGAAACTCGGGCTGGCGCTAAAGAAAGCCGGTTATGATTACATAGAAATCGAGAGCACATTGAAGAACATCGCTGATGACAGTGACCGACGCAAGCAGATCAAATCAATAATCTCGAACTTGAAGAAAGCAAAATGATAGAAACATACACAGAGATGAAAAATGATGGGACATTCGTTGTTGAACGAATGGGCCTATCTTATGAAGAATATCACGAAGACAAAGAATGTCTTCTTGAGGACTTAAAAATAGAACTCAAAGAAGATACGCAAATACAGGTAGACAACGACTATTGGTCGAGTGTGACATCGCCTTCTGTTGAGGTTGACTATTGGTTTTGGCGCATTGAGATAGACCAAAGCCAAGTAGACAAGATATTACATGCAAAACTAAAATGGAAATAAGATAAAGAAAGTAACTTATGAACATAAACTACGGCATAGGACAGCCTACAAAATAACCGACACTTGATACTCCACTAAACGGAATAAACCGAAATATAACAAGCTATCTAGAGAGCGGAACGCATTATCGATCTTTACTATATTGCAAAATATGATTTATATATAAAAGTCAGCTCACAGAAGATTGTTTCGTTATATCAGATATATTAAGATATAAATCAAATAATGACTCCACGGAAAGCTGACACTCAATGGCATGAAATCTACAATCTTCACACCTACGTATAGAATTTAATACACTATCAGAAAAAACAGATTTATCTAAAGACATTGAACTTTTTACCTCACTTAAGTACCATATCAAATCACTAAGATAATAACACAACTTTTTTATACTCTTAGCTGTATTAGCATCGAAAATAAAACGACATTTTCCATTAATGGTATGAATGTTGTTTTCAAATGTTTTTATTTTAGATTTCATTTCATCGTATTTTGATATGAAATAATACATATCTGCTTTAATATTATCACCGCTTATTTTGCAATCTAAAGAGTAATTCTTATTTATATTTTCGTTGAAACTTACGATATCTTTAGAAGATGGAATATAATCTGTGAGCCCCAGCAACATCTCGAATCCATGCGATAAATCATCGTACAGTTCATATATCTTTTCAAACAACTCGACACGTTGCTTATTATGAGCGATATCTCGCTGATCTTGTGATAACTTTGCTTGGGTTCGACTAAGAAGGTGTTGTTGCCATGCGATATAAACTGTAACTAGTCCAACAACTATAGGCGTCAATAACGCAACAACCCCTTTCACATTATGTCTCGTGAACAACGAAGACAGAACCGTAGCAACAGCATCACCTCTGAATACAAGAAGAAGCTCGAAAGAACAGCCAAGCACAACGAAGCAAAAAACGAAGGCTTGAAATCGCGTAAAGTTCATAAAGAGCATACCATACGATCTAGAAGGTGTTATGCACCTTGAGCGAGTATAGCGGCGTTTCTGAGCATGAAGCATGCGAAAGCGACGACATGGAGACTTGCGAGTGTTGAGGCATAGCGCTCGTAATCCTTGACGAGCCTACGGCATCGCGTGGCCCATGCGAAAGATCTTTCGACGACCCAGCGACGAGGTAGCAGAACAAAACCGCGCTTGGCCTCGGGCAATTTGACGACCTCAAGGGCGATACCGTGAGCCCGCGCTGCCTCTGCCGGCCTCTCACCCGTATATCCCTGATCGACATAGGCCAGTTCGACGCTTTCGTCCGTCACTTCCTGAATGGCGGCAGCGAGGCGTCCGACCTCGGCGCGATCGTCCCGATTGGCTGGCGTGACGTGCAGGGCCAGCAGATGGCCAAACGTGTCCACGGCCATATGCAGTTTCGAGCCCTTTTTGCGTTTGGCCCCATCATATCCGGCGCGTGCCCCGCTCTCCGGCGTCGAACGCAAGGTTCGGCTGTCAAGAATAGCCGCCGTGGGTTCCGCCTTGCGGCCTGAGGCCATGCGCAGCACAGCACGCAGGTCAGACGCCAGCGCTTCGAAGCAGCCTGCCTCCATCCAGCGACGGGATTGCTGATAGACCGCCGACCAGGGCGGCAGATCGTTCGGCATGGCGCGCCAGGCGATCCCGTAGCGGATCACGTAGCGCAACCCGTTGAACAGTTCGCGCAGATCATGCCGCCGCTGTTCCGCGTCCTCTCGCATCAGAACCAGATACGGAACAACCAACGACCATTCTTCGTCTGACACGTCAGAGGGATACGGCTTGCGAGCTTGCTTCATTCAGCATTACTGAAACAATCACGCGCGAAAGTACATAACACCCTCTAGCGTGGCCGAAAGAAAAGAACACCGTTAAAGGCTCTGTCGTCGCTGGTTTACAGCAAGAGGTTGCACGAACAGATCAGAGTGCATGCGATCTTCTTACCGATATATTCCCAACAACGACAACGAACTTCATCAACGAATGGAATGACACGCTTGGTCTTCCTGATAAATGCCAATCAAGCAATCCGACACTCGATGAACGTAGAGGTCAGATCGGTGCTCGTCTTGTAGCCACCTATTCGATGAATAAGCAGTTCTATATCGAGTATGCTGCGAACTTGGGCTTCACGATTGAGGTCATTGAATACGGCGCAATCTATCCAGACGTCTATGATTTCAGTCTCGACGGTCAACGCTTAATGAATGACGACAACGACGAGTATTGTGTGACCTTCGTTTCACTCAATAACAGTGATATCGCTCTTCTTGAATGTGAGTTCTCCGATATATTGCCTGCTTTCGCACATTGTTACTTCTATTACGGTGGACCTGATTTCTCGCCAGAACCAGCAGACGGATAAATACCATCGAATATATTCACATTTAAGAGGTCCATTATGTTTCAAAAGACTTATTTAAGTCCAAATCCGGCTATTGGCCAGAAGGGTTCGAAGTTCACAACAACGGATGCCAATACAATCGTGGGAGAACTCGCATCAGTTGTGACAGGTCTCGGTGGGACACTCGACGCGACACAGAATAATCAGGTGCTAGGCGTTTTGACATCGCACTTCGCGCCGATCAACTCCCCTTCACTAACAGGCATCCCGCTTACAACCAATCCTGATGGAACAGTCAATAACCAGATTGCTACCGTCGATTACGTTAATCAGAAAGCCTTGTCAGCAACAATAGGTTTCGTTCCTGTTCAGCAGAATGGCGGTACCAATATGGGAACCAACAAGGTTTATATCGGTGAAGATAATACCCTCAACTGGCCGACCATTCAGGTTGATAACGGTCAGCCCGCTGCCTTCACGTTACAACAGAATGATTCACAGACATTAGGTATTAAAAGGATAGGTTGGAATACAACAAACGCTGGATGCTGGATTCAGGATGCTGGTGGAACAGGCCGCTTCTTAGTCGAACAATCACAGATGACAACCGCCTTATCCGGTTATCTTCCACTGTCTGGCGGTAACGTAACAGGTGCCTTCACAAACATCGATGCCAACGGCTTTGGGTTTGAATATGGTGTAAATGACGCTGCACAAGTTTCTTATGTGGACTGGCATACTGTCAGCAACGGCAAAGGTGATCATTCACAGGTCAATGACTTCGATTGCCGTATTTCTGTCAGTGGCGGTACGGCTGGTTCTAACCAGACAGGGAACCTTACCATACAGTCGGCAACGACTTCGCTACCAGCCACAACCGTAAGAAGCACGCTTGCCGTTCAAGGAACATCATCATTAGATAATGGAAAAATAACAACTGATGGTTCCGGTAAGATCACAGCAAGCACGTTCAACAACGGAACTATTTCCATATCAGGAAATAACATTGGTTCAACTGCTGGCTTTGAACTTATACCATTAACAGGTATTACAAATAGATTAGAAATCGGAACATCTTCACTTTCTTATTTTCAGAACAGCCCAACGGCAACTTTAAGTTGTTCGGCATCTGGTTTTACAGTTAATCAAAACACCACAATCAATGGAACTATATCATCAACAAGCAGTATATCTTCACCGAAATATACAGTTGATAGTGGTTCTGGCAATACACAAATACATTTTCAAAACTCATCAAAGGAGCGTTGGGCTATAGGAAAAAATGCCGATAGTGAAACGGGTTCTAACGTAGGTGGAAACTTTCTTATTGGTCGTTTCGATGATTCTGGAAGTTATATTGATGCTCCAATGACTATCTCTCGATCAACAGGCATTGTGAGTATAAGTTCTGGTCTACAGGTTCCTACACAAGCAATAAGCGACAACTCGCTCAATGCAGCATCGACGGCTTATGTGCAGAATAATCTTTCAAGTTATGTCAAATCAGGAACCTTTCCGTCGCTTACAGGTGTTCAACTTGTTTCGGGAAATCCGGCTTCTACATCTGTTTATAATGATAACGGAAAATCAAATATCGTTCTTCATACCAATGATGGAACAAACCATTATAATATAGTAAACGCCGATGGTTCTGTTACTTTATCTGGAAATATAACCTGTCCGGGTAAGGTTATGACCGATTATATATATAATAATGGTTCTGGTATAATAGACATGGTTTCAAATGTTAATGTGGTAGCTGCTTTAAGTGTGGCAGGCGCTTTAACACAGAATGGTAATACCGTCGCTACTTGCATATGGACTGAACAAAACTACGTTTCTACATCAACAAATACATCTGGTACAAACGATTTAAATATCAACTATTTTGGATGGTCAACTGCTGTAGGTAACAAACCTTATATAACACATTATCAAGCTGATGGTTCTACTTCTATGCCTGTTATATTGGCAACAGAAAATGAACTATCGAACTATGCACTAGCTTCTGCATTGCCTACATCCGGTGTTATTGCTGGTAATGGGGCAACAGAAAATGCCGCTGGTTATGTTGGTCCGTGTTCATGGACGAATGTAGATGGCGTATTGACCATATCATTTGCCATGTATCTAACAACTTCTGGATGGGCTGGAACTGTTACGTTTCCTAAGTCATTTTCAGGAAAGCCATATGGGATTGATATAACCAATGCCGGTGATTCTGATATGGATACTATGGCACCACACGAATCATGGACTGCTTCACAATGCACGGTAAAGGTTCCTTCGGACAGTCCGACAACCAACAGTATGATTTCAGTAAGGGTTACTGGTCCTGCATAAAGGATATCAGTCGATTGCTTACTCGATTGGCAAGTTCGGGACGCCTACTCTTCCCTCATCTACACAATAAACGAACTAAAGAACAAACCAACGTATTTCTCACCAAATGCGTTGGTTTTTCTTTCTTTTTCGAAGTCAACCTATCTTTGACTAGATAAAAGGCAAGAAAAGGATAGGAACATATTAGGTATGAAACTAAATTTGTTTTGTAGGGCAGCAATAACGCAAAGCACTACAAGAGAAAGCAACTTACAATGACCGTTCTTAGCAAGCTACAGTTCGTTAAAGAAGTAGAAGCAGAAAATGATCGTGCTCCACACGTCCGTAAACGCTTCGTAGAAGGCGTCAACACTCAGCTTGAGGCACTAGCAGCCGAAGTCGAAAACAAGCCCTTTACACTTACGAGAGAGCGTCGTGAGAAAGATGAAGAGACCGGCGAAACTACGAAATACGAGAAGGTGGTTCGCTTTAGTGTGTGGTGGACTAAGGGACCAAAGGGTTACAGCGTTGAGCCCAGATATGGTTCGAAGAAGATCCAGCTTTCCGATGCCGGGTCAGTCATTAAGACCGGGCCTAAGTTAGATGACGTAAAAGCGGTGCTGGAACTGCTTATCCAAGCCGCTAACGCCGGGGAACTCGACAAGCCATTGCTTGAGGTGTCGGAACGCAAGCGCAAAGCAGATGAGGCAGAGAAACCGGTAACTCCGACAACAGGCAAAACCGAACGCACAACGCGCGGGCACTGATCTCAGGGGGCTTCGGCCCCCATTGTTAGGGAGCAGCCGCTCTGACTTGACCTATTTCCTTATGAGTGATTTTCTTACACAAGGAAATCACTCATGAGGAAATATCCATGTCTATCAGTGCATTCGATAATCTTAGTTCTTATATAGAGTATTATAAAAAAAATGGCGGTCCATCGCTTATTCCGATAGACATCATAGGGGATGAGTTGGATATAACCAAAGCAACGGTCGTTCGTATGCTTCAGGATGGTCGCCTTGAAGGCATAAAGATTGGACGCAGTTTATACACTTCGACAGAAAGCTATATCAGTTTCGTCCATGACGAAAAACAGAGAGTTCAAAAAGTACGCCTTTTCCTTGAAGAATGTGCGAAAAATGGTGAGATCGTTACCTATGCACCCGTCATGGAACATGTTGGCTTACGCTGGCAATCTCCTCCTGATCGAAAGATTATTGGACGTATTTTAGGAGAAATATCAACCGATACCCACAAAGAAAAAAAAATATTCTTGACCGCTATTGTTCATAAAAAGCAAGGCTCGAGAACGATACCAGGAAATGGCTTTTTCGATCTTGTTGAATACATTACAGGAGAGTCGCCACGAGGTGATGAACATACCGCCGCAATGAACGCAGCAAATAAAGTATTCAAATATTATGCTAAGCATCGATCTTAACGGAATAATAGGCGGTACACATGCGGTAAGGGGCAAGCACTACATCGGACCTAAACCAAACTGACAACAAGCCCGGTAGAAATGCCGGGCTTTCTTTTTACCAAAATCGCAAGTGAAAATAAGGCGCTTCGGTGTCTTTCTTTTTGGCTGAAAGGCTAGGAAGACAACTTATAGACTGTATAGTAGAATATGGGAGAGCAGAGGTATAGAACTCGCCAATCCATACCAAAAACAGAACGCCATTTTACCAGTCAGTCAAGCAATCTTTGGCAGTATCTGACTGTCTTTGGCGTTGTACCTGCTTGGAGCCTGTACTACAAAATGATCGAAGGAGAGCAGTTATGCTTCATGCGATCATCGAAACACTTTCCCCGTCAGACGACAGCGTAGTCGATACCGAACACTTGTTCGTCACACGCGCTGAATATGAGGATCGTAAGAGCCAACTGACCTCCCTTCAAGAACTCATCATCATACAGGAACAGATCGTATGAGCATTGAAGACATTACCCAACAGAACCTCTGTCAGTTTACCGGCACAAGTCAGTGGTATCGGTATCGACCGAAAATCCTTCTGACCGATGGAGCCAAGTTTTTATGCGACAACGGTATGGGCTGGTTCATCGACCTCGTAGTCAGTTGGCAAACGAAAGCAGAGGTTCGAGCCGAGCCCATGCAGTTTTGGACCCTGACAACTGATCTGGAAAAACATACCGCGATAGCTGTCTGCACTGATGGAGGTCAGGAAGACAATCACGCGATGTCACTTGCTAGACAACGGATACCTTACACTGACTGCCCGCTAAAGACCGTGAAGCTCTACGTATGTCAGGAAGGTGATAACAAAATAATCCTCTTGCCGTCGGAATACTGATACACGTCACCCGCGCACATTTGAGAAGCCCCGAGTCGAAAGGCTTGGGGCTTTTCCTATGCCTTAGGCACAGTCATCTTGAAGCTGAGGGGTCGATGTCTTCACTTATTCCTACTGATCCAGAAAGCCTAGAACACACAGCGAAGGCCATTGGATTTATCGTCAAAGGAGTTCCTGGTCTTCACGACGCTATCTATGAGACCATCAGATCAGTTTGGACTGATCCACTCATGCGGCGTCGTAGAGCCAAGAATCTCGAGCATGAGCTTGAGATGGCCGAAGAGATGCTGAAAGGTCAGAAGCGTCTTGAAGACGTGTCCGCAAAGGTGGCCAAAGAGATACTCGAACCAGCAATGGAAGAGGATCGAGAAGAGCTTCAGAAGTTATGGGCTGCGATGATTGCTAGATTACAAGTCGGTCAGCTATCTACAGTCCGAAGAGAATGGATTAATATTATTAAAAGCCTTGAAGTCGTTGATGTAGGAATACTGACTGAAATGCCCTCAGTATCATTCATCATAGAAGCCAACAAAGATAGTCACACACAAGCATTCATTGATGCATTAAAAATAAAATACCCTCAAACAACTTTTTCGAATGATTTGATAGTCCTCGCATTTCACTCTCTTGAAGAGAAAGGTCTTATAAAGCACATTGTGAATGGAGGAAGAAGTGTCGGTTCAGAATGTCGTTCCTTTTACACATACACAACGCTCGGTCGGACCATCCTTGAAATCACTTCTCCACCTTCGTGACAGCTGATCGAACTCACTATTCGTTCTTTGGCGCGCTCAATGTCGTGAGGACCGAATCGTCGGTATCGAGTCCCTTCCCGATTCGCTAACAATGGAAGAGGTTCGAGATAGGCTTAGGTGTCGAAGGCATCACAGCAAGCCAAGCAGCGTTGTTCTCTGTCATGCGAATCGCAAGCTCTCGCTGGACCTCTAACATTACAAATGGTTAATATAGAGAGAAAATACAGTTTAGCGTGCAACGAATCGAGGAAACTAGCAAAGCAAGCAAAGCCGAAAAAATATTGTGTGAAAACGGTATGTTAAGTGGCCTAGCGTTTAACTGAAAATCGCAGTGTCACTGGTTCGATCCCGGTCTTGGGCACCATTTTTCCAAAACATGAATATACTCTCTTAAGATTATATAGTATTTTCGGTAAGTCTCTGATCAATCCTGCGTTCACTCCTTTTTTGGCCGCAGTTAGATCACAAAAATATTTTAAAGAACCCTCATCTGGCAGGTCTGGCTATTCCTTATCCGGATAGGCGTGACTGACAACATAGTCGGCAATATCTGCCACACTCGCAGCTCGAGCGACTGCTGCATTTGCAAACACAGCCAGCAGCATCACCATAACCAGAATAATCCCTGCTCCCAGCACAATGCCAGTAAAGGCTGATCCCAGTCCTTTGGTTGTCAGAGCAAAGATTGATGACAGCGCCGCCATCAACATCACAATGAAACCGCTCCTGGACAGATCACCGACCATGATCGTTGCAGGCGAGATTTCACATGACAGATGCTGCCGGAATAAGAGAACTGCGAACTCAAGCTCCGCTTTGGGGAAGAGTCTCAATTCATTATATAATGCAACGTTCGCCTCAGTATTCCGATTTGCAGCGTAATAGACGGACTGCAGAGGCAAAACAGAAGAACATTGACTGACAACAGACACAAAAACACCAGCCCAGTATGCCGGAACAGCAATCCTCAGCACCATGTGCTGCATTTCAGGCTTTAAGGGAGACCAGTGCGGATCGCACAGCACGGTCGCAAGCAAACCCAGAAGAACCACAGCAAGACCGCCAGCAAAAAAATACTGGTTGATCGAATTCTTGAGAGAGGGAAAACGGATAGGCTTTTTTCTGCTCAAAGCCGCTTTCAACACCTCAATGATACGGGAAACCGTTTCTTCCTCGATCACTGAAGGCTGCACCGTCATCATCGCTGGTTTCAAGCTGACCATACTGGTTATGTACCAGAATCCGGTTTGACTTTTTCAGTCATGAGCGTGCCGAAATCCCGTTTTCCACCGACCTTGCCCAGCAATCCGACACTGTGAATCACCATATCGTGGCTGAGCGCCTTACACATGTCGTAGATCGTCAAGGCCGCGACAGTCGCACCCGTCAGCGCTTCCATCTCCACACCCGTCTGCCCGACGCAGGCGACACGACAGTCAATGACGGCATCCTGATCCTTGACCATGATTTCGATCTTGCAGCCACTGATGGAAAGAGGGTGGCACATCGGGATCAGGGTGGATGTCGCCTTGACGCCCATGATCCCGGCGATCTGAGCAACTGTCAGCACGGCCCCTTTTTTTGTGACAAATCCGGCTTCACGTAGAGTTGCAATGACAGCTTCCGGAAAACGGAGACGAGCCTGAGCATGAGCTTCCCTCTTCGTAACGGCCTTGTCGCTGACTTCCACCATACGCGGCTGTTCACCGGTTTCATCGACGTGGGAAAGGATCGGCGCGGTTTCGGTCATGACAAGTCCAGATCAGTAAAAAGCTCACTCTCTGTTAGGACAGATATCCCGGACCATACCAGTGGAAATCAGTTCATGCTGAGACCTGAACAGTTTTACCTCTCCCGCATGGCGCCAGCACAGACCGAATCACTCCTGCCGACCGCTCCAGCCTTACGGATCACGCCACCATTCTCATGGTCCTAACGGCCTTCAGTTCTTCATCTGCTTCATGACTGCCGCCCGGTCACCAGTTTTCGGCGTCTCGAACTGCGTTTTTATTCAATCACATGTCTTTTCCGTAACAACATGCTAGTCTGGAGGTAATGTGCAACCACAAGCAGGCCTGAACGTGAACTCTGGATTTCCGTCATGAAAATACCCGAAAATACGGGTGACCATTCTGCGAATACGCCACCAGCTACCGGCCTCGCAGGCTGGATCGATCAGCGTCTTCCAGTCATTTCAGCCTTTCGCGCCGAATATGTTGATTTCCGCCTTCCCCGCAATCTCAACTGGCTGTGGAACTTCGGCGCCATCCTGACGGTTGTGCTGGTTCTCATGCTGGCGACCGGCATCTTCCTCGCCATGAACTATACGGCGACGGACGCGGGTGCCTTCCTTTCGGTCGAGGCCATCGACAGGCAACTTTCAGGCGGCTGGCTCCTGCGGGCCATGCACATGACGGGCGCAAACCTGTTTATGGCGGCGCTCTATATCCATCTTTTTCGTGGGCTGTATTACGGCTCCTACAAAGCGCCCCGTGAAATTCTCTGGCTGACCGGCCTTATCCTGCTGGTCATGGTCATGGCGACCGCCTTTGCGGGCTATATGCTGCCCTGGGGCCAGATGTCCTACTGGGGCGCGGATGTCATCACCAAGGCGGTCGGTGCGGTTCCTGTGATCGGCGGCGCGCTTGAGCACATCATGACCGGCAGCGATCATCTGGGCGACGTGTTCCTGCATCGCTTCTTTGTGCTGCACTTCCTGATGGCGTTTCTGGTTGTGGTTGTTGTCGGGCTGCATGTGACGACCGTGCATATCAGCGGCGCCAACAATCCGTTAGGCATCGAACCAAAGAGCAGGAAAGACACACTGACCTTTCATCCTTACTACACCAGCAAGGATCTGGTCGGGCTGATTATTTTCGCGCTGATCTTTACGGCCCTGATGTTCTTCTGGCCCAACCTGCTGACCGAGCCTGCGAACTATGCGCCCGCCGACCCGATGCATACCCCCGCCGACATCGAGCCGGAATGGTATTTCCTGCCGTTCTACGGCCTCCTTCAGTCGGTGCCGTCCAAGTTTGGCGGTCTCCTCGCCGCTGCCGGATCAATTGTCGTGCTGTTCTTCCTGCCCTGGCTGGACCGCTCGCCCATCCGTTCGGCGCGGTTCCGTCCGATGTGTCGCGTGGGTCTGCTTGGCCTTGTCGTGGCCTTCGTGCTGCTGGCTGTCGCAGGCAAGCATCATGGTGAAGGTTTGTGGATGATCGTCGCCCGTCTGGCCGGTCTCTACTATTTCGGCTACTTCCTCGTGCTGCTGCCGCTGGCCGCCCGCATGGAAAAGACCCGCCCCCTGCCCTCGTCCATTGCTGCCGCAGAGGGAGACGCATGATGAAAAACATACGTTTCCTCGCACTCGCCGCCGCCGCTTTTCTTTCCACTCCTCTAACGGCTCTGGCGGCTGTTCCGGAACCGCTGGTTCCACCACACCAGAAATGGGATTTCGACGGTCCCTTCGGACAGTTTGACCAGAAAGCACTGCAACGCGGTTTCATGGTCTATGACCGGATCTGCTCCACATGCCACGGCATGAAGGCGCTGACCTACAATGACCTCAGCGGCATCGGGATGAGCGAACAGGCCATTCTGGATCTGGCGCATTCCAAGATGATTGCCGGTCCGCCCGATGTGTCCGGTCAGCCGACCTCCCGCCCCGGTCGCCCTGACGATCATTTCCGCTCGCCATTCCCGAGTGACGAGGCCGCGGCAGCCATGATGGGCGGCGTTGCCCCGCCTGACCAGTCGCGTCTGGCCCTAATCCAGCCGCATGGTGCGGACTGGCTTTATGCCTTTCTGACCGGCTACAGGATGCCGCCGCCTGCTGATGCGCCTGTCGTGCCGGGCAAGTTCTACAATGACTGGGTCGATGGGCACCTGATCGGCATGCCGCCTCCGCTGATGAACGGCATGATCCAGTATCCGGACGGCACACCCGCGACTGTCGAACAGCAGGCGCGCGATGTGACCAGTTTTCTGGTCTGGGCCGCCGATCCGCATCGCAACGCCCGCCATCGGACGGGGCTGTGGGTGGCGCTTTATCTTATCGGACTTCTTGTTCTGGCGATCGCATGGAAGAAGAAGACATGGAAACGCGTGAAGTCGCAGTAAACGGGACGTGCAATCAATGACCGATCATTCTGACACCACGGACAGCACGGAACCCGGCCGTCGGGACTTCCTCGGCATGGTGACGACGGCGGGTGTGGCGGCTGGCGCCTGCGCCTGCGCTGTTCCTTTCGTGCAGAGCCTTGCGCCGCAGGACAGCGCTTCCGCGCATCTGCCCGTGGATGTGGACATTTCCAAACTTGCACCCGGTCAACAAATGACCGCCGTGTGGCAGGGCAAGCCGGTATTCATCCTGCGTCGCACGCCTGAAGATCTGAAGCAGCTTCAGGATGCCGCTCTCGTGGCCGATCTCCGCGATCCGGACTCTTCCGTACTCCAGCAGCCGTCCTACGCGAAGAACTGGCATCGCTCGCTTGTGCCGGAATATGGCGTGTATGTCGGTGTCTGCACGCATCTGGGCTGCGTGCCGGTCTACGAAGCCACCACGGGAGGCGACAACAAGGGCCGCTATAACTGCCCGTGTCATGGCTCGAAGTTCGATCTGGCCGGGCGCGTGCGTAAAGGGGTTCCGGCTCCTTACAACCTGCCGGTTCCACCGCATGTGCTGGTCAGTCCTACCCAGCTTCGGCTGGGGGAAAGCCCTAAAGGCGAGAGTTTCGATTTTTCGAGTATTGTTCAGATCTGATGGAAGGCCCCGTGAATAGCGGGGCTTTTTTGTGAGAATGCTGCCATATATAAACTATGGTGGTTTTCGTCTCTACGAAGACGCGCAGCATATCACCCCAAAACAAAGCAGATAGCAGTTCTGTCAATCACGACAGGATCCGGCCTTTCGTTTTCTCATGGTTTTTCAAAAGCTCACAAACATGCTGGTAAGCTGCTTCAATCTCGGAAGGAACGTCAACGTGCGGGATAAAGCCATGCCCGCACGGACCGTAGCCATTCTCATCGTCACGCAATCTTGGAATTTCTCCCAAAATCAAAGATAGAAACCGTTCCGGACTCCATAGTCCGGAAGGTAATCCTTCAGCATATGTTATGATCCCGTCCCGCATTTGAAGACGAGGAACAAAAGTCGGGGAACTATAGAAAACCGTTGCACAAGATGCTTCCTGAAAGGCTTTCTGGAAGGTTACGACAGTTCTTAACTGCATGGCCGGATCCTGAAACAGGATCGCCGTTCGAATATTCAGATCCAGCTTCAGGAGGAGTGATTGCGTAAAGCTCGCGTTTTCACCGCAGTTGGTGGAACGTGTTTCCAGAATCAGTTTTTCTTTTGGAAATTTCCAGAATTTCGACGCCAGATCAGCAAATATCTCAGCTTCGGATCTGTCTTTCACCTGTATTTCTGGCAGCAGATTTTCCGCTCTGACAGCTTCCACCAGAAGAGAGGTCGAATGTCCGATCCCACCTGAAAAAAGCAGGGGGCAATTGGCTTCAAGCGCTGCTCCGGAAGCCGCATGAGCCGTTTCAAGGATGGCATTTCCAGCGTGAATGACCAGATCCACGGGAGGACTGCCAATCTGCGGCATATTACTGAAAGCCAGAAATGCCGCTATTGCATTGACTGCATCAACATCCTTCTGGGTTTTCAGCCACGCATTGAACTCGGACATGTTATTTTTCTTTTCTTATTGAAAGCTGCGCTCCGCAGGACATAACGTCTCTGCCACAAAGCCCGCAATGTCGGAAAAAGCTTCGAAAAGCTGCTTTTCATCAGATTGGCCGCCACGGGTAGATGTGCAGACGACGACGGCCGTTTTTCGTCCTGCCCATGCAACGCAAACATCTCCGGCCGCGTGCTTCCCGTTGTTACCAGTTTTATCGCCCACAGTCCAAAGGGCGGAAAACCTGATCGCAATCTTTTACCGCCTGTCCGACAGTCTTTCATCCATCCCAACAGCAATGAGCAGGATGCGACAGACAGCGCCCAACCAGAAATCAACTGTCGCAGTATATCGGCCATCGCTGTCGGTGTCGTTGATTTCAGTCCAGATCATCCTGATCTCATCAGGTTCTCGCAAACTCATTAAGCATAACATACTGAAATCATTAAAATCATTTCAGGTCAGACACTCAGGTGATATGGCGCAAGTGGTCAGCTATAGCCTTCGCCATCTGAAACCTGCCGATATTCATGCCATGGTTGTGTATCTGCGTGACGTAAAGCCTCAGTCATCCAGTCATGGCGCTGCGTCGGTCCGTCAATCGCCTTCCGCTGACACCACCCTGCCCCAGCAGACAAAACGGAGGACGGCTGTTTACATCAGCCTGTAGCGGCTGCCATCTCCCTGACGGCAGCGGTCGTCAGTCCACTTTCGCCAACATTGCCTGAGCCCGCAGTCTCAGCCCACAGTCTGAGCGCGGACAATGGCCGTAACCTGCTCCACGTCATCATGAAGGGCTCGAACCTGATGACGGACAAAGGAAATCAGACGATGCCCGGCTTCTCAGGCGGCAATTACAGCCAGAAAGACCTGAACGGTATTGCTGCTTTTGTCATGACGCATTTTACGGAAGGGAATCCCTCCGAACATGTCTTCAGCGAGTTTGCAAACAAACCCGGCTAAACCTCTGCTCTCCGAAAGTTTCTCTTCCGGAGAGCAGAGGGCCTGTCATTCTTTTCTGGCAGAAACAGGCGTCAGAAAAGAGCGATCAGGCCGTCTCAATTTTCTGCTGTTTACGGTGCGTGATGTAATCCTGCACCGTTGTAAAACCGCTCTCCCAGGCATTGAGAAGACTTTCCAGATGTTCACGACTGTTTACCAGACCACGGGACAGGATGACGCCTTCTGAAGAAAGCAGGAAGGCGGCTGGAAGTTTATCCACCTCCAGCACCCGTCCAAGGACAGGATCATTAATAAAACGATCCGTCCTGATCCCGACGTTCTTTGCAAAGCGCTCCTGAATCCCGATAGCATCATCTCCGGCGAAAACCAGACTGACATGTTCTTTTCGACAGAAATCCTGTGCGATCGGAATGATCTTTCTCGATACCGGGCACGTTGCAGAGACAAACAGCAGCAGCGTCGTTTCCCGCCTGTCTGACGGACTGAAAGCATCTCCATTCAGCAAACGGAATGGCCCTGTAGGGCAGGTATCACCCGGCTGGAGACCTTTTGATCCTGTCAGTGCTCCCGCCGGCGCGACCTCGCGGAAAAGCTGCCTGACCTGACGGGTCAGACGCCATGTCACAAGAAGCGTAGCCAGCAGAACACCTGTCAGCAGCACATTGACGCAAACCAGCTCTGTCATCGTTCCTGCTCCAGCCTAAAGACTTCAGAATGCCCAGATTGCGTCACAACTGAACCAGAACATGTTGTTGGTGCCATTGTTCGCATATTTGATGGTCGGATCGTCTGTGGATGAGACGCGATTGAAAGGGCGCGTCCCGTTCAGCGACTTGTCCAGACGCAGTTCCGGCCGGATGGTCAGGCTACCTTTGGGGAGGTGAAGGAATTGCGGACGATAAGCCACACCCACAGTCAACTCACCATAGGTGGTGCCTGCGGCGTAATTATAAGGGTAAGGGCGTCCACGCAACTCGTTGATATAGGACATTGTCGAAGTATTGCTGCCGATAACACCACCATTATTGTCGCGAAAAATTTCCCCACGAGCATTGAATGTCAGCCACGGATAGAAATCATGGGCGAAATAGGCTGTCACGCCATACACATCGTCCTGAAGATAATCATCGTGAAAATACGTGCCGTTGAGAGTAAAGGTGGTCGTCTCGTTGATTTTGTAAGAAGCGATGATGTCACCGATATATTCCATCGCATGATTGGCGTCACGACCAATGGCGTACACGCTCTGCTGTGGTCCTACATAGGCAAGGGCGGACAGATCCAGCTTTCCGTCCAGAAGGCCATTGGACTGGAAACCAAAATACCCTTTGGGACGATTGTTGTTTTTCGCACCGCCGAAGGTCGTCGAATTTCCGGCGTTCACGCCGAGGATCCAGTCAAGATGCTCGGTAAGGTGGACAGTCGCCGTTACGCCCACCACTTCGAACGGCACGATGAAGTCCGATGAATAATTGTAGCTGTAGAAAGGCCGCTCCAGAGCATCCGTGCCTTCCACGCCCTGCATGCCGTACATCTGCCCGATCTGAAGATCGAGACCATCCTTGGTGAACCAGGGAAGATGCGCATCAATGTGCGCCTGTGTCGGCGCGAACTGATACATGCCTGTGATCGCCCCGTCGGCCATACCGATAGTCGGGTTGAACCGGGCGTCCGAGCCGTAGAGGACTTCAAGCGTGAATCCGAGACCGTAACCGGCGCCAATCTCTGAAACCGGATGAGAAAGCGTGCCTGTGATCTGGTTGAGTGTCGCGGTATTGGCGCGATCAACATAGGACTGCGCCCAGTTGCGTCCGGTATGCGTCCAGGGATTGCCGTTGACGCCTGCCTCGACAACGATATGACCTTCAAGATCGTCAAACCAGCTGTGGCTTCCGGGTGGCTGGAGATTGACATCCACCTTGGCTGCGTCAGCTTTTTCCGCTGCCGTTTCCTCACTGACCAGAGGACGTCCCGACTGTTCCGGTGTCAATCTCTCCTGCGCAAAAGCCGGCAAGGAAACGAGCTGAAGCGCAAAATACGCCCCAACGGAGAGACGGGGACGAGAGATCATGCACGGAACACTCCTTGTCTGGCATCATGCAAACTGGCCAATGACATCCCGGTATCCAGAAGATTACAGAGATCAGCGACCGTTTTCTTTTTACAGTTTCTTTGCAGTCTTCTCTGCACAGGCTGCCAGAGAACGCCCGAGGGTCTGACCGCGCTGCGCCATGAAATCGGGAACGGATAAAGGCTCTTTCCGCCATGCATGAATCTCGGCTGCCGTATAAGGCCGGAACCCTTGCGGCAGACTGGTTCCAGCCAGCCGGAACATGACAAAATTCATGACATCCGCGAGGGTCTGATCGTCCCGGACGAGAGACATCGACACACCGGGCACACGGATCAGATAGGCCCGCCCCTCATCTGTGCAGGCGAATCCGCCAACAGCATTGCGTAAAGTCGGCACAAAACTGCTCCCGGATACGCCCTCTATGCCGTGACAACCACCGCAATGAGACAGATAGGTCACACTGGTGTGGTCAAGCACGGTGGCGTGCGACACGGAATCCGCAGCCTGTGAAACGCCGGACAGAAAGCACACACTTCCCGCAATCAGAATCAGAGCCGGAACGACCCGCATCAGAAGAGCCGTTCCGGGCATCGAAGACCGCCTTCCCGCTTTCTCAGGGGATCGGGTGCACAGCATTCAACTTGTTTCGCTCTTCAAGAACCGCTGGAGGCGTCAGCGTGGACGCACGCTCTTTCTTCACATCATCAGCAGTGAAGGTCGGCGCGGGCTTTACGTCACTGAGAGATGCAACATAGGTGAGAATAGCTGCAATATTCTCATCGCTCTGGGCACCGAAGGACGGCATGTAACCCATATAGGTGCCGCCACCAGCCTTGATCATACCCGACAGACCATTGAGCAGTACATGCGTCACATACGCTTTGCCTTCCGGTGTGGACGCAATCGCACCGATACGTCCCTTGAGCGGCGGAAACTGACCGACGACGCCTGCTGCGCTGACCTGATGGCAAAGGCTGCAATTACCTGTGTAAAGCTGCTGACCGTCCGCCGCAGCGTGAGCCTTGCCCGAAGCGGTCACCCCGCTGGCAAGAAGGGCTGCGGCACTCAGGGAAAAGAGAATTTTCTTCATTATCACTACAATCTGCTTCTGATGACTTATGATGCCCTGCCGACCACGGCTGCGGTCGAGCAATTGTACATCTCCGATGTTCCCGTTCCGAAACACCAGATGATGTCGTTATTGGCCATCGGACGATAGGACGGCTGGTCACCATCCGTATTAAGGCACGTCACCTCGTTACACGAATCCTGACCACAGCAGTCGCGATAGGCAATCATATAGGAATTGCCGTCCTGCGGGTTGTAACAGCTACCGATCCACGAGGTGGGAGACGGCGCCGTTCCCGGCGGGCATGTATGGGTGCCGCCACCGCAGGCCGTGCACAGATTGCCGTCGATGGCGCAGTAACGCCAGTAATCGCAGGCAAGATCGTCTTTCGCCTGCGCTTTCGCAGCGAACGGTGACTGGGGCTTGGGCTTTGCTGTTGCGGCGTCAGCCCGGCTGACCGGCAGCAGCATGAAGGCCGGAGCCGCCACAACCGCACCACCGACTTTTGTCAGCATATCACGGCGCGAGGTATGGCCAGCGATCCGCCGCAGAACGCTCTCTGTCAGACGATCCAGCATCGAACCCTGTTTCTTTTCAGACGGCAGCATGAGAAATCACTCCTGTCTTCACCCGATCAACCTTCGGAGCCACTGGAACAGTGTCCAGCAACTCTTCGATCTGACGGCGTGTATTCACAATATCCTTGGCCCGAATGACGCCGCGCTCATCCAGCAGCACCAAAGCAGGCAGACGGTTAATCTGAAGGACCAGCCCAAGCTCCACTCCCGTCAGAAGCGGAACATCCTGCATCTCAGGGCGACTGGCCACCATGTCCTGAAGTTCCGGAACCGGTCCGTCCCCGACGAACAAAAACTCGAATCCTCTGCTGGCAGCCACTTCACGCGCAACGGGAATAACGCGTTTGCAGACCGGACATTCCGGCGCCACGAACAGAAGCATCTGGTAGTGGCCCGGTTGCAGGGCATCACCGATCATGACCGGCCTGTCTTCCAGTGTGCGCAGAACCAGCCTCGGGACTGTCTGCCCGACATCCAGCCCCGGACGCGCTTCCTGAGCGCCAATCGGCGCTATCCGTTCATGCAGCACGCCGATCTGACGTGCGAGCGCCAGCAATGTCACAGCAAGAACCAGAACCAGAACTGTCAGAAAGCCCTGCCAGATAAGAAGAGCGACCATCATGCCTGCTCTCCTGACGCATCACTGAGGGAGAGATCCGGCAATACGCGCAGCGCCTGCCAGAGCACCCAGAGCGCCACGCCACACGCGGCACCCTCGATCCGGATGCCAACCGAAGAAACCTCCCCTCCCACGACAGGCAGCAAGGCAGGCACACCACACGCCAGCGTACGGAAAACCAGCGACCAGGAAAGCGCCTCGCCTTTCTGTCCGGGTGTGCAGCCACAGGACAGGTCAGTGCGGCCCCGCATGACGTTGATACCCATCGCCAGAGCGAAGGTCACCATCAGACCAGCGGCGGCAACACCTCCGACACCCTGCCCGATACCGGACAGCAGCATCAGACCGACAAGCACCTCCACCGCGCCAAGCCCCCACGCCGCAGTCTCAAGAAACGATGCGGGAAGAAGCCGGTAGGACGAAAGCGTCCCGAGAAAGAGGTCATGTTCCCGTAGCTTGGAAACTCCAGCCACAAGAAACATGATCCCCACACCTCCGGCGCAGAGGGCTGAAAGACCACCCATCATGAGAGAGGCGGCATTCATCCTTCACCGGGCGCAACCGTGAAGATCAGCGAACTGCCGAGCGCCTTCATCTTGTGCGCCTGTTTGCCGGTTTTCGCATCGAGGATATAAAAATCACTGATATCTTCATTCGTTGTGAACATCAGAGGATGTTCATCCTGCGTCACACCGACCATAGGGCTGGGAGTCGGCAGAGCCATACGACGGATGCGCTTATGCGTAGCCGTATCGTAAACCCAGACTTCCGAACCGGCCTCCTTGTGACTCCAGAACGGCCCCTTGTGCATCAGCACGTACAGTTCATGACTGCTTTTATGCAGAGCGGACATCTGCCAGCCACCGGGACGCCACGTCACCTCGAAAGGCTTCGACGAGTCTGGCGCCACCTTCATTCCGGCGCCTTCCTGCAGAGACCAGGGCTTGCTGACGACAGAATCAGCACCAAGCCCGGTTTCGTAAACCTTGCCGGTATAGCTGATGAACCACGCCTTGCCGTCCTTGGCCGAGGAAGGACTCTGCTCAAAGATGCCGTCGTGATCAGGCTCGAAGAACGCCGCGCTGTGCGTCATGGACGGCTTGCCATCAGCGCCGATGCTGACATTGGCCAGCGTGCCGTCAGCGCAGAGCGAGGAGAAACCGCTGTTACCCCAAGGGTAAATCAACGCACATCCCGGCACATCAACCGTCTGCGTGATCTTGTGGGATGCCGTATCCACCACTTCGACCGCGCTGCCGGGGCTCATCTGGTAAACATAGACAAGAGAGCCGTCGGCGCTGATGGCGAGGTTATTGCGCTTGGGTGTGACCAGCGCACGGGACGGAAGCTTTTCGTCGGCGACGATCTTCAGTGTGCTGCTTTCATATTCAGCCAGCAGATCATTGCGCTCACCGCGATTGCCGCGTTCCCACGTCGTTTCACCAACAAAGAAATGGCTGGCGTCAGGCGACAGAACGACATTCGGATTGTATGCGGCCTGCACCATCCCCAGCAGACGCCCCTTGTCGGCATCCACCACGTAGGCACGACCATCCTTGCCATGCTGATACACGGCGTCCACGACCAGAATCGTATGAGGCGACCATGGCGCCAGCGTTACAATATCGCTTTGTTCCGTCTGAGGAATAGGTTCATCCGCCCGCGCCGAGGCTGTTGCTGCAATAAGAACAACACCGCCCAGTAAAGAACGGAGAAAAGCAGCGCGACTACTCTTCTTATTAGGCAAATGCGGGAACGTCATGAGACTCATTTCTATCGGTTTCGCAATGTTTCAGATATGACGCGACTGTCGCATTTCCGCAAGACCAATCATCATTATCTCTATTTATTTTCTCCAGAGAAACAAAAACACAACAGCCATAGGTTAATCCACACCTGTTATATCGAAATATCCGATAGATGGGTAAATATTACCACTTTTCAAGAAATTATGCCTGAGCATGAAGCCACACACCCGACCATGCACAAGGATCTTCTATTTTGTTATTAAATCGAAACATTCTCGCGGGGCTCGTGATCAGTTACAAGCCACTCTCCTTGGCCCTAGCGCGCACAACAGCCCACCCGACTTTGGTGGCGATTTTGCAAACCTGTCGGCAGGGCGCATAATCGCTTCACTACAAGAATTGTATCTCGCGCGACAGTGTGTTGCCGCGGGCTGCTTTATCCATGGTTCCGTCGAGCTCTGACAGCCGTTGCCGGGCCTGGAATCATCTGCATTCACGCCGTGCCTATCGCCCTGATTGCGGTATCCAACGGGACAAGAGGAGTTGTCATGACTGTCGGTCGTTTTCCGCTGACACGCCTGCGTCGCAACAGGCAGGACCGTTTCACCCGCAGGCTTGTTGCCGAGAACAGTCTTTCCATTGATGACCTGATCTGGCCGATCTTCGTGATGGAAGGCAGCAATTCCATTACGGATGTTGCGTCCATGCCCGGAGTGCAGCGTGTCACCCTCGACAGACTGGCCGCGCATGTTGAAACAGCCGCCAGGCTGGATATTCCTGCGCTGGCCCTGTTCCCCATTACGCCTTCGGAAGTGCGTGATGAGGCCGGGACCGAGGCGCTCAACCCCGACAATCTCATGTGCCGGGCAGCCCGCCTGCTTAAAAGCGAGTTCCCCGACATGGGGCTGATCGGCGACGTTGCCCTCGATCCCTACACCAACCACGGCCATGACGGCGTCATTCGCGATGGTTACGTCGTCAATGATGAGTCCGTTGATATTCTGAAGGTTCAGGCGACCAATCAGGCAGCCGCGGGCATCGACATCATCGCCCCCTCCGACATGATGGACGGACGCATCGAAGCCATCCGTCGCGATCTGGACGAGAATGGTCTGATCGACACACGGATCATGTCCTACGCCGCCAAATATGCCAGCGCGTTCTACGGCCCGTTCCGTGACGCGCTCGGCTCCGGAGGGCTTCTGAAGGGCGACAAGAAAACCTACCAGATGGACCCGGCCAATTCGGATGAAGCCCTGCGTGAGGTCGAACTTGATCTTCTCGAAGGCGCCGACATGGTCATGGTCAAGCCGGGAATGCCCTATCTCGACATCATCCGACGTGTACGGGACAGCTTCTCCGTACCGACCTTCGCCTATCAGGTCTCGGGTGAGTACGCGATGCTGATGGCGGCGATCCAGAATGGCTGGCTGGATCATGAGCGGGCAGTCATGGAAAGCCTGCTGGCTTTCAAGCGGGCTGGAGCGAACGGCATTCTGACCTACTTCGCCATTGAGGCGGCACAGCGGATCAAGGTCCAGTAGTCAGGGTTCACAAACGAATCAACGTCTTGGCGGCACGTTCTCCAGTCGCGGAGACGTTGGTTTTACAGTGACGAAACCGCAACACTCCAGAAATATGATCCCGTTCAAAAAATAGAATATCAATTAAAACAATTACTTAAAAAAATACAATTCATAGGGCTCTTTGAATCGCAATGTAACAGCTTCGATAAATGTGACATGCATCTCATCAACGTTCCAACGCTGGTGAAAGCCCTGAACCTGATGCTTCGCAAAACCGCCCTTCTGACCTGCCTGACCACCGCAACACTTGCATTTTCGATGATCGACGCCGCCTGCGCCGCTCCTCCGGCAGTTGTCGCCGTCAACAGGGAGATCGGCCTTTCTGTAACGGGTAACTTCGAGGATCTGACACGCAACATTGGACATAATTATAACGTACGTCCTACCTGGTTCTCCGATGACAATTATCAGTCGCAGAGATCAGACCGCATTCATCAAACAGGCTGGACACCAGGCTTCCGGGCGGATGCACAGTACATGTTTGACACCAGCATCATGAAACATCTTTACGCTGCGGCCACTTTCACACTGGACGACGGCCAGACAGAAGACAGCCGGAAAACATATTGGCATGTGCAGCCAGCTTCCGGTTCAGCGTTCAATGATCACGCCCGCTATCAGGCTGGACAAAACCGATCCGGCATCAATGTAACCGGCGAAATCGGCAAAGGGTTTCTGATACTCAATGACCGACTGCTTATCATGCCGACCATACAGGGCGGTTATCGAGCTGGAGGAGCAAATACTTTTACTGCCTATGGTAAAGGTTATATCGGCCTCGCTCTTCATATCGATTACGCCATTACCAACCGCCTTGTCATTCGTGGACGGGCCGGCTGGGCACAGTTTCTTGACACGCATACCTACTTCGGCAGCAACAACCCTTATGCCCATGACTCCCGTCCCGAATGGAGCGGCGACATCGCCCTTGACTATCGCATGACAGATCGCGTGCATCTGACAGGAGGCGTACGCTACACTTACCTGAACTACGGCCGGGCACGACAGACCGCCTATACTCCATTCTGGAATGAAACTGACTCAGCAAACGGTATTAACTGGCGCAACGGCGTTCAGCTCCGCCTCGGCGTGGCGTATCAACTCTGAGAAAAGAATGAGGACATAGCCGGTCTTCAATTGACGGCAGGCCCGACTGTTCGTCATTATCCATCCCCTGTTCCGGATGAACATTCGGGAGCAGGGTGATGCGCCAATGCGGGAGGCTGAAAACTGATGACTTTTTCGTCTCGCCACCCGCAGTTTTTCTATACGACCGCTCCCCAGCCCTGCCCTTACCTGCCGGACCGGATGGAGCGGAAGGTCGTCACCGATCTGTCTGGTCCCAATGCGGAAGCTCTGCACGACCGACTGTCGCGGGCGGGCTTTCGACGCAGTCACGCCATTGCCTACGCGCCCGTCTGCAACGGCTGCACTGCCTGCGTCCCCATCCGCATTCCCGTCCAGCGATTTGTTCCCAGCCGAACCCAGAAACGAAGCATCAAAGCCAACTCCGATCTGCAGGGGTTCGAGGTTCCGGCAAAAGCCACTGCCGAGCAGTTCGTGCTGTTTCGTCAGTACCAGCTTGCCCGACACGCAACGGGCGATATGGCGAGCATGAATTTCGCCGATTACCGGTCAATGGTTGAAGATACTCCCATTGATACCTTCATGGTGGAGTTCCGGTCGCCGGAGAACCACCTTATGGCGGTCAGTCTGGTCGACGCCCTGAGTGATGGACTCTCGGCTGTATACAGTTTTTACGACCCCACCGACAGCACACGCTCTCTGGGCAGCTTCGCGGTCCTCTGGCTGGTCCAGCAGGCGAAACGAAGACGCCTGCCATACGTCTATCTTGGCTACTGGATCGCCCAGAGTCCCAAGATGGCCTACAAGACCAACTTCCGTCCTGCCGAGATTCTGTCACGAGGGAACTGGCGTGATCTGGACGAACACGACCTCGCATGAAATGCAGTCTGCCACGACGTATGAAATCAACCTCGCCGTTTCATGAATAACCTCTCATGTAAGATCTCTTTTCCGCGGAAATCCGCGACTTAGGCGGACAGGCGCCCTGCCCTCCGCGTGACAGGTGCCGCAACTCACTCTAATCTCCTACCGCATTCAGTATGCGATCCGTCGCAATATCGGAGATCTCGTTTTATGCGCATACTTCTCGTTGAGGATGATCCGACAGTTCGGGGTTTCGTCGCCAAAGGTCTGAGCGAGACCGGCCACCTCGTCGAGCAGGCTGACAACGGCAAGGACGGGCTGTTTCTTGCCGTCAGCGAGAAGTTCGATGTCATCATTCTCGACCGCATGCTTCCCGGCGGCATTGATGGCCTCCGCATCCTGGAGACGCTCCGCTCGCAGGCCAATGCAACGCCGGTGCTGATTCTTTCCGCCCTGGCAGACGTGGATGACCGCGTCGCCGGATTGAAAGCCGGTGGCGATGATTATCTGACAAAGCCTTTCGCATTCTCGGAACTCCTTGCCCGTGTCGAGGCGCTCGGGCGGCGCGGTCGCAACGAGGCTGCCCCCCAGACCAGACTGGAAATCAGTGGCCTTGAGATGGATCTGCTTTCCCGGAGCGTGAAGCGTGACGGGCAGAAGATCGATCTCCAGCCACGAGAGTTCCGCCTGCTTGAATTTCTGATGCGGCATGCCGGACAGGTCGTTACCCGCACAATGCTGCTTGAAGGCGTGTGGGATTACCATTTCGACCCACAGACGAACGTGATCGATGTCCACGTGTCACGCCTGCGGCAGAAAGTGGACAAGCCATTCGAAGCGCCGCTTATCCATACCGTCCGGAACGCGGGTTACATGCTCCGCGCTGACTGACCTTTTCAGCTACCCGGTGATGGGGTTATTTTTTCAACCTGCCCATCATCGGCTTTCGCCAGTCGGGATACTGATAGTGCGTAATGGTCTTTTTCCATTTCTCTGCTGGCCCGGCGCGGCTGACTTATGACACCCCCCATCTCTCCTGAACCGGCTGAACAGGCAGTTCCCGCAAGGCAACGCGGATTTCGACTATCCCGTCTCTCACTCAAGGCCCTGCGTTACCATATCGGTGGCCTGAGATCCGCGGGTGTCCGCTTTGCTCTCGGTTATGCGGTTCTGTTCTGGGTTTCCGCCGGGCTTTTTCTCTCAGTCATCTGGTGGGGAACCGCCAGCCTTCTGCAACGGCAGGTGGAAGCTTCCGTGGCGGCGGATGCGCGCGCCCTTTCCGAACGCTGGTCAGATGGAGGCCTCTCGGCGCTTGCGCTCACCATCGAAGACCGACTGGAAGACAATGTTGATGATGACGCCCTGTATCTGCTGGTGGGTCCGCATGGAGAGCGTATAGCCGGCAATCTGCCCTCATGGCCGGAGCCCGTGGCCATGAGCAATGTCTGGTATCAGCTCACCATCAAGCGGGCCGGAATCAGAGGGGTTGCCGAAGTACAGTCTTTCGATCTTCCAAAGAACTATCGATTACTTGTCGGAAGGGACGTGCGTGGACGGTCCACATTGCGCCATCTGCTCACCGACACCCTGTTCTGGGCATGGGGCATCATCACTGTTCTGACATTTATCGGCGCTTTTTTCGTCCGCAGCATGTTCAGACGCATGATTTCATCCATTGCACGAACCACCTCCGCCATTGCGCACGGCGACATGGACCGACGCGTCCCTCTTTCCGGACGTGGTGATGAAATCGATGAAGTTGCCGAAGCGATCAATGAGATGCTCGATCGCATCAAACGCCTGATGGACGGCGTGAAGCAGGTTTCGAACGCGATTGCCCATGATCTGCGCACTCCGATCACGCGCGCCCGTGCCCAGCTCGAATATGCAGCATTGCATGCCAGGGATGAGAATTCACTACGCTCGGCCATCGAGGAAGGCGTCAGCGATCTCGACAATATTACAGCCGTATTCGAAGCTCTTCTCAGAATTGCACAGATTGAAGCCGGTTCGAGACGATCGGCCTTCGCGTCATTCGACCTGATGCCTGTGCTCAGCGACATTGTAGAACTCTACGAACCGTTGGCCGATGATCAGGGCAGCAGAATCATGTTGCGCGCACCGGAACATCTCCAGTTCTATGGCGATCGTTCCATGATCCAGCAGGCTGTTTCGAATCTGATCGATAACGCCATCAAGTTTTCGCCTCACAACGGAACGATCACCGTCGCTGTCGCCACCGGCTTCAATCCTGTCCCCGCCGACCGGGCGGGTGGGCGCATCGTTACCCTTGAAGTCAGTGATCAGGGGCCGGGTATGACAGCAGCCGACATGGAAAGAGCATCAGAGCGCTTCTTCCGTGCAGACGCCGCCCGCAATACGCCCGGTTCCGGTCTTGGTCTTTCTCTGGTCCAGGCCATTGTCCACCTTCACGGTGGTATTCTGCAGTTTCAGTCCCGTAGTCCCGGCCTCTGCGTAAGAATGTATCTGCCGCTCCCGGAAGATGACGGCAAAAAACAGGGTACAGATATGACGGAGGATTCACACACTTACCATCCGCAAGACAGACCGGATCTGCTAGTGTCTCAATCATGATACGTGTGATGTTTCTGATTGCAGCACCGATTCTGCTCTTAGCCCTGTGTGGGGTGGCAGAAGCCGAAACTGGTGACAGTTCAGTCCGAATGCTGTTTGCCCGTGAACCCGTGAATGGCGGAGCATCACCGGTCGCACAGCCCGTCGCCATGGTGAGGACGATGGATGGAAGCGACACTTCTCCCTCTGAACGCAGCATGGAAGTCACCTCCGACAGCCGGGATTACTGCTCGCGCCTGATGCGCACGATTGATGAGCATGACAGGCAGATACGATCCGAAGATGTTGTCGCTCTCAGAAAAGAAGGCCAACGTCTTTGTAGTCAGGGCTATGTCCGGCTGGGTGTCACGCGGCTGAGGGAAGCCCTCGCCATTCTTAAAGGCAGGAATATACATCCATGAGTCATTCGAAGTCGTCTTATATCGCAGTATCTGGTCTGGCGCTGCTCGCCGGTCTCGCTCATGGCACAGTGGCATCTGCGGCTGATCCCGAAATTCATGACGGGTCGACACGTCTGAATGTTACCGGAACCGGTTCGGTTGATGCTGCTCCTGATCTGTTGACAGCCACATTGCTGATTCAGAATGAAGCGGTGAAAGCTGTTGATGCACAGGCGAAAACCAACGATGCCGCCCATGCTGCCGTGACCAAAGCTGAAAAGGTTGCAGGCGTTACGGTTCTGACCGATTCGTACGACGTGTCGGAAAACCGCAAAGACAACAAACCCTCCAGTTGGACAGCCCGGCAGACCATTCAGATCAAGGCCAAAGATGCTTCAGCTCTGCTGGATCTGGTCGGCAGGCTTCAGGCCAACGGATTGTTGCTGGAAGGCGTATCCTGGTCTCTGTCGCCTGAACATCAGAAGGAACTGCATCGTCAGGCCGAGAAAAAGGCGGTGGATGATCTCCGCAGCCGCTCCAGCGAAATAGCTAATGACCTTGGTCTGAAAGTGTCTTCAATTGCTTCAATCTCGGTCGATGAGCCGCTGACTGTTCGCCCAGTCGCCTTCATGGCCCGCGCTGCGATGGCTGCTCCGACGATGCGTTCGGAAGATCAGACGGTTACAGCCAATATTCAGGCTACAGTAATCCTGAAGCCACAATAGTTATGGGGCGTATTTTCTTCCATTACCAAAGGCTACCTTTGTTTTTATTAGAGGATTAACACAAAACACACTCCAGCTCCGACTGAAGAAGCAATTACTTATGATATAAATATAATATTATTAATCTTCTATGTGAATTTTTTACATAATAGTATTCAAAAAAATCTCTCTTCGGTTAATGGAAATCACAACTCAGTGGTATTCCTGCAGACAAAAGCATTCAGATAATTTTCAAACCCGTCGCCTTAAATCTTTTAAAGCCGTGATCGCAGACATTCAAAACTATCTTTCGTGATTCAAGGAGGATCTTCAGGCCGTTCCAATCATTGATCCGGACAGGTTGCATAGAAAAGCGCGTCACCGCGCAACATTCAGCCTGGCAAATTCAGGCTCTGGAGCGTTTACGGTCTGACTACGCTATTCTCTCCCAACCCGGAAAGGACTGTATCACGTGCTGCCGCAACGTCGATAATCTCATTATCTCCGCGATCGACCGACGCCACCTTTCCCAGCCCCAGAAGAGCCATTTCTGTGCCCGGTATGGCGCGAAGCTGTTCAGGACGATATCCTGCCTTGGTAAATGCCCACACTGTCATGCAGGCCGATTTGAAGACCGCTCTCGCAGGGTTTTTCACTCGTCGGGCCATCCATAAAAGCGCGATAGCATTGCGAATACGCGTTTCAAAATCCCCCACCCGTCGTCCGTTTGTCAGCCACCCTCCGTAAACATGCTTGGTCTTCGGATGATTATCAAAGCAACTCGTCAGGAACTTGATTTCCTGATGTGGATCGATGCCATCCTTGACGAAATTCACATAGATGGGACCACTGTAAAGCGGGCGGACATGAACCATCGGAACCTCATCGACGACCGCTGCACGGAAGGCGGGATCTTCCATCAGCATTGTCCAGATGAGATCAGTCCCCCAGCCCGTGAAATGCCGCTCGAACATCGGCAGGATCGTGCGGAGATAGGACGATTTGATGCAGCAGGCCATTGATTCGAGAAAATTACTGTAACGCAGCCGAAAGCCAGGCACACGTAGAAGAATGTCGTGAGAGACATAGCTGTCATGTGTCATGTGTCATGGCCGGCTGCGCCATCGTCAGATCGTATTCCACCGCTATATCGAACAACTTGCTGATATCAGAAGATTTCATCCGCAAGTCATCATCCGGCAGCATGATATATTCATAACGATCAAGCAGTTCAGGATGCGCTTTGAAATGGCGGGCTATACTGTCCCATTTCGTTCCATAATCGAATACAGGAGGCAGATCACCATCGAAAGAGAGCGACTGATCTTTTGCATAGACATTCAGCTGAAGATCCCAGTTGCGTGGTGTTGCATCATTCGCAATCCATTCGCGATGAAGCGACTCATCGCCGACACGCGCCAGAACAAGAAAACGTCTTTTTCCAGACTGGAACCCTTCTTCGTTTTTCATCCCAAACTCCTAGCATCAGAAATAGAAGATATTTAAAGACTTCATTCCCTAAACCTAACGCATTTAAACGGACACATCTTACAAGAATCTATAGCAGAAACTGGAAGTATCCGGGTTATTCACATCACCGTGTTCCCTTCAGATTCCAGACGGAAGAAGAAAGTCCACTACAGAAAACACATTAAAAAATTGGAGACTGCCCTTGCCGCAAAAGCGGCCATGCCGCGTCTTTTGTTGATAGATCAATAACTTCCAGAGGCCATGTAATCCGCAGCAGTGGATCATCGTAACGCAACCCGCCTTCAGCGCCGGGTGTATAGGCAGCGCTCACAGGATAAAAAACCTCTGTATTATCAAGAAGGGTCTGAAATCCGTGAGCGAATCCGGGCGGCACGTACAGCATACGATGATTCTCTGCACTCAGAACAAAAGACTCATGTTTCAGATAGGTCACGGAATCCCCGCGAAGATCCACAATGACGTCCACAATACTCCCTCTGGTGCATCGCATGAGTTTGGCTTCAGCATGAACACCACGCTGGAAATGCAGCCCACGAACCGTGCCCTTGTTACGTGAAAACGACATATTATGTTGTACAAAATCGGAAATCAGACCATGTTGCGTGAATTCATCCCGACACATCATCCTGGAGAAGAAACCACGATTATCCTCTACCAGTTCTGGCTCGATAATCATGGCATCCTTCAGCGTGGTTTCACGAAAGATCACAGGCAACCTCCTTGATCGTCTCGCCTGGTGAAAAAGCTCTTTCCTGCTCGGCATAAAGACGATCGATGACTCTTCCTTCCGGCAGATCGATATCTGCAAAGGTCAAAGGACGGTCACGTGGAATGTGTCTGCGAACCGTCGAACCTATGGCAAGTCCCAGAGGAATAAGGTTTTCCTCTCTGATGGTTTCGATATTTTCAATCATTCCGTAAACTTCGAAACCACCGAGTTCGGCGATTGTCTCTCCCGGCTCGAGGTCTTTCTTGGCTAGCGCAATAACACCGACAACCGGTCCAGAAAGCGGGGCAAGAGTCGCGTCTCCAAACAGAACGGCACGGGCCACAGAGCCGGGAACTTCAAAATGGCACAGATGAAACGGGGTATAGAAACAGTAATAAGGGCCCGGTCCCATCTTGTAATAATTCAGAAAATGTCGCTGTTTTACGTCATCCATCGTCCCAAGCACAAAAACTCCCGGCCCTGGCCTCGCTCCGATCACGTAATCGACAACGCCGGGACCTCCTTCCGCGAGATGTGCATCCAGAAACGGGGAGAAGGCTGTCGCCACGTCTTCCAGAGGTACCAAGGGTGTATCCGGATTTCCACCCGAGAAATCAGGACCGAGCATGCCTCGCCGAGCCACCTTCATACCCGTGCCATTGGCAATCACTGTCTGCTCAAAGGAAATTTTGGTTCCGTCAGCGAAGGATGCAGCCATAGCCGGCTGCAAACTCCATTTTTCCGCAAAGGATATCTGCGTGTCTGGAGTGCGATAAGGATCGTAAAGGCCCTTGATACTGCCGCACAAAACCGGGCGCACACCAATACCTGTCATGAAGCGAACCAGATTCATCATGACGCCCGGCTGATCTCCATCGCCTGCGGTATAGACGACGTTGGCGAGGTCAGCTTTCTTTTTCAGGATGGGGCCAACCGTTCCATCAAGCTCCGCGTTCACCTGAATCAGATGTTTTCCGCCTTCGATCGCTGCCAGCGCTGCTCTGGCAGCGTGCTCCATGGAGCCAGTTGCCTCGATAATCGCATCGATTCCACTGGCCTGAGCCAGAAGCACCGGATCACTGGTCACGACCCGCTGCCCTGATGCAAGGACACGTTCAACTGACTGAGCATCCGGACACCACACCGGTTCAAGGCCCAGTTCTTCAAACAGGACTTCACCATGAGCGCGTGTACGGTTGCAAACAGCCACTACGCGCATCCCGGGTGTAGCTGTTTCAATGGTGCGCGCGATGGCCTTCGCCTGTGTCCCTGCACCAATCAGGGCCACTGTCACTGGCCGCCCTTCGGTTTCGCGACGCTTCAATGCCGTATCGACAATAATCATGTTCCGGCTCCAGATTTATTACCATGAAGTTCGAGGACAGGACGGTTTCCGTCAGGACACTCTCAGTCAGCCCAGACTTTCCACGGGGCAGCCCCCGTTGCCCATGTGGCCTCCAGAACCTGCTTGTCACGCAGGGTGTCCATATTTTGCCAGTACCGATCATGCACGAAGCTCGACAGCTTGCCTCGTTCGATCAGTCTGCTCATCGGTTCCGCTTCCCATGTCGTCAGATCGTCATCGATCAGGTCGAGGACCTGCGGTTCACACACGAAAAAACCGCCATTGATCAACCCACCGTCACCGGCGCGTTTCTCACCGAAGCCACTTACGGACATCGCATTATCGGTAAGCTCCAGCGCACCAAAGCGACCCGGCTGCACGACGGCTGTCAACGTGCACCAGGCTGCACGCGATCGATGAAATGCCAGAAGATCGGCTATATTCACGTCACTTACACCGTCGCCGTAGGTGAGACAGAACGTGCTGTCCTCAAGATAACGACGCGCTCGAAGAATGCGACCGCCCGTCAGGGATTCCTGTCCTGTATCCAGAACGGTAACACGCCAGTTGTCTGTCTGGGCTTCCAGCCAGCGCACATCCCCCGTGCCGAGGTCTATGGTGAAATCGCGACGCGCGTAACGGTAACGCATAAAATAGTCTCGTATGAATTCGATACGATAACCACCGAGAATGACAAAATCAGAGAACCCATAATGGGCGTATATCTTCATGATATGCCAGAGTATTGGTCGTCCGCCGATTTCGGCCATAGGCTTTGGGCGGATCATTGTCTCTTCACTAAGTCTGGTGCCAAAGCCTCCGGCGAGAATTGCGACCTTCATTTATTTTTTCCTTATGCCGCAAAGCATTGTTAAAACGATTACCTTGAAGACAGAGCTGTTTTCTTCTACTGCCTATCAGAGATAAGAATATTCAAACTCAGAGATTGTATCCCCCTTCCTCGCATCGCCAGACAAGAGAACGGTTAAGCCGCCCTGACGCCATATGGCTCTCAAGCACCTTGAGTCGTATCAACGATGAATTACGAAACTCACTGTCTTCAAAACCCATTCCAGCCAGACCGGACTTAAGATGAGAAATCGAATCCTCAAGAGTCACCTGAGGCTGGTGATTCGGCGCCAGTGACTTGTACAGGCCGAAATCAACCTGATAGGACCGGCTATCCACTGCTGAATTGGTGTTTATACTTATCTCGGTTCCTGGAAGGGCTTTGGCTACAGCCTCAGCAATCTGATGGACCTGATAATTTCGCTCATCGCTGCCTACGTTCACGACCAGATAACGCCCACCATTATCTGGCGAACGGCTCACCGCCCACTCCACCGCACGGGCCATATCGTGCGTATCGATCAGCGGTCGCCAAGGTGTGCCGTCCGAAAGCACGCTGAGTTTTCCAGTCACCATCGCGGAAGCGACAAAGTCGTTCAGCACAAGATCCAGTCGAAGGCGATCAGACATACCGCAGGCTGTAGCAAAACGCAGACAGGTAATTGTCATGGCGCCATCAATCTGTTCCAGCGCCTTTTCCGCGCCAATCTTGGATTGTGCGTAGGTAGTCACTGGATTGAGTGGATCCGTCTCCCTACGGGGACCACCCTCGGCAACTCCATAAATACTGCAACTGGATGCAAAGACGAAATGTTTTACACCAGCCGCAGATGCCGCCTGAGCCAGAGCCACGGTTGCATTTTGATTGATGTCGAGTGTGACATCCTGAAACCTGTCCCCCATGGGATCGTTCGAAATCGCCGCAAGCTGGACAACGGCATCATAACCAGCCAGCAATCCATCAGAAAAAGCCCTCACATCCCCAAAAAACTGAGCATCAAGGACTCTTTCGGGTAGACACGCAACTCCTGTGAGGCAATGCGCGAAGTAAGCATTGTCAAAACCATGTAATACACTTTGTGGGCATGCCTTCTTTAGCTGCGCCGAGACGGCCGGTCCCACGTAACCCATATTTCCGACGATCAGAATTCGCATGTTGGTCTTCTTTCACTCGTATCCAAAGAGTCGAAATTCAATCCGTTACGTCAGCAGATCTGCATCTTTGCAACGACATTCTTGACCTCTCAAAAATATGTTTGCTGCGGCACATGAGAACTCAAAAAAAATTGAGACACGTTTTTCTGTAAGCAACAAACCAAAGTTCGATATTTTCTCCAAATAAATATCCACACTCACTATCTAATTAACAAAACAAATAAAACATATTATTGAAATTTTAAAGCAAATGATTATAATTGTATTATTATATATACTCAATACAATAAAATATATTCCATCAGAAACTGATATCTATTTCTGTTGCATTGTTTTCGTTTATTGCCTGATTTAGAAAACCAGCCACTTCTTCCCCACCTTTAATTTTTTTATTTATTTTTAAATATAACCTGATACGGGGCTACATTACACATAAAATAGAAAGCATGTCATCAAAAAAAACACATCATCAAAAATACAGCAAATGGCACTGCAAAATGACATCGCGTAGTATGTTGCGCTATTTTCTAACCCATTAATATTATTGAATAATAAGACTTGAACGAGTTGAATTTACTAAAAAACTTATTTTTTGCAAAATTGATCTTATATCAACATGGATTCTTGTGGTTACGCTCTCAATTTCGTGATCATTTGATCGCATTATCGATATTACCCTTTAAATACAATCACGCAGCTTCAGGAACAAGAGCCCTTATTGGAAAAGGCTTAGAGTCCCGATATGGAATGAAATCAATTCTCTGCATCAATGAAAAACAGCGAAAAACCGGCCTTTTCGGGGGTATCTATGTGCTCCGTAAGCCCGACTCACCGTCAGATGATGAATTTCCAAAAGGGCTCTAACATTCGATTGAAATGCTGTCTTTATAGGTGGACTATTCATTCTTCTTTCTTTGAAAAACGGCGATGATGATAACCGCTACGTGTGACACGATATGTCACACACTTTCCTTTGGTTGATCTTGCTTTTTTTGTAACAATACTTGATCCGGAAACAATAATGACCACTCATATGATCGGAACAGCGACGTGCATGCAAGAGCCATGCAATCCTTGCCACGTATTGTATGGCTTGTTTTCTATGCGTATCGGGGCCGGCATCATGGGTTGCGACACGCTGCTGTGTTAGCGTTGTCCGAGACCTGCGCTATGAGCACACTGTCTCCAGAAAGCTGTTACGAATTACGTAAATAAGCCGTTCACTCACGGATTATTTTTACATCAAGCTTTGAATTTCTGCCATCTTGTCTTCACATGAATGAGCAATCATGGCAGCAGGATTTTATACGGCGAGACTGATGGCCGAGACAGGAATTTCCGAATCGAGGTTACGAAAACAGTAAAGGCAGGAATAATGTGACAACAGTTACCGTTACCGTTAGACTATATATTGTCTATATCCCTTGCTGATACTGGCATTCCCGTCAAACACGTCAGCTTCCATGAGACCGATAAGACATGAGAGAGTCGATTTCCTCCCCGCTCGTGGACCAGCATGACAATGTTCGGCTTGTCAGAAGCGGGCAGGATGAGACTGATGCCACCATCAGTGTCAGATATTCGTAGTGGGAAAGAATGAGTCAAAAGTAATCCTGATACACTACCACAGTCCGATCATACGGTTCGTCAGCCCATGATAGCTGCAGATGTTTCGTTAACGAGCGAAAAAGACAAAAGCTACCCGATGCTTCAACTGCTGCGCATGCTCGTCGCGCTCAGTATTTTTACCGGTCACTGGGGGGAACCCTATGTGGGACGGTTATGGCCTCAGGGGCAGATCGCCATCGACATCTTCTTCATGATCGAAGGCTTCCTCGCAATGGGCTCTCTATCACAGCCTGCTGTTATCAGTATGACCAGGCAGCAGATTATCGGCAGCCGCCTCGCTCATATCTATCCGGTTTATGCCATCGCACTCGTAGCCAGCTTCTGTGCCTTCGCTCCTCTGGCGCTCACCAATGCGGAGGGATGGACCGTCACAAACTGGATCGGCGCTTTCATTTCCGGCCTTGTCCTGCTGCCTTTCTTCTCCACACTCGTTGACGGCTCGGTCTTCCCGCTCAATCCACCCAGCTGGGCTATAGTGCTGGAGTTATTCGGCTTTGCCCTTCTGGTCTGTCTACGTGTTCATGATACTCCCAGACGGTTACTCGCTCTATGGATTGGCGCAGCTTTCACCTACTTCACGCTAAGCATGATGTGGCGCGATCTCAATGCGGGCTGGTCATCAATGCATTACTGGGGTGGATGGCCGCGCATGATTCTGAGTTTCTCCGGCGGCGCGTGGCTGCGCCATCTGCATGGGGAGCATGAGGTGCGCACCCCGAAAATCCATCCAGTCATCGTTCTCGCGCTATTCGTTGGTATGCACCTGCCGAAAATTCACCTCATCGGCGCGCCATTACTGGGCATCGGCGTCCCTGTGCTGGTGTGGCTAGGAGCTTCATGCCCGCGTCCAGTCTGGCTCGAAACAGTCGCAGCCTTTTCCAAAAGAAACACGCTCGCACTCTATCTGCTCGGCTATCCCGTCATGATGGTCTGGCGATACGTCAATACCATATTCATGGTGCCTCCTTCTTTCGCCGGAAGTCTCGCAGGATTGGCCCTAGTTCTTGGCAGTTTGCTGGTGGCAAGTATGGTTCTGACTTACACAATGAAATATCTAAACCATGGGGACACACAAATTCAGAAATCACCATAAATACATGGAGGGATCGAAGAACCGTTGGTTGATGCCCTTGGCTCGTAATTTCAGGATTTTGGCGATTTGATTGACGGTTCCTGAAGTAGCATTCGATCTGCGTTTTGAGCAGATTGGGGGCTATCACCCGCTGGATGGCTACGCGCTCGCGCTGATCTGTTCCAGGAAGAGAAAGCGACGCATATTACAGACGATATTGGCCAGCCCGATCCTCATAGTGGCTCGCGCGATGCCGACTGTTCGGACGACCAGCCCGGTCTGTGATTTCTGGTCGGCAAAGACATGCTCGACACGCGAGCGGATCGAATGTCGGTCGTCCGCCTTTGCTCCCGTCAGAATACGCCAGCGCCAGCTCCAAATCAGGGCGAAACACTTCAAAATCTACAGTTCGCGAAAACGCTTCGAGCCGATCACCAAGCCTGCTCAATCGCGCAAGCCGCTCATCAACATCAAAGAAACCGGGTTGCTTCATCTTCCATCCCCCAATCAACGTACGGGAAAATGGAATTACAGAGAAAGCCTCAAAACCAGAGGGTTTTCAGAACAGAAAAAAGGGGGCCTTATCCGCAACCCAGCGGGAAACGGACAAGACCCCGATACAAAGTCAAAGAATGTCAGGCTTGAATCAGCGTCCGGCGCACAGCGACATGCCAACCGTCGATCATATCCTTACGGGTCGAAGCTTCCATTTTCGGCTCGAACAGCGCGCCACGCTGCCATTCAGATGCGACTTCTTCCAGATCGTTCCACAGACCGACGCCAACACCTGCAAGGAATGCGGCGCCGAGAGCCGTCGTCTCGATCTGCTTGGGACGCTCGACCTTTGCCTGCAACATGTCGGACAGGAACTGACAGAACCAGTCATTGGCCGCCATGCCACCGTCGATACGCAGTGTGTCGGCCGTGCCGCCACCGTCCTGCGTCATCGCAGCCACGAGGTCGAGCGTCTGGTAAGCCACGGATTCCAGAGCCGCACGGGCGATGTGCGCCTCGGTGGCATCAAGCGTCAGACCACAGATCAGACCACGCGCATTCGGGTCCCAGTGCGGTGCGCCGAGACCGACAAAGCCCGGCACCATATAGACGCCGTGACTGTGCGGTATGCGCGTCGCCATGTCGTCAGTCTGGGAAGCATGGGTGATCAGGTGCAGGCCGTCACGCAGCCACTTGATCGCCGCACCCGCGACGAAGATGGAACCTTCCAGAGCGTAGGCGGTCTTGCCCTTCACGCGGTAGGCGATGGTCGTGAGCATCCGGTTCTGGGAGATGACCGGCTTCTCACCGGTGTTCAGCAGAACGAAACAGCCCGTGCCATATGTAGCCTTGGCCATTCCCGGCTTGAAGCAGGTCTGACCAACAACGGCGGCCTGCTGATCACCGGCAATACCGGCAATCGGCACGGCGCGACCAAACAGATCAGGAACACTTTCTCCAAAGATACCGCTGCTGTCTTTGACTTCCGGAAGCAGCGCCACAGGGATGTTGAAGAGCGCAAGAAGCTCGTCATCCCACTGCTGACGATGGATATCGAACAGCAGTGTACGGGAAGCATTGGTCACGTCCGTCGCATGAACCTTGCCGTCCGTCAGACGCCACAGCAGGAAGCAGTCGATCGTGCCACAGGCCAGTTCGCCTTTTTCAGCCCGTGTGCGCGCGCCTTCCACATTATCAAGAATCCAGGCGAGCTTCGTGGCTGTGAAATACGGATCGAGCAGCAGGCCGGTACGGCTGGCGACCAGTTCTTCCTTGCCCTGCTTCTTGAGTTCGGCACACAGCTTGGCAGTCCGGCGGTCCTGCCAGACGATGGCGTTGTGTACCGCTTTGCCGGTCTTGCGATCCCACACGACGATGGTTTCACGCTGGTTGGTGATTCCGATCGCCGCGATGCGGTCAACACCACCGGAGCGCTCGACTGCTTCCTGCGCCGTCGTTTTCGCATCACGCCAGATATCTTCAGGATCGTGCTCAACCCATCCCAGTTGCGGATAGTACTGGGGAAACTCCCGTCGTGCGACCGAGATTTCCTGCCCGTTCATGTCAAAGACAATACTACGGGTAGAGGTGGTTCCCTGGTCAATCGCCAGAATACGATCCTGTTTGATCATGATGGCTGCTCCTTAACGGTCAGACAGATGTTTCGATCGAGGAAGCCGCGGCAGCGGGCTTCGGCATGAACGGCTGGATAAGCGCGCGGTAAAGGCCGGCTCCGATAACGCCACCACAAATCGGGCCTAAAATGGGCACCCACCAGTAATTACCAGGGGACGGCAGAGCCTGCGGCCCCCATCCGGCGAGATAACAGAAAAGACGCGGGCCGAAATCGCGCGCCGGGTTGATGGCCCAGGCGTCGAGATATCCGGCGGAAGCACCAATGGTCGCCACGAGAAGACCAATGATCAACGCACCTGAATTCGCCTGAGGCGCCATGGTGTTATGCTCATAGGTGATCGCAAAGATCCCGAATAGCAGCATGGCGGTCAGAATGATTTCGACCAGAAAAGCGTGCATCGGCGTGACGAAATCGCCCGGATGCGTGAAGAATACACCTGCCGCCGCGCCGTCATGTATCCGATCCAGACCATGCGAGACGGCAAAGTGATCAATAACGGGCGAGAACAGCGTATAAACGACCACCGCTCCAAGAAAACCACCCAGAATCTGCGCCACGCAGTATGGCGCGACCTTCGCCCATGAGAATCCACGATACACGGCGAGCGCCACCGTCACCGCCGGATTGGCGTGCGTGCCGGAAACCGCGCCCGTCGCATAAATAGCGATCGTGACGCCGAGGCCCCAGACGATACACACGCCCCAGTAAGCCGTCTTGTAGGGGCTCGGGTCATAGAGAGAATACATGGCGGCAACAGAATCACCGAACAGGATGATTATGAAAACCGCAATACATTCGGCGATAAGTTCGCCGATCAGTTTTTTCCGGGCTGTCATGGTGCTCCGATAGTCGTTAGCCGACTTTTTGTTTTATATATGCGCCCACACGCTGACGCTGCTCTTCGGTCATATGCAGACCGATCTTGGTACGCCGCCAGAGTACGTCCTCCGGTGCGCGTGCCCATTCGTTCGCGATCAGATAATCGACTTCGTTGGCCGTCATCCCCTGACCGAAATCCTCGCCCATATCGGAAAGCGACTTTGCTGTTCCGATAACATCGTAAGCCCGCATGCCATAAGTCCGCATCAGACGCCACGCCAGAGGCAGCGACAGGAAAGGTGCAGCATCACGGAAACGGTTCAGGGCAGCTTCAAAGCCACCCGTTCCCAGATCACCACCGGGCAATGCCGCATCCGCCGTCCAGGAATAGCCTCCCACGGCAGGCAGAACCGGTGCAAGCTTTTCAAGCGCATGTTCAGCCAGCTTACGGAACGTCGTGATTTTGCCGCCAAAAATGGAAAGCAGCGGTGCGCCATCTGTATTATCGAGATCCAGCACATAGTCACGTGTCACAGCAGAAGCATTGGCTGCGGCGTCATCATAGAGCGGACGCAGACCAGCATAGCTCCATACGACATCACCCGGCTTGACGTCCTCCTTGAAATAGCGGTTCACGCTTTCGCAAAGATACTTGATTTCGTCCTGAGAAATCTGAACCAGACCCGGCTCTTCATTCCAGGTCACATCGGTCGTGCCGATCAGGGTGAAACGCTGCTCGTAAGGAATGGCGAACACGATACGCTTGTCGGGATTCTGGAAAATATAGCACTGCGGACCGTCGAAGATCTGCGGCACAACAATGTGACTGCCCTTGACCAGACGCACGGATTTCGAATTCGGCAGATCAAGCTGGTTGGACAGCAAACGCGCGACCCACGGGCCGGCTGCGTTCACGACACCTTTGGCACGCACTGTTTTGGTGCCGCCCTTACGCATGTCCTCGATCTCGGCTTCCCAGACGCCGTTGACACGACGGGCGGAAACCAGCCGCGTGCGGGTGCGGATATCCGCGCCGCGATTGGCGGCGTCCATGGCGTTCAGCACGACAAGGCGGCTGTCCTGCACCCAGCCGTCGGAATAGACGAAGCCCTTCCTGTACTGATCCTGAAGCGGCTGACCGGCGGAATGCGTGTTCAGATTGAGCGCCCGTGACTTGGGCAGCTTCATCTTCGGGGCAAGATGATCGTACAGGAACAGACCCAGACGGATCATCCAGACCGGACGCTGCTCCGGAGAATGCGGCAGCACGAAACGCAGCGGCCACATGATATGCGGCGCGATGGACAGCAGCCGGTCACGCTCGATCAGAGCCTCGCGCACAAGGCGGAATTCGTAATATTCCAGATAGCGCAAGCCGCCATGGATCAGCTTGGTGCTGGCTGAAGAGGTGTAGCTGGCAAGGTCATCCTGCTCGACCAGCAACACGGACGCGCCGCGACCGGACGCATCACGCGCAATGCCCGTTCCGTTAACACCGCCGCCAACAATAAGCAGGTCATATACGGTGGAGGAGTCGTCGGCTGCAGCCATCTTCATCGGTCCCGTCTGTTGTTCGAAAAATATATCGGAATTTTCGTATCCGAACATGAACCTCTTTGGCAATGGAAAAATAGCGACAGGACTCTGCCAAAAGTCGCCACAATTCCATTACACGTTGACTGAACCTCTAAATAGTTCGTTTCCGAACATCGTCACCAACCAGCACAAGCGCGACATCGTGAGCCGTCAGCATCTCGCAGATTGGCGCAGGTGGTGTTCTGTCCGTGAAAAAGGCCGTCACACCGGCAATACTGCCCGCATTCATGAGGGGCCTGCGTCCAAATTTGGTGTGATCCGCCAGAAGAAAAATCTTGCGGGAGTTGGCGCGGATAAGTTCGGATGCGCGAATTTCCTCGGCATCATAGTCCAGAAGAGTGCCGTCTTCATCGATTCCGCTGATGCCGATCACGCCATAATCGGCGCGATACCGGCTGAGCATGGTCAGGGAATCCGGCCCCAGAATCCCCCCATCCCGCACACGCACCGTGCCGCCGGTGAGCACAACCCGGCAGTCCTCGCTCCCCGCCAGCAGGGTGGCGACATGCAGATTGTTCGTGATGACCTGCAAACCCTTGTGACCCGCCAGAGCACGCGCGAACGCTTCCGTCGTGGTGCCTATATTCACGAACAGGGACGCCCCATCGGGAATGGCGGCGGCGGCGAGTTCGCCAATAGCGTCCTTCTCGCCGCGATTGCGAATCTGTCTCTGTGGATAGGCAATATTTTCCACCGAAGACGGTGCGCTGGCTCCGCCGTGATGACGCAACACCTCTCCGGCAGCGTCCAGCGTGCGGATATCGCGCCGGATGGTCTGCACGGCCACATCGAACAGACGGGCCAGTTCCTCATTCGAAGCATAGCCCTGCCGCTTCACCGTCGCGATGATCGCCTGATGACGCGCCTGCGTGCGGGAACCCTCTCCTCCAGCATCGCCACGAGACTCAGGCATAAGACTCACTTTCTGACCTCAATATCCTCAAGCACTTCCAGAACCGCCTCGCCATAGCGACCGAGCTTGGAGCTTCCAACGCCTTTGACATCGCCCAGTTCATCAAGTGTGCCGGGACATTCCAGCGCGATATCCCGCAATGTCGCATCATGGAAAATGACGTATGGCGGAATTTCCTGTTCACGCGCCTCAGCCAATCGCCAGCGTTTGAGCGCGTTGAACCGCTCCCGGGCGTCCTCGGTGAGCTGATCCGCGATCGAGTCGCCCTGCCCCGTGGATCGGCTGTTTCGGACAGAAGCTTCGACCGCATCCTCTCTCAGCCGCACTTCTTCTTCACCGCGCAGGATCGGACGCGCAACCTCTTCATTCAGACGTAGACCACCGTGCTCGTCGCCGGTCATCAGGGCGCCACGGGCGATCAACTGCCGGACCACGCTCCGCCAGAACGTCTCGGTTTTATCCTTGCCTATCCCCCAGACCGAGAGGCGATCGTGGCCTGCCCGTGAAATATTGTCCGAAGGCCTGCCGCGCAGAACAGCGATTACATGCAGCGCGCCATAACGCTGGCCAGTGCGATAGATGGCGGACAGCAACATCCGCGCCGCCTGCGTGCCGTCGAAAGTCGGCACCGGCGCGCGGCAGTTGTCGCAATGCCCGCACGGCTCGGTCATGGTCTCGCCAAAGCAGGCCAGAAGCGCGCGGGTCCGGCAGGACGTGCTTTCCGTGAAGGCGATCATCGCCTCCAGCCGCCCGCGCATGATGCGTTTTTCGCTGTCCGGCGCGTTGGACTGGTCCAGCCAGTAACGGGCGCGGCTCATATCCTCGCCGCCATAAAGCAGCAGCACGTCGGATGGCAGTCCGTCACGTCCGGCACGACCGATCTGCTGGTAATAGGCTTCGGGCGACGAGGGCATGTCGAGGTGGATCACCGTCCGCACATCGGGACGATCAATCCCCATGCCGAATGCGATGGTGGCGACGATGACAATCGGTTCGCCTGAGCGAAACCGATGCAGGGCCGCGCGTTTTTCCTGCGGTGACAGGCCGGCGTGGAAGGCGCAGGCGGGATAGTCTTTCTCACGCAGCGAAGCGGCGATCCGCTCGGTGCGCGCACGCGACCCGCAATAGACAATGCAGGCATCATTGCGATGCTTCTGCAGCGCATCGACAAGCTGCCGCATCTCGCCGCCTTTGGGGCGCGCGGCGATCATCAGATTCGAGCGATGAAAACTGGCGGACAGAACCTCCGCTTCCGGCATCGCCAACGCGGTGAGGATGTCATTGCGAGTCCGCGGGTCTGCCGTCGCCGTAAGCGCGATACGCGGCACACCCGGGAAATGTTCCGGCAAGGTCTGAAGCGCACGATATTCCGGGCGAAACTCATGTCCCCATGCGGAAATGCAGTGGGCCTCATCAATCGCGATGACAGAAATCCGCTGGCGGGACAGACGATCCAGCGTTCCGGGAGACAGCAGCCGCTCCGGCGAGACATAGAGGATATCGACCCGTCCGTTGAACAGTTCGCCCCGGATACGGGAGGCCTCGTCTCCTTCCAGTTCCGAGTGCAGAGCCGCTGCATTGACGCCAAGCTGGCGCAGGGCCGCGACCTGATCGTCCATCAGGGCGATCAGCGGGGAAACCACCAGTCCCATACCGGCACGACAGAGCGCAGGCACCTGATAACAGACGCTTTTTCCGCCACCTGTCGGCATGAGGACAAGCGTGTCCTCGCCGACCATCACCCGGTCGACAGCCTGTTCCTGCAACCCTCGAAAAGCCGGAAAACCGAACACACGATGAAGGACTTCACGTGGTGACAAACCGACGAAACGGTCACGTCCTCCCTCAGGAGCAGACGGCTCCACACATGGGCCGTCTACTCTGTCATCTTGGCCTGACAAGAATGGTCTTTCCAGCATCAGGTAAGATTACTGGGCGAGCAGTTCTATCTCGACGCGACGGGAGCCTACGATACCTTGCGCGTTGGAAGGAGGCCGGGTCGTTTCACGAATGCGCTTCGGAGAAACGCCGTCCGCCACAAGCTGTTGCGACACGGCTTTTGCCCGCCTGATAGCGAGAAGGGATTCCGTGGAGAGATCCCCATCCTGTCGTGCATAGCCTTCAACAACGACAGTTCTGCCAGAATAATGCCGTGCTTTTTCAGCAACTTCTGTCACCACGGAAAGCGACGCCTCATCCAGAACCGATGATCCCTCGCTGAAGAAGACGACATACTGCCGCCCCGGCCCGGTGCCGTTACTGGCGCAGGCGGAAAGCAGGCAGAGAGTGGCAACAGAAACAAGACGACGCATGACCCAATTCCCTATGACGCACCGGATCCGACGCAGATTGATGTCAAACCAAGCTGAACACACTTTGTCGTGCCTGCGCAGCGAAGGAAGGTCAACAAAAGAGAGGCGAAGCCCCACCCCGTTGCGCGCAGGAATTGCAGACGCCACCCTTTAAACGGGCAGCGCCGTGCCGCCGGAAAGACGCCAGACCTGATCCAGTTGTTCCACACCGGTGAGACGATGCGCAATCAGAACAACCGTGCGCCCCTGCGCCACACGGTTCAGGGTGAGGAAGAAATCCTGCTCCGTCTGGGCATCCAGACCGGTCGCAGGCTCATCCAGCACCAGAATCGGCGCTTCGGAGAGCAATGTCCGCGCCAATGCAATGCGTCGCCCCTGCCCGCCTGAAACCTTGACGCCGCCTTCACCGAGCCAGGTGTCGAGCGTCTCGGGGAGCGTGCGCACGAAGTCACCGACAGCCGCTTCATCCAGCGCTTTCCACAGCGCCGCCTCGTCCGCGTCCGGCCTGCCGAGCAGCAGGTTATTGCGGATCGTATCGTCAAACAGATGCGTCGCCTGTGACAGCCAGGCAATATGCTGACGCAACCACACATCCGGGAGAGAAGCGATATCCACACCGCCGATAAGCAGCCGTCCTTCCTGCGGAAAGGCCGCCTTGAGAAGCAGCGCCGCCAGCGTTGATTTTCCCGCCCCGGACGGCCCAAGCAGGGCGATACGGTTGCCTGCCGGAATGTTCAGCGAGAAGTCGCTGAACACGGCGGGACGATCAGCCCGCCACTGAAACGCGATATGCTCGAAAGCAATGTCAAAGTGGGTCGGCATTGTCGCCGCTGGCGGCACAGTCCGCACAGGAGAAGGGTGTTCGTCGGCAATCGCCACAACCCGATGAGCCGCCGCCCCCATGTTGCCGGCCAGCATGCCTGCACGGGTCAGACCTGACACCCCCTCGAAACAGGCAAAGGTCAGGAACATCAGGCCCACACCCTGCACGGCGGGAATCCGATCAAATCCGATACCCGCAATCGCAGCAAGCAGCAGAAGCAGGGCCGTCTGCGTGCAGAGGCTGGAAAGCGCCCCCACAAACGCCATCCGACGCGACATCCGGGCCTGACGCGCCAGCAGGCGGCTGTTCGCCCTGTTGACCTGATCAATAATTCTCGGACCTGCGCCAAAGGCCCGGATCTCGCGCATGCCGCTGACAAGATCCAGCACGCCGACACGTAGCGCGGCCTGCGCGTGACTGAGACCTGCGCCTTCCCTGCGGCTCAGCCGGGCCGCAGCCAAAGGCATGATAAAGGCTGATGACACAAAGAGAATACCGATCAGAACACCCAGCAAGGAATTGGCGCTACTGATGACCAGCACCAGAATGGGGAACGTCAGGCAGGCTCCGGCCAGTGGCAGCAGCAGCCGGAGATAAAGCCCGTCCAGAGTTTCGATGTCCGAGACTAGCCGCGAGAGCAGATCGCCCGCCCGCCGGAAACCGAGGCCGGCGGCAGCGCCCTGCGCCAGTGAGCGGAAGAACCAGACTCTCAGCGTCGCAAGTGCCCCGAACATGGCGTCATGAGCATAAAGACGCTCGGAATAGCGCAGGACGATACGGCCCAGACCAAGAACACGGAGCGATGCGGCCGTGACAAGCACCATACCCAGCGCCGCGCCGGCAAAACGCAGACCGGCGCTGCTCATCAGGGCCAGTCCGGCCAGAACGGCCAGCAGCGAGAGGACGAGACCGATGGTCAGACGCAGGGCATGCGGACGCCAGACCTCGACGATACGGATCAAAGCGTCACGATCGGCCCGTTCACGCTCGGCCACATCCCGGGAAGAAGGTCTGCTCATGAACGGTCCTCCCGCATGCCGGTTTCAGGTGCTGGAGAACAGTTCATCCCGCCTCTCCTCCGGCAATCCGGCCGTCGGCCAGTTCGATCCTCTGCCCCTGAAACGCCTGAAGCGCTGTCGAATGGCTGGCGAGAATCACGGTACGGTTCCGGGCCAGCGTCTCAAGACTTTCGAACACGTCACCTTCCGTCACCGGGTCAAGATAGGCCGTCGGCTCATCCAGCAGCAGAACCGGAGCATTCTTGAGATAGGCTCGTGCAATGGCGATCCGCTGCGCCTGTCCACCAGACAGGCCAAACCCGCCCTCACCGATCATGGTTTCAATTCCATCCGGCAGACTGCCCAGGAAACGATCCACTGAAGCCGCACAGATAGCCTGCTCCAGTTCTTCCTCCGAGGCGTCCGGTCGGGCGAAGAGAATATTTTCCCGCAATGAACCCGCGAACAGGATCGGACGCTGCCCGATCCAGGAAATCAGATGCATCAGGCTGGTCGGTGCGATCGTCTGCATATCGACGCCATTGAACGTGATCCGTCCCGAGGTCGGTCTGATGAAACCGAGCAGGAGTTCCATCACCGTGGATTTACCAGCGCCGGACGGACCGAAAAGGATCACGGTTTCTCCGGCGGCAACCGAGAACGAAACATCGTCAAGCGCCCGCCCGCGCGCTTCATCCCAGACGAACGAAACATTTTCAAACGCGATCGCGATGCCTTCATTTGGTGCCACACGAAGCTGCCGGGTCTCGCCTGATGAAGCCGCCTCTTCCGGAAGCGCCAGAATATCTGCGGCAGCGCCCTGCACCAGCGCGCGATCCTGATAAGCGAGAGCCAGCCCACGCAAAGGCACGAAAAACTCTGGCACGATCAGCAGGGCAAAGAGGCTGGACGTCACCATTGTGCGGAACGTCGCGGCGTCAGTCGTATGGATGGCGGCCTGCACATGCCGCCCATCAATCAGGGCGATCAGGATCAGCGCGACAATCATGGCGCAATCGATGGCAGCGGAAGACAGAAAGGCCACCCGCAGGATTTTCATCGTCCGCTTGCGCAGATCGTCCGCCGCCTGCCCGAGACGCTGCGCCTCGTCATCCGCCCGGCCCGCCAGCACGATGGTGGCTATGCCGCGCATACGATCCAGAAAGCGCGCCTGGAGTCGTGTCATGGCGAGGAACTGCTTGCGGGAGGCCACCGCTGCGCCAATACCGAACAAGGCCTGTGAAAACGGCACGAAGAGACCGCAGAGCGCCAGAATAAGAGCCGCTCCGGGCTGCACGAGCGCTGTCAGAACGACCAGCACGGCTGGCGACGCCACCCACAGCACGGACGCCGGCGCCCAGCGGGTGAAATATCCATCCAGCGCCTCAATCCGATCCACGACCAAAGCAGCCAGCGCGCCGCTGTGCGCATGACGCAGAACCGCAGGTCCGGCGCCAACGATGGAGCCAAGCACTTCGTTCCGCAGTCGGCTGCGGGCGCGTCGTCCTGCCGTGGCGGACGCGTTTTCACTCAGGAAACTGATGGCGATACGGGCAAGGGCGATGAGGACAAAAGCGGGCAGAGGCCACACAGGAACCGGCGTGCCTGCGCCATGGCCTGATGGTGTCACGAAGTCTGTCAGCGCAGGCCCAAGAATATTGGCCACGCACCAGAATTGCGCCGCTCCCGCCAGACTGGAAACAATGCCCAGCATAATGGACGGACGCACCGCACGCAGTCCCAGACGCGCCTGCGCCCTGGTCCAGACCTTTATGGCTGCCTTACTCTCATTCATGCCGCCCCTATAGCGAAGACTCGGCTCTGGAAACAGAGGGCATCTGTCGTGTCAGCTTCGCATTTCGCGAATTGGAAGCAGCTCTCCTCCCTCATCCCGGCGACTGCCTTTCACGGGACAGGTTACAACCACACGCAGGCCCGCTCCCTCCTCGATACGAAGCTTTCCACCTATCTGTCTGACAAATCCTCGAACAAGCTGCAACCCGAACTCTCCTTCGTCTCCTCCCCCCTGCAACGCGGTAGTGCTGTCATCATCACCTTCGATTGTCAGTGTCATGACGTCATTCGCCTGGGAAAGAGAGACGCGCACTGTCCCGCTCCGCTCGTCGGGAAACCCGTGATTCAACGCATTCAACAGCACTTCGGCGATAATCAGCACAACCGGAGTCGCAATATCGGGGGACAGCATGACACCTCCCGCGTCCTCCTCAATTGTCACCCGACGCCTGACGTCCTCAGGCGCAGACCGTTGTATCTGTTGCGTCAGGGCGGGAAGAAACTCTGTCATGCTCAGATCTGCAAGCTCGTCACCCACATACAGCAGGCGTTGCAGCATTGAGAGAATTCTTACCCGGTTGCGGGCGGCCAGGAGCGCCATGCGCACATCGCTTCCGGAAGCCCTGTTGGCCTGCAGGCTGAGGAGGGAACCGACAATCTGAAGATTGTTTTTCACTCGGTGATGGATTTCAGCAACCAGTCGCTTCTGGTGCATCAGCGCCGCTTCAAGCTCCGCTTCGCGATGGGCCAGTCGCCATGTCGCCGTGCCGAATGCGCCGGAAAGCTTGCGAAACTCCTGTGGCATGCGTGAGTCTGCGATATTTTCGTACTTGCCTTTCCGCATCCAGGTCTCGACGTCATGGGTCAACTGATTCAAGGGCTCGATCACAAGCCTCCGCCCGGCGACCATAACCCCCGACAGCCCGGCGGCCAGCAGGATGCCGACCATCATGATCCATCCGATCAGCAGGAAAAGTGCACGTCTTTCCTCCGGCAACTGCCTCACCTCGATCAGTGCGGAATCACCGTAACCAAGAGAACCGTAAACATAGGATCGGCTGCCTATACGCTCTTCAATGCGCATACGATCATAATGGTTGCGGGCAGCCTTTCTGGCTTTGGCGACCATCTCCGCTGCTGGCGAAGCCCAGACACAGCGTGGGCATACTGACACAAGCGATCCGTCTTCCATGACGAACCAGGCGGACAGGGATTTTGAAGAGACCTTTTCTGCTCCTTCATGGAACGAGGAAGCGCTGTCGAACGCACTCGGATCCCACGCGACTGACTGCACCGCGACAATAAAACGCTTTCCGTTTCCTTCTTCAGCAGCAGGAAATTCCTGCACGATCCTCAGATAGGGGCGATCCTGATACATCCAGAGATGCGCGGGAGCGGTAGCGGGTCTGATATCACGTGCAGCGACAAAGCAGTTGGTGTCGTCGGCGCCGGTCAAAGCATCCAGTAAATTTCCGGCTTCATCGACGACGGCGAGAAGGCAGTACCGCCCCTTGCTGGCTGCCTGCGCCAGCAGCAGGAAGCGCCTGAGAGAAGCGTTATCGGCCGTCTGGTCGATCTGCCCCAGCATCGACTCTGTACGAAAAGCCTCACTTTCCAGATATTTTCCAAGCTCTGAGAGCGCGAATTCACCGCGCTGGGTGCCTGTCTCGTTCAGGCGGACATAATCCTGCCAGATGAGCAAAGCCTCAAGAGCTGCAACAGGCAGCACGGAGCCCATGATGACAATCGCCATCCGGCTTCGGACAGAATCGAACAGACTTCTGATTTCGATCAGGAAAGAAACCACAAAGCGGCAGGATCGCCAGCCGTATTGAGGATCACGTCGCCTCATCTTGCCGCCAACGACGAGGCATCAGATGGCAGTGTCACAGACCAGATCATGCGAACTACCCGACAGACCCCGGCCTGAAGACGAAAACACCGGGCGCATTCCAGTCAGCCCATAGACAGTGAAAGGCAGAAAACAGACCAATCTTCTTCACTGACCTTCATCACGCTCTTCAAGAAGCCGCAGAAGTTCTTCAGGGATTGGCTCTTTGGCAACATCATCGAAAAGCTGATGAAGGCCACGCTTCAACCAGATATCGAACGCATCATCCTCTTTCTTTCCGCTTTTCGCGGAAGAACTGGGCTTTCGGTCTCTGGCCGACATCGACAACCACCCCGGCAGACATTCAGACAGTTCCGGGCGCGATTCCGGGAAGCAATGGCCATTCATACTGCGGAACCCTCCCGGCTTAACATTTCATTTTTCGAAACACCAGTCAGTTTCTTACCTGAAGGCCGAATTTGTTGCCGCGTCATGGTGACCGGACTGTTTACGACGCTGCTCAACTTCCTGGCGCAGCGCCATTGCCTGCTGACGCAGACGGTCACTCTCGGGCAATTCACCCATCATCCATGCCTCAAGCTGACGGCGAGCGCGGAATACGCGACTTTTGGCTGTCCCCACCGCACAGCCTGTCGCCTCAGCAAGTTCCTGATAGCTCATGCCCTGCAGCACGACCAGAACCAGCGCCTCACGCTGATCAGCCGGCAGCCGCGCAAGGGCAAAACTCAGATCCTTGACGGCCAGACGGTCCTCGTGATCCGGCTTGGTCGCTAGCATGTCGCCTGGCAGATCATCGATGTCTGTCGTTGCTCTGCGCTTGCGCAGATCGGAGATGAAACGGTTCCGCAGGATGCGATGCATCCATGCCGGAAAGTTGGTTCCAGGAATAAAGCTGTCTCGTGCACCGAGTGCATTGCACACGGCATCCTGCACCAGATCCTCCGCCTGAGCACGATTGCGCGTGAGCGCAAGTGCCTGAACGCGAAGCTTGGGCAGGATAGCAACGATCTGGGTCTGGAAGGTATCAGCCATCTTTATTTCCCCTTGTTCTTACCGGAGCAATGAATGGCGACACCAGTTCGTTCCATCAGACGCATATTTTTTCGATCACGAAAAAGCGAGCCCGTTTTCCATGAAGGACTGAAGCTTATCCGCCCGCTCCACAAACAAACCGTTCGCGACGGGATACTTCCGTTGTCTGAAGGATATTACGCACCGGCCTGAAAAATGTTGCGAAACAAATGAATAATTTCCATCAGAAACCTCATTCGGCTGGGTGACAGTCGCTCTCTCCCGTCTGCCCGGACGTGACCTCGACTCATCGCAGACCTGTCGCGCCAGCCACAGAGGCCATGGATTTTGGAGCAGTCATGCCTTGATTATCGGAGGGATCATGACGCCTTTCGTTCAAGGCATCGCCTGTGCTGATGAGCCCCCACACATGACTGTGATTCTAGAGCAATTCCACTGAACTCTGGCCCAGTGGAATTGCTCTAATTCATTGTTTATCGAGCATATTCACCAGTTCGAATGTGTCCATTCAAACTGGATATGCTCTAGCGGGAAGTTCCACCCCGGCACTCCACGCGTCACCCTCTGTCCTGCCAGCAACCAGAACGGATGGATGCTCATCTGCACAGAACACCGCAAAAGCTGCCGATGCCATCATCCGAAGATGATCGCCAACACCTTCGCTTTTAGACGGAGGGCTCTTGCGTCATCTTCTTATGGATGAAGCCAAAAGACCCTGCTGTGTCCGGGCTGTCTCCCGAACACGTCGAGAGGCGACCAGAACAGGCCATCAGATCGTGAAACACATACAGTCCCGGAAGCTGGATTTCCCAGACACGGCAGAACGGTCGCCATACAGGACTTCAGAGAGTGAAGCTGAATGCCGAACTGAAGACTGCGGCATTCTTGAAGACTGTGCTGCCACCAGGACGCTGGATGTACTGGAAGTCAGGCTGAACATTGATGCCGGGAATGACCTGAATTGTGTAGAAAAGCTCGTAAATGTTTTCGTGAGACTGAATGCCGTAAGGAACGCCGAAATTCGCTCCCTGAAACGGCAGTCCCGCAGCCTGCGAGGCCTCCTGCTGCCGAATGGCCGAACGGCTGAACTCTGCCCACTGGAAAGCAAAACCCACCATGTCTTTCGGTCGTGACCACCAGTGGCCGGTATCCATGATTACGCCGACAAGGTGATTTTTCATCGCCGAAGTCTGACCGGAGGCGTAGCTGTACTGGCCGCCGATGATCAGGCCATTCATTGGTCCGTCGCCATGGCGCACCAGCATCTGATCGATCATGACCCACATGGAGGTCTGTCCGCTCTGACGACGTGCCGGCTCTCCGGATGTCACCCAGGCGTGACCATAGATATCTTTGTACAGGTCATTATATTTTGAATTATCGTACATCACGCCGACCTTGTAATGGCCGATCAGATGATTTTTCCCGAACTCCGGAATCCAGCCCAGTTCAACTTCGGTCGAAAGTTTCCCAAGCCCAGACTGAGCCCATGACCAGCCGGAGATACCGCCATTATAGGAATGCGGTGACACCGCAAAAAGACCGCCCATGATGTAGATATGCTTCGTCGGCATCAGACGCAGCACCGTCCCGATATTGCCCGACGGCCAGTCGCGACCACCATTCAGATATTTTGTCGGTGTGACGTTGCCGCACATCCACACGTTCATGAATGAGCACCCCCAGGGGGAGTTGTTGAAAAACGTTCCTGTCGGAATCCACCCCATGGCCCAGTCGACCTTGTTGTGGTACATCGACTTTTCAAAATATGCCCAGACCAGATGCGCCACGACGTTACCACGCGCACCGTAAATCTGCTGGACCTGGTTGCCATTATCACCGAATTCGGAACTCAGGTTTCGACCATGACCGTTAACTGCCAGCATGTGCAGCCACAGGTTGTCCGACCAGTGACCGGCATTCAGGATTTTCTGCCAGTCGATATCCAGCGTCACACCAACCTGACCGGCATCCGTCACTGTCTGCTTCTTGCCGCCGATCGGATTGCCGGAAAGACTCTCATATACGTTCACAGCCACGTAGACACCGTGCTTCTGCAGCCACGGCTGCACACCGCCCCAGTCACCAAAAAGATGAGAGGTGCCATAGGGTGGTCCAAATGACGGCGGCCCATAGGGAGCCTGAAGAAAGCCCGGTATCGACTGGTAGAGTGGAACGATCTCCTGTCCTTCACCATACATGGGAGGGTTCGAGACGTCCGGCGAAGGATCGTAAAATGCGTCGCTTTTCCGGGGCTGATTCGTCTCATTGGTGTACGGAGATCGCGCGGAGGCGTCCTCAACAAAACCGACAGTTAAAAAGCACGCAAGCACACCGGCGACAGCCTTGCGGATATCGAACCGGAACATCGGACTGGTTTTCAACATGACGGCCTGTCGTGACATAATTTTTCCTTGTTATGGCCTAAACTGCTCCGCCACAAAAAAATGACAAAACATTTCTACACAAAAACATTTCCGCAGGGAGACTCAGCGAAAGTCCATAAAGCGCCTGTTTTTGTCTGTGTAGTGCCCAGAGAAGAAGAGTTTGAACTGTGTCTTAAGTGTCACGCAGCTTTCGCAGCCTCGAGCGCGACGGGGCACACTAGAGCAATTCCACTGAACTCTGGCCCAGTGGAATTGCTCTAATTCATTGTTTATCGAGCATATCCAGTTCGAATGTGTCCGTTCAAACTGGATATGCTCTAGAAAACCAGCGAAATACAGCCGGAATATATAAAACAACCCGCCAGAGGGTAAAAAACGCCTCCAGTCAGACCGCTACAAGAGAGCCTGTTTACAGGACAGCCCACTTTCCACCTGCACCCACCATCTCCGAAAAAATGGTTTTTATATTATTGCTACGGATACGGTCGCACGAGGCAGATCAGAAACATTACCATTCACTTTTCATAACATGAAATCAGCTTCACCCATCAACGAAATGGCTGCGTAAAAGTTCAGTCACCCGCAGCGCCCGAAACATTTTTAATAACACAAGGAATTCCGGCCACACTGAGAACAACTTTCTGCGCCTGGCTGGCGATAGCCTGATGCAGCCAACCCGCCTCATCCCTGAAACGACGCGCCAACGCATTCTCTGGCACAATACCAAGACCAACTTCATTGCCGACGAGCACAGTCAGGGCCTTGCGGCAGGACAGCACATCCAGCAACTGCTTTTTTGCAACTGAAATATCCCGCCCTTCCATCAGAAGATTGGTCAGCCAGAGTGTGAGGCAATCGACCAGAACGGGCGCCTCGCCCGCCGCGACCAGTGCATCCGCCAGTTCCAGCGGCTCTTCAACCGTGCGCCAGCCTTCTCCACGGTCAGCCTGATGGCGGGTAATGCGTTCCTGCATCTCCGCGTCCCATGCCCGCCCCGTGGCAAGATAAACCCATGGTGCCGGAAATTGCTTCACCACGCTCTCGGCATAGTGACTTTTGCCGGACCGGACGCCCCCCAGAACCAGTTCAATCATTGCTCTTGCCCTCCGAAAACGGCATGTCTGTGTTCATGAGCACGTCCCCTTTTACAGCCCCCCTTTTTACAGACATAGACAGTCTGCGCACCCTGTGCCGCGAACCCGCATCCAGCGATGCAGTCGCCATAAACCAGATTGCCGAACGTGAGGCCACACTCACCAAACCGGCTGGCAGTCTGGGGCGCCTGGAAGAACTGACGTCATGGCTTGGCGCGTGGCAACGGCGAAGCACTCCGCAACTTGAACGTGTGCAGACGATCATCTTTGCAGGCAATCATGGCGTTGCAGCGCAGGGCGTCTCGGCATGGCCTTCGGATGTAACGGCCCTCATGGTGCAGAATTTCCATAATGGCGGCGCGGCCATCAACCAGCTTTCCCGATATGCAGACACGACGCTGACCATAGAAACGCTGGAAGATCTCCGCCCGACGGAGGATTTCACGCAGACCCCCGCCATGGATGAAGAGATTTTTCTTCGCACCCTTACGCGCGGTTACAACGCTGTTTCACCCGATACCGACCTGCTCTGCCTGGGTGAAATGGGCATCGGCAACACCACGCCGGCCGCCGCACTTTCGGCAGCGTTGTTCGGTGGAGACGGCAAGGAATGGGCCGGGCGGGGAGCGGGGAATGACGATGCCGCCATGGCTCGCAAGATTTCCGCCATTGACCGGGCTCTGGATCTCCATCGCGCCTCTCTGGCAGACCCGCTTCAGGTTGCCCGGCGACTGGGAGGGCATGAACTCGCCGCCATCATGGGAGCCGTCATAGCCGCCCGCATCCACGGAATTCCGGTGCTTCTGGATGGTTTCGTCTGCACGGCCGCAGTCGCTCCTCTTCACATCCTGCATGCGGAAGGTCTGGCCCACTGCCGCATTTCACACTGCTCCGCCGAGACCGGCCACACCCGGCTGGCGGCCCACCTGAAACAAAAGCCCCTTCTGGATTTTGATCTCCGGCTGGGAGAGGCATCCGGCGCCACCCTTGCGGTTCCCCTGCTCCGGGCGGCACTCGCCTGCCATACCGGCATGCATACCTTTGCCGAGGCCGGGATTGCCGGATAATCGACACAGGTCAGCTTCGGGACGTATCGCCGCGGATTGTCTCGCGGCTCTTGGCATGTTCACCCGCCTGCCCCTGCAATGGCTCGAAAAACATGCGGCGGATGTCGATCTTCGGCGCTCGATCTGGGTCTGGCCGCTCGCGGGCGCGCTGGTCGGTTGCCTGACAGCCTGCGCCATGTGGATCGGTTATGCCGCACATCTTCCTCCTGTGGTCTCGGCTATCTGCGCCGTAATGGCGCAACTTCTCGTCACCGGTGGTCTTCATGAAGACGGACTTGCTGACAGTGCTGACGGGCTGGTTGGCGGCGGAACAGTGGAGCGCCGTCTGGAGATCATGCGGGACAGCCGCATTGGTTCCTATGGGGCGCTGGCGCTGGGCACCTCCGTTGCACTGCGTTGCGCCTGTATGGCTTCCCTTCCCGCATCCTGCCTGTTCCCGTCATTGATTCTGGCTGGCAGCGTCTCTCGTGCCGCCATGCTGCTGGAACTGAAATGGGGAAAACCCGCGCGACAGGACGGACTGGCCAGCGCCCTGTTTTCTCTTGCGCCCCGCCCTCTTGCCGTAGCGCTCCTTACACCTCTTCTACTGGCGGCGCTTCTGATCCCTGCTGATGAAATCATTGCTCCTTTCGCAATCGCGCTTCTGGTGACTTTCCTGATGCATCGTTTCAGCATGAAAAAGATTGGCGGATTTACAGGAGATATTCTTGGAGCCGAAGCCGTGCTTGCGGAACTTACCGTGCTTGTCAGTCTGACCGGACTGAACGGATAAATTTCCGTCCAGGAACGATGCAGAAAAATTCAATAAAAATAACAAATTTTACGAAAACACTTTCCTTGATTCACAAGGACATTCGTGATGATTATTCTTCAAAAATCTTCTCTGAAACCATCTTTATCGATCCTAACGGCACTGCCTCAACCGCCAGATCAATGTTCTTTCCCGAAACAAGAGCATCCAGAATACGTAATGGGCCTCCGTGCGAGAGGACAGCACAAGACGGGCCTGCATTAAATTCGCTCCAGACGGCTGTGACCCGAGAGATCAGTTCCTGACCGCTTTCTCCTTGCGGAGAGGAAAATCCGAGCAGATCAAGAGCCCATTCATCCAGAGCGCTTGGAGGAACATCGTCCCATGGACGCATTTCCCAGTCACCAAAGCTGATCTCTTTCAGACGCGGCTCCAGAAGCAGCTCACACTGCGTATGTGCGGCCACCCATTCCGCAGGCATCCGGCATCGCATGAGCGGAGAAGCGACCAGCATCCGAATACCTGTTTTCCGGATGCAGTCCGCCAGCTGGGAGGCGAAGACCTCCCACCCTGTCGTCAGCGCCACATCAGACTGACCATAACAGACACCTCGCGGCACCTGTACTGCAGGATGTCGGGCCAGGCATCGAATGGTCATGGCTCTGTCTGATGCGCCTTCCGTCAAATACGGGACAGCGGCATTTCGAAATGGTGGTCAGGCTTGTCGCCGACCATCGACAGGATACCAAAATTATCTGACACAAGTTTGAAGGAGAGCGTCACATTATCCCGGGTTCCGCTCCATTCATCACTGCTTTTCTGTGACAGGGAGAAGGTATCCTGCCCAGACTTCTGCAGATTTTGCGGCAGATGTACGATGATACGGCTTGCCGGACCAGCAGCCCGATTGGCGACCATGTCAACAACAGTACCCATGGAAGACCACTGACCGGCAATAAATGTTGCTGAATGAGAGGAATGGGCTGCGGTCTCGGATTTTGGCGCGCCGTATGCGGGCACATGCCATCCGAAGGAGAAACTGCAGATGACTGCCGAGCAGACAGCGGCAAAACGTAAACGCATGATGATACATCCTTGTTTGTCCGGACATCCAAAAACAAACAGGTTTCTACAGGACATCCCGACCTGATTCAGTTCACAGCAGGAGATGTGCCCCAGCTCTCCCGCCACGTTCACCCTGCCCGGCGCACGCGTTCCTCCCGGAAAACGCACATCGACAATCCGGTCAGACACCAGAACAGAAAAACACCTGCAGACACCGGATTATTCCCGGTTTGCCTTACCGTATTTTCTGCCCTGAAAAGATTGTGATCGCAGAAACCCGAAGCATCCGGGTTCACGTCGTCAAATCAGGGAAGCTGATGAAACTGCCCGGGCGTGCCCTGATCCGTTTCCACACGGGCGGCCACACGGTCCACACGAAGGCTGAACAGTTTCGGCAGGGACGTATCAGGGTTTGGGCAGGTTCCGGAATGCTTTTCCATCACGTCAATCATCGTGGCGGTCGGAGGGCTGTTACCGTTAACAATGAACAGCAGGCAGTCCGCACGATCGCCTGTCATGCCGTTATGGGTCACCGTCTGACGCAGATGCCTCACCAGCGCCGTGTCATCGAACCAGCTTGTCTGTTTGAAAGTATACTGATCGACAAGACGATCCATAACTCCTGATTTAGCCAGAACAATCATCAAAAGACTGAGCGGGAGGACCAGTATCAGACGGCGCAGGATATGCTGCTTCAGGGAGCGCCCCTTGAAAGGCCCACTTTTGAAGCGGCGCGGGCCTTTCGCTGAATCGGATGTGACAGGCGGCGTCATTGAATATTTTCTTTCCAGACAAAGCCGTCACGCGCCAGCAACTGATCTGACGAGGCCGGTCCCTGCGTCCCGGCCGGGTATGTTTCGAGAGGTCGGATATTCTTTTCCCAGCCACGAAGAATCGGCTCGATCCAGCGCCAGGAAGCCTCAACCTCGTCCCGTCGGATAAACAGAACCTGATCGCCACGTACGGCGGCCATCAACAGGTCTTCGTAGGAATCCGGATAACGGGTGTTGAAAGCCTTCACATAATCCACATCAAGCACGGCTTCTTTCAGACGATACTGTTCTGAAGCAGGGTCCTTGCTGGCCAGCGAGAGGGAAACACCCTCATTCGGCTGAATGCGCAACACCAGTTGGCTGGGTTCAGGATTGTCTGCAAAAATAGCCCATGGCTGAGGACGAAATTCAACGACGACTGTCGTTTCCTTGCTGGCCATCCGTTTGCCAGTGCGAATATAGAATGGCACGCCTGCCCAGCGTGCCGTCCGGATTTCCGCCCTGATGGCAAGATAGGTCTCCGTGGTGCTCGTCGGTGCGCCAAGATCCTCAAGATATCCCGGCGCCAGCTTACCATTTGGGTGACCCTCGCCATACTGGGCCCGCACCGTATCAGTTGCTATGTCATGGTCAGACATAGGCTTCAGCGCCCGGAGAATCTTCAGTTTTTCGTCTCTGAGGTCCATGGCCGAAAAGGCCGTCGGCGGCTCCATTGCAACAAGGCTCAGAACCTGCAGCAGATGGTTCTGCACCATGTCCCGCAGAGCGCCCGCATTGTCATAATACGGTCCCCGCTTCCCTACTCCAACCGTTTCAGCAGCGGTAATCTGCACGTGCGCAATGGAATCAGTGTTCCACACGCGCTCAAGGATAGGGTTGGCGAACCGGAGCGCCAGAATGTTCTGCACGGTCTGTTTGCCGAGATAGTGGTCTATCCGGAAGATCTGCTCTTCCGTGAAATACCGGCCAACGCCGTCATTGATCTCGGCAGCGGTAGCCTGATCCGTACCGATCGGCTTTTCCAGAACGATCCGCGTGCTTTCGGTGATCAGCTTGTTATGCCCGATCGCATCCGCGGTCGGAACGTAGAGCCTCGGAGCTGTCGCAACGTAGAAGACCCGTGGACGGCCCCCGTTCGTGGAAAGCAGACTGATCAGTCCGCTCCAGTCCGTGGCCCTGTCCGACATATCAAGTGAAACATAGTGCACGAGGCCCAGAAAGTCCCTGACTGTGACGTCATCATATGAGTCTGCCGCCACAAAGTCTCTCAGAGCCTCTTCAGCCTTGACCCGATAGTCCTGGATACTCAGGTCGGACCGGGCAACACCGATAATTTTCGTGGTCCTGTCGATCTGCCCGCGACGGAAACACTCATAAAAAGCGGGAAGAAGCTTGCGCATCGTCAGATCGCCAGTTGCCCCAACGATCACGAAATCGAAGGCGACAGCTTCCGAATCAGCTCGTTTTCCATCGGCCTGAATCTTGCTGGATGAACCAGCAGCATCCATTCGTTCAGCCATCGCGATCTCCATTACAGTCTATCATCCATGATGTGTGTCCACGCATTCAGGGAGACAACAGGTCAACCCCTCACTGGTTCATCCGTGAGGGTTCATTAGCCTCAGGTTGACCAGCAAACCTCACCGAAAGCAATCCGTCGTAAGTCCTGAACTGCGTCAGTCCCTTTTTCCCATGAGGTCATCCCTTTCCTGAAAAACCTGATTTTTCAAGTCCGGACAAACATCTTCTTATTATTTTCCATCCATAAAACAGTCAGTCAGGTGCATCCAACCCGTGTTCCGCCATAATTCCGGACTACCGCAGCTTGCCCACTGACCATATAAGGGCCGCTATCTGTGGCTACCCAGCCGCTCCGGCCCATTAAGACTATCGAGGAAATCATGTCTGACGTCCCTTTTGATATTGACGACGATGCCGCTGCCAGCCGTGCTCGCCAGGCCGCTGACCCGGAATCAAATGTCGGTGGCATTGCTGCCGATCGACTGCGCAGCATTATCGAGCGCGTCGAACGTCTTGAAGAAGAGCGCAAAGCTCTTGCCGGCGATATTAAAGATATTTTCAGTGAAGCGAAATCCGCCGGATTTGATGTGGCGACCATCAAGCAGATTCTGAGACTGAGAAAGAAAGAACCTTCCGAAATTGAAGAGCAGGAAACGCTTCTCGATATCTACAAAAGAGCCTTGGGAATGTAATCCCGGAGCGGGATCGAATATATAGACAATGTGATTTAATTATCCGATCACTTCGGCAGGCAGCCCCCATGCAGCACATATCTCTGTCGTGCCAGCATGGGGTTTTTCACAACATTACAAAATAAACCCAGTCAAATGACTTTTATCCAGAAAAACGTTATTCTGGAGGGTCAAGGCTGACCAGTTCATCTTCATTATACTCAAGAAGACTCTGAAGGTGCCTCTCACCATCTTCCACAAACAGATCGCGACCAATTGCAAACGTCAACTTCTCGACGCCAAAGCGCATTGCGCTCACGGAAGATCCGGACAGCCCCATGCTGGGCGTGGCTGAAAAGGTGAAATTGTGGATTGCGGACATCATCGGGGCCAGAGGGTCGTTTTCATCTTTCGGTAGAAACTGGAAACTCTTTCCGAGATAAGGATAACTTCCCAGGACCGGGCTTTCCTGCCCTTCCGGCGGGATAAAATGGTCCCGCCACAGGACCACACGCGAAGCGAACGCCTTCATCTCCGGACGAAGCGTGAGATCCATCAGAAAACCTGTTCCGATAATCAGGAAATCAAACCGCATTTCCTTGTCGGGCGTTGTCACGACAACCTCTCCTCCTTCCTCCCTGACAGCCAGCCATGGGCAAGCCGTGTGAAAGGAAAAATTCTGATGTTTGCGGCAACGCCAGAACGTGTCCTGCGGTGGAGGCTGGTTAAGATCATAGATCCTGTGCATGAAACGCCATCGGATCACATCAGGAAGTTCCGAAAAATAACTCAGAAATCCTGCATTCTCCATCCAGCGGTAGGGATTGACGGAGGGAATAGTCTTGCGGCGCAGACAGAGATCAACGCTCAGAGCCCCGGCTTCCAGAGCCGTTGCCGCGTTATCAAACGCTGACGCTCCTGCTCCCAGAACGCCAATTCTCTTTCCACGCAGTTGATCGAAATCCATCGGATCGGAAGTGTGAGCATAACGATCCGGTGACACCACCGAGGAAATGAACGCTGGAATATGCCATTTCCCACCGCCCTGAATGCCGGTCGCCAGCACGACCTTACGAGCCCACACATATTTCCGGACGTCATCTTTGCAGGCGAATGTCAGCCTCACAAGGCCGTCCTGCCAGTCCATATCTCTGAGATGATGCTCATTCTGGACCGGCAGCGCCAGAATGTCGCGAACCCAGTCCAGATAGGCCTGCCAGTCCTGCCGTGGAATCTTGTGCAGCTTTTCCCACGCTTCTTTGCCATATCTGGCTTCATACCAGGACTGCGGTGTCAGACTTGGTATCCCGAGGTCTGGCCCTGTGACGTATTTTGGCGTCCGGAGAGTAAGCATCCGCGCAAAGGTAATCCATGGTCCCTCGCCTCCCTGAGGAGCCATGTCAAACATGCAGACATTGGAAATTCCCCGGCGCATCAGACCGAAACAGGTGGCGATTCCTCCTTGCCCGGCGCCGATAATCGCGACATCAAGTACTTTCTCGTCCCCCTTCTGGCGAGGGAAACTCCAGTCCTTTGTTGCATACTGAATTTTCTGAAGGTCCGAGCGAACACGCCTGTTGAGTTCTTCCATACCTGCATCTCAATCCAAAATGGACGCCAAGAAAAGCAACCGGATGTCGTTTACCAAAGCGCCTGAAAAAATCCGTCCAGTTTTCATATACAAGATCTTTGCGTATGTCCCCCAGACCTTTAGCGCCACAAGGTGATGCAGCGTCGCCTTCGTGCACGTGACGGAAAGACTTGTTGGAAAGAGGCATCTGAGCCACATCAAAACCATCCGTGCAAGCTGACATGCCGGCATTCCACACTTCCCACGATGTTTGCGACCCGGAACGAAGCTCCGTACTTCCTTCTGCAAACATCGAACGGTTTCCTGCTATCCAGACAACTTTCCTTCAGGGTGTCATTGGTCCAGATCACTGCATGTTCTGCGGTTTCAATGTGAAAATAGTCGCAACTGATGGAGGTGCGATCGTAAAAAATACTCTGACCGTTAACTATCATCCGTGCCGGGATGAATTTGTTCTCAAAAAACAGGCAATACTCGGCGTCATCAGAAGATCCTGGCTGGACACTCCATCAGCAATCGCATCACACAGGATACGGACCGGATATCTACCAACGTCATTACCACAGAACGGTCACTTCAAATACATTTCGTGACAGAAACACAAAAATCCGGATATTTCCAAAAAAGCAAATCCAGAAAAAGCACTCAGGCAAGATCTGACACATTTTGTTTGCAATTGCTGATAATTGCCATAAATCGACGCTGCGGGATTGCAACAACTGGAAAAGAGCATCTTTTCCGGTTACATCCCTTTCCTGAAATGCTGACACACACGCAACAGGAAAGGTGATTGCAGGATGCTGCATACAGCCCGTTCATTACGCGGCATGGTTACCGCACCGCATCATCTGGCTTCACAGGCAGGTCTTGCCATTCTTCGCAACGGCGGCTCGGCTATCGAAGCCATTGTGGCCACGGCTGCCACCCTTGCTGTCGTCTACCCCCATATGACCGCCATTGGCGGTGATGCCTTCTGGCTCATTTCATGGCCCGACGGACGCACGGAGACGATCGACGCCTGTGGAGGCGCAGCAGCCGCAGCCAATCTCGACCTGTACCGCAAAGCCGGTCACACAAACATTCCATGGCGCGGGCCACTGGCCGCCAATACCGTTGCAGGCACCGTTTCCGGCTGGGCAAAAGCTCTTGAACTGGCCGAGAAAGCTTACGGCTCCACCCTGCCTCTGGAACAGATCTTAGCCGAAGCCATTCACCACGCTGAAGCCGGCGTGGCTGTCACCGCAGGAGGCGCCGCGCTCGCCCGTGAAAAATCCGCGGAACTCACACAGGCTCCCGGTTACGCCACCGTATTCGAACCGGAAGGACATCCTCTGCGAGAAGGGGATATCCTGAGGAACCCGGCTCTCGGCGCGACTCTCCGTGAACTTGCCGCTTCCGGTCTACAGGATTTCTATACCGGCTCTCTCGCCCGCCGTATCGCCATTGATCTTGAAAACGCTGGTAGCCCCGTCAGTGCGGAGGATCTTGCGACCCATCAGGCGCAGGTCCGGCCACCCTTATCCGTGCCGGTAAAGGGTGCAACGCTCTATAATATGGCCCCTCCGACACAGGGCGTCGCGTCTCTGCTCATCCTCGCGCTCTTTGACAGGCTGAAAGCGGACCAAGGCGAAAGTTTCGCGCATATTCACGGGCTGATCGAAGCGACCAAACAGGCATTCCGCTATCGCGATACGCATGTGGGTGACCCGACCTATATGACGGTCGAAGCGCAGCATCTGCTGGATGATCCTTCGGCGCTGGACGCCATGGCCGCCGCCATCGACTCGCAACGCGCCGCCCCGTGGCCGCATCCGTCGCAGGCGGGCGATACCGTGTGGATGGGCGCCATCGATGCCAGAGGTCTCGCCGTCAGCATGATTCAGAGTACCTATTTCGAGTTCGGATCGGGCGTCGTGCTGCCGCAAACCGGCATCGTCTGGCAGAACCGTGGCGCGAGTTTCCGTCTTGCGGAAGATGGCTGGAACGCCCTGAAGCCCGGACGCAAACCGTTTCATACACTGAACCCCGCCGCAGCCCGCTTCGACGACGGGCGCGTGATGGTTTACGGCACGATGGGCGGTGAAGGACAGCCGCAGACGCAGGCCGCGGTGTTCTCGCGATACGCCCGTTACGGCATGGGGCTTCAGGCCGCCGTCACCGCGCCACGCTGGTTGCTGGGGCGCACTTGGGGGCAGGAAAGCGTCACCCTGAAATATGAGGACCGGTTTGATCCGACGCTGATCGCGCAGCTCGGTGCGGCGGGACATGCCATCGAACGGGTCGCACCTTTCACGTCCATGATGGGGCATGCCGGAGCGCTGGTCCGCCATGCGGATGGCGTGATTGAAGGTGCGGCCGATCCGCGCAGTGATGGCGGTGTCGCGGCGTGGTAGAGGCTGAAACCACGCCGGGGGAACGTGCTGTTGCACGCTGCGATATGCTCGGCGAACCGCCATTCAGCGACGATGTGGGGCTGCTCTATCGTCCGTGGCTTGGGCCGGGCTTCATCGCCACGGTGGAAGCCATTTCGAACTGGATGCGTCAGGCGGGCATGACGGTGCGGCAGGATGCCGCCGCCAATCTGATCGGACGCTATGAGGGCAGCACGCCGGATGCGCCTGCTCTTCTTTTCGGCTCGCATCTGGACTCGGTGCGCGATGGCGGTCGCTATGACGGAATGCTCGGCGTGATCGCGGCGCTGGAAGTGGTGGCCGGATTTCATGAGCGGAGCGAGCGCTTTCCGTTCGCGATCGAAATCGTCGGTTTCGGAGACGAGGAAGGATCGCGCTTTCCCGTCACCATGCTGACAACGCGCGCCATCGCCGGTGTTCTGGAAGAAGATGATCCTGTCGCCGCTTTTGCGGAACTACGGGATGTCGACGGCGTCACTGTGGAGCAGGCGCTGGCACGTGCGGGGCTGACGCCACGCGGCATGACTGCGGCGAAACGTTCCAGAAACGACATACTGGCCTATGTCGAAGCGCATATCGAACAGGGTCCGGTTCTGGAGGCCGAAGGACTGGCGCTCGGCGTGGTGAGCGGCATTGCGGCGCAGAGACGGTTCGAGATCAGACTGCATGGCATGGCGGGTCACGCCGGCACGATGGCCATGTCGCTGCGGCGGGATGCGCTGACAGCGGCGGCGGAGATGGTTCTGGCCATTGAACGCATTGGCGTGGCTGGTGGAGATCGCGACGGCCTTGTGACGACGGTCGGCTCGTTGCGCACATGGCCGGGTGTAACGAATGTCGTGCCGGGAAATGTGACGTTCACCATCGACGCCCGCGCAGGCACCCTTGCGACACGAGACAGGGCAGTCGAGGAAATTCTTGCGGCGCTAAAGGAGATTTCTGAACGTCGCAACGTAGGGATCGAAATCATACCACGCGAGAATCTCAATCCGTCACCCTGCGATCCGGGCCTCATGGCGCTGATGGAAACAGCCGTTGAGGACGTAACCGGCCAGCCTGCGCGCGTGCTGGTCAGTGGCGCGGGGCATGATGCCATGATCATGGCACGGTTTGCGCCCATAGTGATGCTGTTCATCCGTTGCGAGAAGGGCATCAGCCACAATCCGGCGGAAGCGGTTCTATCCGCCGATGTGGACGCAACCATCAGCGCGCTGGGTCGTTTTGTTCGATTGTTTGCCGAAGATCACAGCAGGACTCAGGGGAGCCAGTTTTCATGACCGTGCCCGTTTTCGGCCAGATCGATCCGCCGCAACGCCTGTTGATGGGGCCGGGACCGGTCAACGTCCATCCGCGTGTGCTGCGGGCGATGAGCGCGGACATGCTCGGTCAGTTCGACCCCGAGATGACCACCTACATGAACGAGACGATGCAGCTTTATCGCGAAGTGTTCATGACGCGGAACCGCTGGACGTTCCTGATCGACGGCACGGCGCGCGCGGGCATCGAAGCGGCGCTGGTGTCGCTGCTGCAACCCGGCATGACGGTGCTGATCGTACGCGCCGGGCGGTTCGGGCTACTGTTGTCCGAAATCGCGGAACGGATTGGCGCTGACATCCGCACGATCGATCTGGAATGGGGCGAAGTCGCTTCTCTGGACACCATCGAGGCCGCCTTCAGGGAACACAAGCCGCGCGTGTTCGCCTGCATCCACGGCGACACCTCCACCACGACGGCGCAGCCTCTCGAAGGGCTGGGCGACCTCTGCCGCAAATATGATGTGCTGTCCTATGTCGACGCGACCGCCACGCTTGGCGGCATGCCGGTCGATGTGGATGGCTGCGGTCTGGATATCGTCACGGCGGGCTTGCAGAAATGCATGGGCGGCCCTCCGGGTTCCTCTCCCGTCACCATTTCCGATCGCGCCGCCGAACATATCTTCAGTCGCCGTCATGTGGAGAAAGGTATTCGCGGCGCGGACGCCGAGGATGGGTATGGGACGCGGATCAGCTCCAATTATTTCGATCTGGCCATGGTCATGGATTACTGGTCGGAGCGCCGCCTGAACCATCATACCGAGGCGACCACCATGCTTTACGGGGCACGCGAATGTGGTCGGATCATGCTGGAAGAAGGCCTGAAAAACCGGTTCAACCGTCATCGTGCCGCTGGAGCCGCCATGACGGCGGGGCTTCGGGCTCTGGGTCTCGAAGTGTATGGTCATGACGCATACCGCATGACCAACGTAACCGGTGTATGGATTCCGGGTGGCGTGAACGGTGAAGCCGTGCGCCGTCGGATGCGTGAGGACTTCGAGATCGAAATCGGCACGGCGTTCGGACCGCTGGCCGGCAGGATCTGGCGGATCGGCGCGATGGGCTACAACGCCATGAAACATAAAGTATTGCTCACGCTCGGCGCACTGGAAAGCGTGCTCGCTGCGGAGGGCTATGCCACTCCGCGTGGGGCCGGGGTGGATGCAGCATTGGTCGTCTGGAACCAGGTGCTGCCTGAGGCCCTGAAGGACTGACTGTTTATGACGACTTATCCCCGTGACATGGTGGGTTACGGAGCGAACCCACCTGATCCGGAATGGCCTGGCAAAGCTCGTATCGCCTTACAATTCGTCATCAATTACGAAGAAGGCGCCGAAAATTCGGTCCTGCATGGAGACGAAGGCTCGGAAGCGTTTCTCTCCGAGATGGTCGGCGCACGCTCCATTCCCGGCGCACGCGCCATGGCGATGGAAAGCCTTTATGAATACGGCTCGCGCGCCGGTTTCTGGCGTCTGCACCGCCTGTTCACAAAGCGGAGGCTGCCGGTCACGGTATTCGGTGTCGCCGAAGCGATGGCGCGTAACCCGGAAGCGGTGTTCGCCATGATGAAGGCAGACTGGGAAATCGCCTCGCATGGACTGCGCTGGATCGATTATCAGGATGTGCCGGAAGAGATTGAGCGGCATCATATCCAGCGCGCCATCGGCCTGCAGAAAGCCCTGACCGGCCAGCGTCCGCTGGGCTGGTATCAGGGTCGCACGAGCCCGAATACGGCGCGGCTGATCGCGGAGGAAGGCGGCTTCATCTACGATGCCGATTCCTACGCTGATGATCTCCCTTATTACGATCACACATGGGCTTCCGTCACCGGCCGTCCACAACTGATCGTGCCTTACACGCTCGACGTCAATGACATGAAGTTCGTGGCCTATAACGGCTTTTCCGAAGGTGAGGAGTTTTTCCGTTATCTGCGCGATACATTTGATCAGCTATGGGATGAAGGCGCGACCCAGCCCCGGATGATGTCGGTCGGGCTTCACTGCCGTATTGCCGGCCGTCCCGGACGGGCCCGGGCCGTGGCGCGGTTCCTCGATCATGTGATGCGGCATGACCGGGTCTGGGTGGCCAGACGTATCGACATTGCGCGGCACTGGCTTAAAACATTCCCAGAATGAAAACCGTATTCTCACACCTCAACGCGCTGGATCAGGCCGGTTTCACGGCGTTGTTCGGCACACTTTACGAACATTCTCCATGGATTGCAGAGGCTGCATGGCTCTCTCGTCCTTTCCAGGACAACGAGGCCCTGCTGGCCGCTTTCCGCGCAGTCGTGGCGAACGCTTCATCAGATGCCCAGATGAGGCTGATTCGCGAGCACCCGGAACTGGCGCGTCGGGTCGGGATTGATGAGACACTGACCAACGCATCCCGGAACGAACAGGCTTCCGCAGGGCTGGACCGCCTGACACAAGCAGAGCATGCCCGGTTCACAGCCAGCAATGACGCTTACAGGACGAAATTCGCCATGCCTTTCATCATCTGTGTCCGGCTCAGCGAAAAAGATCGTATCCTGAGCGAGATGGAGCGTCGGACGCGGAACACTCCTGACGAGGAACGCCAAACCGCCTTGGTGGAAATCGACAAAATCGCCGCGATACGCTGTCACGACATTCTCAAGGGACTGGAGACGGAAGCATGAGCACTCTTTCAACCCACGTTCTGGATCAGGTCAGCGGCAAGCCCGCTGAAGGCATGTCCGTCACCCTCTGGCGCGGGGAGACCGTGCTGTTCGCAGGGGTCACCAACGCGGACGGGCGCTGCCCTGAAATGGCGTCAGCTGGAGATCTGGAGCCCGGCTCCTACCGGCTGGAATTTGCTGTCGCGCCCTATTTCCGGCGGGCGGGTGCCGAACTGAGCGACCCTCCGTTTCTTGATACCGTGCCCATCGCTTTCGGCATCTCCACTCCCATGGAAGGAGAGGCTGGCCGTCATTACCACGTCCCTCTTCTGGTCGCGCCGTTCGCCTATTCAACCTACCGGGGCAGCTGACCTTTTCCGAAAACAAATGTCACCAAAAACCGCTTCCGGATTGACAGAAAATTCTACAAACAGACCTTCAAAGCAGCCTCGTTTGCCGTGGCGTCACTGACCAAATTACGCGATGATGCCAAGTCGGGCGTCCTGACGTAAGGGGACGCCAGAAATGTTTTCCGGAGCGTTTGTCTGATAATGTCTCTTGCTATTCCCGACTGGATGCCACTCTGGGCGCAGATTCTGCTGCTCGGGTTCGGAATCATTGTCCTCGTGGCGTTTCTGCTGATGCCTTTCGCCGTTTACGGAGTGAAGGGAAGACTCTCTGAAATCGCGTTACAGCTTGAGGATGCAAGGGCCGATCTCCGCGTCCTGACCATGCGTGTCGGCGCGCTCGTTCCTGAACAGGCGGCGTCACGGAGAAAACCGGAAATGTCAGCACCGCAGGAGGAATGGACGCCGCCGACTGCGACGCCCCTCTCAGCGCCGGAATTTCAGCCGCCATCCGCACCGCGTTCGCGTTCAACCGGCATGGCTCCCTCGCCGCTCCTGCCACCAGATATTGTTCGACCCCAGCAGGAAGCCGGGCCGCGTTCTCCGGCTCCATCTCCGGCCCCATCTCCCGATGATCTTTCCGGTGACGTTTCGTCTTCGGTTGAGAAATCCTTTTCCATGCGGCGGGAACGGAATGTTCCTCCGGTTGGCTCGTCCTCCCCGTCGCGCACCTCCGATGCTTACGAACCCGGGCCACCACGCCCACCGGAACTCCGTGCGATCCGCACCGAACGGGAGGCGTTCTCCACACCGCCGATGGAACGGATGCCGTGGCATAACGCTTCCAGTCCGGAGGAGCCTGTCTTCTCGCGACAATCGCCTAAAACGACCGGGGCAGGAAGCAGATCGACTGCTGACGGTCGTAATGAGCCTGTCTTGCGCTGGCCATCCCGTCCTTCGGCAGAACCTCCTCACAGCGACCGATAACAAACAACATTTTTCTGTTACAATCCCGGGTGTATGATTGATGACAAAGAACGCTACTCATTCTGAACAGCGTTAAGGGACATATTGCTGCCTTATGGCGATCTCAGGCATCATCATCGCTGTCGTCGGTTCGGACGGGAGCGGCAAATCGACTGTTGGTACAGAGTTGCTGGCATGGATGCGCAAGACGCAGCCAACCGCCCTCTGCCATCTCGGCAAGCAGAGCGGGGAACTGGGGCGGGCAATCGCGCGCCTCCCGTTTGTCGGAAAGAAAGCAGACCGCAGAATCGTCAAGGTCACCAACGGCACCCGTCAGAACCGAAAGATCGGGTTTTTCCCGGCTGCGGTCATGTTTGCGCTCTCCATGCGTCGCGTCATACGTTTCCGCCGCATGCTCAGGCTACACCGGCAGGGTGTCTGCATCCTGACGGATCGCTATCCGCAGGTCGCCGTGCCGGGACCGATGGATGGACCAAGCCTGACCTTTTCTCCACGCAACAGTTCTGTCGTGCAGTTCCTGACGATGCAGGAAAGAGGTCTTTATGACTGGATGGCCAGCTACGTACCCGATCTGGTGATCCGGCTGAACGTCGATCTTGAGACCGCCATCTCCCGCAAACCCGACCATAGACAGGCCTCGCTGGAACGCAAGATCGCCGATGTTCCCAGACTGAGTTTCAACGGCGCGCCAATTCTGGATCTGGATGCGACCGAGCCTCTGGACGTTGTGCTCGAAAAAGCCAGAAACGGCATCAGGGAGGCCATCATCAGACATCAGGCGCAGGCTATGGATGGGCAGCCAGCATGTTGAGTCAGGCCGACCGGGTCTCACAACACTACGCCGCGCCACGATCCGTTGCCATCTCCCGGAAGCAGTCCCTTGCTCCTCTCGTAGCCCTGATCGGTTGCGATGGCGCTGGCAAAACCGCCATCTCCAATGAGCTTGCGATCCAGCTTAACCAGACCCGGCCGACACAAGCCGTCTATCTTGGTCTGGGCTCAGGTGATCTGGGGCGAAGGATCGGCAGCATTCCGCTGATCGGACCGGCACTGGAGAAACTGCTGACCGACAAGGCCAGGAAAACCCGCTCCAAAGGCGAGAAGATTCCTGGTCTGCTGACTGCGCTGGTGGTTTACGGGTTCTCCCTTCTCCGGTACCGTCGTTTTCTGAAGATGCAGGACGCCCGCAGACGCGGCATCGCTGTCATCGCGGATCGGTATCCCCAGACCGAGATTCCAGCGTTCTATGATGGTCCCGGCCTGTCCGCCGCCCGTCCCGGCAGTCGTTTTGTTGCCGCTCTCGCCCGCAGCGAACTGCGACTCTACGAAAAGATGGCGGCGGTCAAACCGAATCTTGTGATCAAGCTGGATGTCGATCCGCAGACAGCCCTCAGCAGGAAACCGGATCATGATCTGGCGACGCTTACGGCAAAAGTGGTCGCTACTCAGAAACTGACTTTTGGGGGCGCGCCGATCGTGACGATCGACGCCCGCCCTTCCTATGCTCAGGTCAAGGAAGAAGTGACGAAGCTGTGTCGTCCCCTTTTTGTTGAGGCCGTCTGAATACCGTGCGGTGCCGCCGAGTGCTCTCGGGCCGCGTTGTCTGTTGCGTGTAAGGCCCTCACCCATCATGAAGCACGAGAATGCCGGAGTTGCAGTGCGCCCGACAAGAGATGAAGCAGGAAATCGTTCGGGTCATTGGCTGTGAAAAACTGGTTTAATGACGGAATATTACGGTCCATCGTCCGAAAAGCAGGACAACTTGCTTCCACCAAGCTGCTTGGCGGTATCATCGGGCTTCTCGGGCTGGTCTGCACAGGACGCGGGCTGAGCGCCGATCTGTTCGGCACGGTCATGCTGATTCATGCCTATGCGTTGGGTGCGTCGGCCCTGACGAAATCCCAGAGCTGGCAGATGATCATCCGCTACGGCGCTCCGGCCCTGACCCAGGGCAACACCTTGCCGGCACGCCTCGCCATCCGGTTCGCCTGTGCGGTTGACGCCGTGGCGGGCATCATCGGCATGATCGGCGCCATACTGGCGCTGTTCTTTTTCGGCACGAAATTCGGCGTCAGACAGGAGCATATTCCGCTCGCCATCGCCTACTGCACGCTGATCCCCACCATGTCCTGCGCCACGCCCGCCGGCGTGCTGCGCCTGCTGGATCGCTTTGACCTGCTCAGCATTCAGCAGATCGCCACCCCTCTGATGCGCTCATTTGGCGCTGTCACGGCGTGGACCCTCGGGTTGGGCATGCCTGCCTATCTTCTGTCCTGGTATATCGCGGATCTTGCCGGTGATCTTGTCCTGTGGGCAATGGCTTTCATTGTGCTTGACCACCACAGAATGCTCGATGCCATGCGGCCCAGTCTTTTTGACGCTCCACGCCGCCTGCCGAAAGTCTGGAGCTTCATCTGGACGACCAACCTGAACACCACGCTGGCTGTGGGCAAGGAACCGATCAGCAACGTCATCGTCGGCGGCATGCTGGGGCCGGCAGCGGTTGGCGTCTACAAGATCGCTACTTCCGTAATCAATTCGGCGACCAAACCCGCCACTCTGATGGAGAAGGGCTTCTATCCGGAAATCATGCGACTTGATCCGCACAGCACCCGTCCCTGGAAGCTGGCGCTGAAAACCGGATTTCTGGCAGGGTGCATTGGACTGGCTGTTGCCCTTGCAATCATGCTGCTCGGTCACCCGGTCGTCTCGCTCTTCGGAAAGAAATACCGGGAGTCGGCCAGTCTCCTGATCATGATGGCCCCTGCGCTGGTCATCACGCTGAGCGCCTTTCCGATGGAATCCCTACTTTATATGTCAGGCCGCCCGAAAGCCCTGTTTTACTCCCATATCGTCGGCACAGGCGCATACATTGCAGCGCTGGTCTATATGACCCGGCATTTCGGATTATACGGTGCTGGCGCTGCCTTTATCGTGGGACCGCTGCTGCTGTCGCTCTGCTCGCTGATCCCGACGCTCTATTGCTTTTTCAACCGTCGTTCGATCATTCTGCCCACTCCTGTCCAACTTGCTGCTGATGACGCCGAAATGGAAGAGGAGGCTCTCGCGGAAAGCTGAGGCCGCGAAGATTTCTGCCGCAGAACAGAGGGGGGCAGCTTTGCCTTCCATGCCTCTTTCTCGGAGTGGACCTAGAGCATATCCAGTTTGAATGGACACATTCGAACTGGTGAATATGCTCGATAAACAATGAATTAGGGAAATTCTACTGAGCCAGAGTTCAGTGGAATTGCTCTAGTTTTTTCCAGATCGAAACAGCATTTTCCGGAGGCTTTCGAACCGCGCCTGATCCAATGGATGCGGCATTTCCAGCGCAAGATGCTGCAACTGCCAGACCCGTTCAAATCCCAGAACAAGCTGTTCCAGCAACCTGCGCCCTGATGCGCCCTGATGCTCATTGCGCCCGACCATGACGCGTTCCGCCAGTTCCAGAAGACCGCGTGCGATATCAAATTCGCCATAGTCACAGGCGAAATGGGCATCAGCCAGCAAGCGCCGGGTAAGAGTGCGCCCGTTGCGACTCACCCTTCCCCTGTCACCCGCCACTGATCCGGCCTCCGCCAGATCGTCACATCTGCGTCCGTAATCCATCGTTCAAGGCTGCCTGCACTGCCTTAGTGTTTGCTGGCAGAAACCGTCCCGCAAATCACAAAGAAGCTTTTGGTAAATATTTTAAAACCGCCTCAAAAGAACGCCACCCTTCAAAAAAAAGACAGCACCCAAAAACTTTTACTTATGATTGCAGCCAGTTACGACGACACACCCCTCAACCAAAGACGTCAGCCTCAAACGCCTCTTCCCAGGTTCCATCCGTTGAAGCGCGACTATACTCGGTCGCACGGTTTTCAAAGAAGTTCGTATGCTCGACGGCGTTGAGCATGTCGTCCACCCACGGCAGCGGGTTCCGCTCAAGCGCACCATAAATCGGATCAAGACCGATCTGTCCCAGACGGCGATCCGCAATAAACCGAATGTACGCCTTGACCTGATCAGCATCCAGACCTTCAACCGGCCCGGCTTCAAACGCCAGATCGATAAAGGCGTCCTCGTGCTCCACGATCGTCTCGCAAATTTCGGTGATTTCGCTCTTGAGCCTGTCCGTCCAGATTTCCGGGTTCTCGTGAATGAAGGTCCGGAACAGACGCGCGACAGACAGACAGTGCAGCGTCTCGTCCCTGACGGACCAGCTGACAATCTGCCCCATACCCTTGAGCTTGTTGAAACGTGGGAAGTTCAACAGGATGGCAAAAGAAGCGAAAAGCTGAAGCCCTTCGGTAAAAGCACCGAAAGCAGCAAGTGTTTTTGCGATTTCATGCTTGCTGTCGACCGAGAAGGTCTGCATGTAGTCGTATTTGTCCTTCATCTCCTTGTATTTCAGGAACATGGAATACTCGCTTTCGGGCATTCCAATCGTATCAAGGAGATGGCTGTAGGCGGCGATGTGGATCGTCTCGATATTGGAGAACGCCGAGAGCATCATGAGAACTTCAGTCGGTTTGAAAACCTGACTGTATTTCTTCATGTAGCAGTTATTCACTTCCACATCGGACTGCGTGAAGAAACGGAAAATCTGCGTAACCAGATGACGCTCACCGTCATTGAGAACGCGATGCCAATCCTTCACGTCATCAGCCAGCGGCACTTCTTCCGGCAGCCAGTGGACGCGCTGCTGTGTGAGCCATGCGTCGTAAGCCCACGGATAGCGGAACGGCTTGTAGACCGGATTAGCGGTCAGAAGATCGAATTTCTCATGTTCCTGCATCGTCATCACGGCACCTGCTGTCGGGGAAAAGAACGTAAAGAAGCGTTACGAAATTTATCTGAACTGATAACGCCGCGGGATAAGGATTTCCAGAATATAAAATCCGAAATCCGTTTGTTTTACCGATTATTTTTTACATATGACATGATGTGTAAACGGGCATGGACAACATGGGTCCAAGCCCACCAGAACGGTATGCGCCTTCCGCTCACTGACAGGAAAGGCATTCCTCGTAATTGCTTGGACCAGCACCACTCTCCGCCTGAGGCTTCAGGTCCATCTCATGCTTCCGGGAGACATTGCTCACCGTGTCGGCGCGCTGGATGGACAGGGAGCGGCAGTAGTAGAGCGACTTGACGCCCTTCTTCCATGCCTGGAAATGAATCTGGTGCAGATCACGCTTATGGACATTCGCGGGCAGGAACAGGTTGACCGACTGTGCCTGACAGATGAACGGCGCCCGATCCGCGGCATGTTCGACGACCCAGCGCTGATCGAGTTCGAAGGCGGTCTTGTAGACATCCTTCTCATCCTGCGTGAGAAAGTCGAGATGCTGCACGCTCCCCTGATTCAGGGTGATGGACGACCAGACATCGTCCGTATCCTGCCCCTTTTCAATCAGCAGCTTTTTCAGATGCCGGTTACGGACAGAAAATGACCCGGACAGTGTCTTCTGGAGGAAGACGTTCGCCGTGATCGGCTCAATGCCCGGGCTGGCGTTGCCGGCAATAATGGAAATCGACGCCGTCGGGGCGATGGCGAGCTTGTTGGAGAACCGCTCCTCAAACCCGTACTCGGCCGCATCGGGGCAAGGTCCGCGTGTCTTTGCGAGCGCCTTGGAAGCCGCATCCGCCTGCTCACGAATCTGCTTGAAGATCTTGCGGTTCCAGACTTTCGCAATGACGCTTTCGAACGGAACCTTCCGCGCCTGCAGAAAGGAGTGGAAGCCCATCACGCCAAGACCAACGGAACGCTCACGCATCGCCGCATAGGCGGCGCGATGCATTTCCTTCGGCGCACGATCGATGAAGTCCTGCAACACATTATCCAGGAACAGCATCACATCTTCAATGAACTGCGGATTATCGTGCCAGTCGTCCCACGTCTCGAGATTGAGTGAGGACAGGCAGCAGACCGCAGTACGATCCTTGCCGTGATGGTCAATCCCTGTCGGCAGCGTGATTTCCGAACACAGGTTGGAGGTCTTGACCTCCAGACCAGCCAGCTTCTGGTGCTCAGGGCGGGCATTATTCACATGGTCGGAATAGACGATGTAAGGTTCGCCCTGCTCCATGCGGGCAGTCAGGATACGAATCCAGAGCGACCGTGCCGATACCTTGCGGATGACCGAATGATCCTTGGGGGAGAGCAGCGCCCACTGCTCATCAGCCTCCACAGCGCGCATGAACGCATCGGTGACCAGTATGCCGTGATGAAGATTGAGCGCCTTACGGTTCGGATCACCGCCGGTCGGACGACGAAGCTCGATGAATTCTTCAATCTCGGGGTGCCAGACAGGCAGGTAAACAGCAGCAGACCCGCGACGCAATGATCCCTGGGAGATCGCCAGCGTCAGGCTGTCCATGACGCGGATAAACGGAATGACACCCGACGTCTTGCCGTTACGGCCGACATTCTCACCAATGGAGCGCAGATTACCCCAGTAGGAGCCGATGCCGCCTCCTTTGGACGCCAGCCAGACATTCTCGTTCCAGAGACCGACAATGCCATCGAGACTGTCCGAGGCTTCATTGAGGAAGCATGAAATTGGCAAACCCCGGCTCGTGCCGCCGTTCGACAGAACCGGAGTAGCTGGCATGAACCAGTGGCGGGAAATATAATCGTACAGTCGCTGGGCATGGGCAGCGTCCGCACCATAATAGGACGCAACACGGGCGAAGAGATCCTGATACCCTTCGTCTGGCAGCAGATAGCGGTTATCCAGCGTGGCGCGACCGAAGTCGGTCAGCAGCGAATCACGGGAGCGATCCACGCGAACAGGATGATGTCCTTCGAGTTGCACGATATCTTCCAGCATATCGGGCTCGAAGAGAGAGCCTTCATCCTCGATATTGCAGGCGGGGGAACCGGAGAGGGTGTCAGACATGTCTGTAGTCAGGCTCACTCAGGTTGCTCCGTGCACTCATGTAATTTAGGCAGAATCAAGAACACGGACGTTTCGTCCCGCGTTGTGGGGACACAATATGCGGTATGAAGCTGAACTTCTAGCACAAGATGTAGGGTAAAAGCACAAAAAAAGTGTTGACGTTTAAAAGCTGGCAGCCTTCTGCGGAACAGGAATCAGTTCCCCCTTCCAACACACCAGAGTTCATTCTTTGTTCTCAAAACCACAGTCATGCAAGCTCCTTCTTGCATGACACGCCATGACTTCAGTCAACTCCGCGGCAAACCCGTTTCCGTCCTGCCACCATCAGGAAACTTGGCCGCCGATCAGGCCCGACAGCTCCATTCTCTGGCGCGATTCTGCGATATCGTCGCCCACAGCCAGCGCCGCTTCCAGTGCGCGACGTCCAGCCTGAGCGTCCACCTTCACAGGAACGCCATCCAGGCAGGAAGCCGCGAAGGCCCGATGCTCGGCTTCGAGAGAATCGTGCTCCTTCCACGACGCCGCCTCCCGCCGGAATCCTCCGGTCCCCGGCAGCGGCATGCCCTTCTCACGTCCGATCATCACCAGTTCACGCTTGCCGAAATCAGCGGACAGGTAGCCTTCCGCAGAAAACAGCCTCATCTTGCGCTCGGTCTTGAGGGAAATGCGGCTGGCCGTGATGGTGGCCACACACCCGTTCTCGAATCGCACCCGGGCGTTGGCGATGTCTTCATGCTCGGAACTGACTGCCGCGCCGATCGCATCAACCTGCGCGATCGGACTGTCGACAATCGCGAGAATCAGATCGAGATCATGAATCATCAGATCAAGAATCACCGATACATCAGTGCCGCGCGGCTTGAAGGGCGCAATACGGGTCGCCTCTATATAGAGAGGACGCCTGATTCGCGCCGTGATGGCCTCGTATTCCGCCGAGTAGCGGAGCAGGTGGCCGACCTGAAGCACTTTCCCGGCATTGTTCGCCAGCGTGACCAGTTCGTCTGCTTCCACCAGAGTCGCAGCCATCGGCTTTTCGACCAGCACATGCTTCCCCGCCCGAAGCGCCTGCGCGGCCAGAGTGAAATGTAGCTCAGCCGGTGCTGCGATGATCACGGCTTCGACCTGAGACAGCAGTTCGTCGAGATCGTCAAACGCCTTCGTGCCAGCTTCTTTCGCCAGCGCTTCAGCCTTCGTCTGATCCGGATCGAACAGCCCCACCAGCGTTTCCCGTGGCGCCGCGGCTGATTTCAGGGCGTGAAATCGTCCGAAATGTCCGCATCCTACAAGCCCTACCCGTAGCATTGAGGAAGAGTCGCCCTGAACCATGGTTTCATCCCTGAACCTGTTACCGGATCGCAAGCAAGCACGGGAACCCGCCGATGGGAACACCCCCGTCTCTCATAGCGACATGATCGTTCCGGCAGAGAGCGGCTTCCTCAACTTCTCGTTGGGGATGGTTCGCACTGTTTTATAGATCACAGCAAACGAAAGTTTTTGGGTGTCGCCTTTTTTTCAAAAAGGCGACCGTCTCTGAAGCTTTTTGGAAAAAGCTTCACCAAAAACTTCTTTATGATTTAAACCGTAGCTTCACCGAACACTCCGGAAATAAGGCAGTCCCAGCGCCGCTGGAGCCTGCCCGCCACGACGGCCTTTCCGTCTGAACACAGCAGGCAGCATGATGAAAGCCAATGTTCCCAGATAAGGCAGCATGTTCAGGACCGGCGCGGCGATAGGCCACCCCCTCGCCTGCCCCAGAAACCCTATGGCGCTGATGAGACCGAACAGAAGTCCTCCGGCCGCCGCATTGAACGGCCTGAAACCGGCAAAAATGACCAGAGCGAGCGCGATCCAGCCACGCCCCGCAACCATGCCTTCCGACCAGCTCGGAATGACCGCCAGGCTGAGATATGCTCCCGCCGCACCCGCCAGCGCTGCGCCCAGCGTGACATACCAGAAGCGAATGGCTTTGACCGGGATGCCCGCCGCGTCCGCAGCAGCAGGATTTTCACCCACGGCGCGCATATTCAGCCCGTGACGCGTGTGAAACAGCAGCCAGTGACAAAACGCAGGCACCAGAAAATAGGCCGGAACGATCAGCAGATTCTGGGCGAAAAACGCAGGGCCAATGATCGGCAGCGCCGACAGGACGGGAATCGACACGGGCGCAAACGTTACAGGAACCGGCATGCCTGCCACCGAATGGCCGATCACGGCGGACAGACCAACCCCGAGGAAAGTTATCGCCAGTCCGCAGAGAACCTGACTGGCCTGCACAAAGACGGCGGCGCTGGCGAATGTCATGCCTCCCAGCGCTCCGGCAGCGGACGCCGCCAGCAGGGCGAGCCAGGGATTGCCGGTCGAGATCGCGGTCAGAGCAGCAGTAGCCGCTCCGACTGAAACCAGCCCTTCCACACCCAGATTGCTCACTCCCACGCGTTCGGCCATGACTTCGCCCACAGACGCGATGGCCAGAACACCGCCCGACAGGACGGCGGTTGTCAGAAGAGCCGTCAGCATCTCGATCATGATGTGCTCCTCGCTGTGCGTGTGGCTGCCGGCGCTACCGCACGGTAATGCGCGCACTCATCGGCGATCGCCACGAGCAGCAGGACCAGTCCGGTGATGGCCAGCACGACCGTCGCTGCGACCTGCTGGGTCTGGAGCACGATTCCCACATCAAGAATCAGCGCCATAAGAAGGGCCGCCGGGATCACTGCGAGACAGGAGCCGCGCGCCAATACAGCCACCACGATTCCGAGATAACCGAAATTATCCGCCATGCCGCCCTGCAGGCGATGAACCGTTCCGGCGACTTCAAACATACCAGCCAGCGCCGCCAGCGCGCCGGACAAAAGCATGGCCGAAATGATCCTGAGGCTGACGGGCATGCCGGCGTACCGGGCCATACCCGCGCTGGCCCCGCTGATTCGCACCTCATAGCCCCATCGGGTGAAGGACATGATCCCAGCAAGACCACCCACGATCAGAAGCGTCAGGGGAAAGCCCCAATGCACAACGCCCCATAAATCCGGGATACTCACAGGCAGGCGCTGTGTTGAAACCAGCGCATCGGTCACGCGATCGCGCCAGGGGCCGGTCGCCAGCCAGTAGACCAGCAGACTCGCCACGAAGTTCAGAAGCAGCGTGGTGATGATCTCGTTCACATCAGCGAAGGCACGGGCCAGCGCGGGCAGGAGAATCCAGACCATGCCGCACAGCATCGCCGCGAGCGCCATCAGGGGCAGAATCAGCACCGCAGGCCCATGAACAAACAGTCCCACGCCGGCCGCGCCCACAGCACCCAGATAGAACTGCCCTTCCGCGCCGATGTTCCACAATCCCATGCGGCGGGTCACTGTCACCGCGCTGCCGGTCAGCAGCAGCGGCGTCATGAACAGTGCAAGGTCTTCCAGCCCGAAGCGCGAACCGATAGTGGAGGTCAGAACCAGACGCGCCAGTTCCCCGACATTCCGCCCGGACATCGCCAGCAACAGGCTGACCACGGTCGCCGAAACCAGAATCGCGATGGCCCGACAGACCAGAATCCTGCGGGCCGGAGCGGTCGGGAATCGTTGAAAACGGCTCATGTCAGCGCCTCCGTCTGGACCGAAGCGCCGCTGGTGCGCCCACCCATAAGCAGACCGATTTCCTCGCTGTCGGCAGTCGCGGAATCGAGCACGGCCATCATCCGGCCACCACACAGGACGCCGATCCTGTCGGACAGGCTGAGCAGTTCACCCAGATCTTCCGAGACGATCACGACCGCCACGCCTTCATCGCGCAGACTGGCGAAATAACGATGCATGGAGGCAATCGCGCCAATATCGAGACCACGGCTGGGATACGCCGCCACCAGCAGTCGTCGCGCGATACGCATCTCCCTGCGCGCGACAAGGCGTTGCTGGTTCCCTCCGGAAAGATTACGCACAGGCATGGAAAAGTCGGGAGTGGTTACGTCCGCCACTTCGGCAATCGTCTCCGCAAGCGCATGGGCTTCGGCTGCGCGGTACAGCACACCGCCGCCAATCGGCGCACGATCATATTCCCGCACAGCCATATTGTCGGTGATCCCGAGAGACGGCGCCAGCGCGCTGTTCAGGCGATCCTGCGGGATATGCCCGACACCGGCTTTGGCGAAGCCCGCCGCTCCGGACGGTGCGGCCTGTCCGTCCAGCAGAACCGTTCCCGCCGAAGGTGTGATCAACCCTGTCAGAATCTCTGTCAGTTCACGCTGGCCATTTCCGGCAACACCCGCCACGCCAAAAATCTCGCCGCCGAAGATATCGAGCGTCACATCGGAAAGCGTGACGACATTCTGGTCATTGCGGACCGTCACATCGCGCAGACTGATCATCGGAGCAGTGCTGACGGGGACAGCATCGCCCGAGCGGGCGTGCAGATCCTGTCGCTGGATGTCATGCCCCACCATGGACGCGGCCAGCATGTTTGCCGAGCAGTCAGCCGTCGCCCACGTGCCCACATTCCGACCGGCTCGCAGGACCGTTACCCGGTCGGTGATCTCCATCACCTCATCGAGTTTGTGACTGATGATGATGACGGCGTTACCTTTTGCACGGAAGGCACGCAGCGCCGTGAACAGTTCGCGCGTTTCCTGCGGTGTCAGAACGGCTGTCGGTTCATCAAGGATGAGCAGGCGCGCCTGACGGGAGAGAACGCGCAGGATTTCCACACGCTGCTGTTCTCCGGCTGAGAGTGTCTCCACACGGGCGGCGGGATCGACCGGAAAACCGAAATGCTCCGACAGTTCGCGTGTCCGCGCTTCCAGTACGGCGCGGGAAGTGCGTTTTGGCGTCTCGCTCCAGCCGAGATGGATGTTTTCCGCCACAGTGAAGGCCGGAACCAGCTTGAAATGCTGGTGGACCATGCCGATCCCCGCCCTGATGGCGTCCTGCGGTGTCGCAAATTCCGCGCCATAGCCGTCAAGAATGATCTCGCCCGCATCAGCCTGATAGATGCCGGTCACGACATTCATCAGCGTCGATTTTCCCGCTCCGTTTTCACCCAGAAGCCCGAGAATTTCTCCCGGACGCACGTCCAGATTCACATCCTCGTTGGCGATCACGCCCGGAAAGTATTTGGACACGCCAAGCAGTTGCAGAACCGGTGGCGTACCGCCACTTTGTGTCACGGGATCAGCCAAGACCTGTCATCCCCTGCACACCCCAGTCCCACTGATAGATCGCCATGTCGTTCATGGTCGTGCCCGCCGGAATACGGATGGCGCCGTTATTGTCGCGGATCGGTCCCTGAAAAGGTGAATATCCGGCGAGTATCCGATCACGCATCGCATCCGCCTGCGTTCTTACATTTTCAGGAACCGTCTGCCCCCATATGTCACGATCCACACCATGCGCCATGGTGAGAAAGTTACCGGCGGCTTTCCATGTGCCGTTCAGCCTTGCGCGAACCTGCTCGATATAGAACGGAGCAAAATCGAGCATCACGGAACTGACATACGCATTGGGACCGAAACGGCGCATGTCGAGATTCCACATCGCAGCTTTCAGACCACGACTTTCGGCAACACGCAGATAGGCCGGTTCGTCCGTAATGCCACAGAGGAAGTCACAGCCGCTGTCAGCCAGAGCCGTGGCGGCCTGTGTCGCAGCCTGCGGGTCGAACCATGAGTTCGTTGACACAGCCTGCATCATGCAGGCCGGATTGACCGACTGCGCGCCAAGAAGCGTTGCGTTTGCACTGGCGAACACCGACGGGATCGGAAATGTCCCGACATATCCAAGCCTGTTCGTTTTGGTCATGAGACCCGCCGCAATCCCGATCACGTAACTTGGATACCAGTGTGTGACGTAATACCAGCCGAGATTGCTGGTGACGGATGTACCATCACATTCCAGAAACGCCACTTCCGGAGCCCGGTCAGCCACATCCTTGATGAAGTCGCCATAGTTCGACGTTCCAAGGACCATGTTCGCGCCTTCCGCCACGAACTGACGGAAAATGCGGGTTGCATCGGCGGAATAGGGCACGCTTTCGACATAGACTGTACGCAGTCTGGGGAAAGCTTTTCTGACAGCCTGAACGCCCATGTCGTGCGCCGTATCCCAGCCTCCATCGGTGATTGGCCCTGTATGCCCGAAAGCGACCAGAGCATCCTCTTCTTTCACTGGAAGCAGGGAGAGGGCCGGCGTTGCGGCATGTGCTGCCAATGGACTGAGCAGACCACCAGCCGCCAGTGCGCCAGCCCCTTTCAGAAACCCGCGTCGTTCGGGCAGAATCAGCGCGTTTTTATGGAGAACGGGGAACGTGCGCGTCACTGAGGACCTTTCTTTATCCAGAGACACCCTGTGACGTCACAAAGGTCCTCACCTCGTTTCGAGAACGTTTTGACAGGTTTATTGAGACCGTTGCATCGGTCAAGACAGGTCAGAGGATCTGACCAACAAAATTCCAGCGTTTTCTGCTTTACTCACAGCGTCTTCCAATGGCGCGATACCCCGGCACGCGTCCAGAACGATCACACTCTCAAATCCATCGTCCTGCGCATCGATGGCAGTGGCCGTCACGCAGTAATCCAGCGCCAGCCCTGTTACAAAAACGCGCGCGATCTTCCGCTCATGCAGCCAGTCCTTCAGGATCGTGCGCGTCACGCCATCATTTTCCAGAAACGCGGAGTAGCTGTCCACGGACAACGACTGCCCCTTGCGCAACTCCAGACTGACAGCCGCGCAATCCAGCGTCTCTGCCAATGCCGCGCCGGACGTATCGGCGACACAGTGCCGCGGCCATGGACCGCCCTGTTCCCTGAAAGAACAATGCGCGGCGGGATGCCAGTCCTGCGTTGTGACAATCTCACCGAAAGGCAGTCTCATCAACTGATTGATCACAGCAATCACAGCGTCGCCTTCAGGCACAGCAAGCGCCCCGCCCGGAAGAAAATCATTCTGGACATCGACAATCAGCAGGGCGTCGGCGGAAGAAATCTTTATCATTCCGTAATGATAACGCAGATCGTTCCCTCTGTCTTTCTTCTTCTGCGGGGTGACTGTTCGTTGTCCGCTCCAGCATTGAAGACTATGGCTTCACGGAATACTGACCGTCTGCACAGATCCGGAGCCCGAGATGTTTGTCATCGGTAAAATTCTGACCATGGCCATGATGCCGACACCCCTGCTTGTCGAAATCCTTCTGATCGGACTTCTCCTGCGTCGCTTCCTTTTCGGGCGCATACTGGTCACTCTGGCTGCAACGGTTTTTGCAATCTGCCTGATCTTCCCTGTCGATCAATGGGCAGTCAGACCCATTGAAGACCGCTTTCCACAAGTCAGAACACCACCGGAGCATGTCGACGGGATCATTGTTCTCGGAGGCTCGATAGACGATCTGACCAGTGAGGATCGTCAGACCCCTGTAACAGGCGCTGCAGGCGACCGCCTGACCACATTCGTGGCGCTTGCCCGGCGTTATCCGGACGCCAGGCTCGTCTTTACGGGCGGGTCCGGTGACATTGAACAGGGCGTCACCAATGAAGCGAAGTGGGTGCGCATCCTTTTTGAAAGTCTCGGCCTGCCTGACGAGCGAGTGATCTACGAAAACCGCTCCCGCACGACACACGAAAATGCCACAGACAGTTTCGCGCTGGTCCAGCCCAAGCCTGATGAGACATGGATTCTGATCACATCCGCCAGCCATATGCCCCGTTCCGTCGGCGTCTTTCGCAAGGCGGGATGGCGAGTCATTCCCTGGCCGGTCGGTTATGTATCCCGCGACCATCTCCATACGTACTCTCTGGTATCGGGAAATCGTTTCGCCACACTCGATTGGGCCGCCCATGAATGGATCGGGATGGTGACTTACCGACTGCGGGGTTGGACAGATACCGTTTTCCCAAAGCCCGAAGCTTTCACAGGACACTGATCGATGACATCTCCCCTGAAAACAGCCGGCTCTCACGACAGTTCCACCTCTGTAGCGCGTCTCTCTCCGACATTCAGTCTGACAGATGTGCAGAAGCATCTTGTCGATGACATTGTCAGGTTCTGCAAGAAACATAGTCATGACAGGCAGGCCGTCCTGATTCTGGAAGGAGATGCCGGAACCGGAAAAAGCCTTGTCCTGAACACAGCCTTTTCACGAATTCAGGAAGAGGCGAGAGGTCGTGACAGCACGCTCCCGCTGCATGGGACGCATAATACGCTTCTCGTCAATCATCCCGAGATGATCAAGCTGTACCGCAATATCGCCGCGGATATTCCGGCACTCCGCAAGAAGGATTACGAACGTCCAACCAGCTTCATCAACAGCCTGCATAAAACCTGCGGGCATGCCGACATTGTATTCATTGATGAAGCCCACCTTCTTCTGACCCGCAGCGATCCCTACAATCATTTCCGCCAATCGAATCAGCTTGAGGAAATTCTCAAGCTGGCGCGGGTGGTTGTCATGGTGTTTGATCCCCGACAGACCCTGAAATTCAAGGGTTACTGGGAGGACACTCATCTCAGGACGCTCCTGCAGCCCATCCCGACAGAAACGATCCGTCTGACAGAGCAGTTCCGTGTGCAGGCCCATCCCGACGTCATGCGCTGGATCCGGGCTTTCTGTGATGGCCGCCTGCTCCCCTTACCGGAAAAGCAGGCATTCGATTTCCGTATCCATGATGATGCAGAAAGCATGTACAGTGATATCCGAGAATATGATCATCGCTGCGGACTTTCACGCATTCTGGCCACCTATGATTTTCCCTATACCCTGAACGGAACTGATCACTTCGTGCAGACCGGCTCTTTTCGGCTCAGATGGGACAGAAATCAGCCATCGCATCCGTTGCCATGGGCTGAACGACCAGACTCCATCGACGAGGTGGGTTCGGTCTACACCGTGCAGGGGTTCGATCTGAATTATGCCGGCGTTATCCTCGGACCTTCCGTTTCCTACGATACAGCCACAGACAGAATCATTCTCGATCCTGCATTTTATGAGGACAGCGCGGCCTTCACCGGGCGCGGAAGCTTTGCCGATATGGACGCAGCCAGGCGACACGTCATGGCCAATGCCCTGTTCGTCATTCTGACACGCGCCCGCAAAGGCCTGTTCCTCTATGCGCATGACTGCGCGTTACGGGCACGACTTCATACTCTCCAGGTCAACCGGAGCCAAAGCGTGCCACTTTTTCAGACGTGCAGAACATTCTGACAGATGGAATGCGAAAAGGCGCCTGAATCCATTTCGTTCGGCAGCAGATCAATCAGTTTCAGCTCATCGGCATACTGCGCCATCTGCTCACGTAGCCAGTGTCCCAGCAGATGGACCGGAGCCGGTTCATGCGCCAACATATGCTTGACGTCATCATCGTTCATATCAGGAATATGAAGCGACAGCAGTTCGGCTGTCTCATCTCGATGTTTCTCAATCCAGCGGCAGGTATCCCGCAACGCCAGCACAATAGCCAGTCCTCCCTTCGGATCATCTGCAAGAAATCGACTGGAAAGCCCGAAAACCTTACTCACCCGCTGTGCATAATTCCCTGTAGTCGACCCGGCGAGTTCAGTCAGAAAATACTGGTTTTCCGACAGAAGCTGCCAGCCATCCGGGTCCTGCAGCACAACGCCGTCCACTTCCCGGCTTTCAAGAGCCTGGTCAATCCTGTCTTCCGAGACAGATCGCCAGAGCACCTCTGACGGATTAATTCCTTTTCGTCTCATGAGGACAGAAAAGAAGCGCTGATCAGCAGAGTCTTCATTCAGAACGGCTATCTTTTTGCCGACCACATTCTCGATTTTTGTAATCCCTATGTTTTTTCGCACCAGCAGTCTGAAGGTTCCCGCACTGAGACCCGCAACCAGTTTTGCCGGCACTCCTCCATGCAGCCTGGGAAGCCACGAAAGTGCTGCTGCAGCAGCACCGACCACTTCCCCCTGAGAAAGCGCATCGATCGCCTGATGGCCTGTGATGCAGGGATGAGCTGTAATCTCAAGATTGTAATGACTGAAAAAACCCAGTTTCTGAGCCACGATGAATACCGGGTCGTTCTCTGGTGCAGGCCAGGACACGGAAAGACTTCTGGGTTGCTGGTCAGGCTCCTGCAAGGCACGTTGGGGATGTTTAAACCACCATCCCACTCCTCCGAGCGCGCACGTTCCGGCAACAGCCCCAGCCGCCGCAAGCATATTCCGGCGACTGCTCATACCGCTCTTTTTCGCGGGTTTTATATCCATCTTTCAGGCCTTCTTCCCTGCGACGCGTTCCCTGCCGGAACCTAGCTGCCCGCAGGTTGCCGCAATGTCAAAGCCGCATGAAAAAATCCTCGCAAAAGGGGTTTACGGCGGTTTCAGGGTTGGCTATACGATCGCCAACAACTGGTCCCGAATAGCTCAGTTGGTAGAGCAAGCGACTGTTAATCGCTGGGTCGTAGGTTCGAGTCCTACTTCGGGAACCACTTGTTGTATTTTCCCTACAAAACAAAATAGTTACGCCATTACCCTGAATGGTCATCCTGTATGTTGTCCCTCTTACGGACAGACATTCAGAGCGCTGCCCTGAGGCTTGGAGAGACGTTTTCAGCCCGCCACATGCTCCAGCGCATCCTGAACAAGGCGGTTCAGACTAACACCGCGGGCGGCAGCCATCTCGACGGCCCGGGCATGCGCTTCAGGCGGCAGACGCACCTGAAACTTGCCGAAATAGTGCTTCACAGGCTCAATACCTTTTTCCGTACACATCTCCAGAAAGACGCGTAGGGATGTTTCCCCTTCCTGCCGGAGACCTTCCACACTGTCGGCATAAAAGTCAGCCCCGCCATTCAGGCCAACGAACTCGCCCCGAAACAGGCCGATTTCAGGATCAAACTGAATGACGGCCCGATGGCCGCTTATCTCCATCATATTGTTCATGGCGTCACCTCATTCTGCTCAAACCATTTGCGTACCGCTGCAACAGCGCCCTTGTCGGTGTCCGGTTTGGGGTGCGGGCGATCCTATGTCCGCGTACCAGACATGATCCATTCTCCCGGCAGGATCGACCTGCGTGCGCCCTGATCAAGCACTTCAGTCCTTTTCCTCCAGCGTGCGCTTTACGGCCTCCCCCTTGCGTCCCGCCGCCGCTTCAGCCAAACCAAGCCTTTACTTCAACTTGCGCTGGTCACGGGATTATCGGGACTGGCCAATCTTGCGCTGTCAACGGCAAGGGCCTGAAGACCTCACATGATCTCGCTTTTCATCGGCAGACTTATCGTCCTGTGCGCCAAGCGCGCCTCTCTCGTCGTCGCACTGTTCATGCTGCTGGCCGCGACATCCGTCTGGATAAGCTACAATCACCTTGGCGTGACCACCGACACGGACAAGATGCTGTCCGACAGGCTGGCCTGGAAAAAACGCTCCGACATGATGGGAAAACTGTTCCCTCAGAAGGACAATCTTCTGGTCGCGGTTATCGAAGCCGACCTGCCTGAGGAAGGACGCGCCACAGCACGCGCTCTGGCCGACAAACTGTCCGGAGATCATGAGCACTTCAACTATATTCGTCTGCCCGATGACAATGCCTACCTCAATCGCAACGGGCTGATGTTTCTTGACCAGAAGGCTCTCGCCAAGGTTCTGGATGACACGGTTGCGGCCCAGCCCTTTCTCGGCGCTCTGGCGGCTGACCCGTCAGCGCGTGGTCTCTTTGACTCCCTCGGGCTGATCGCGGAAGGCGTCAAACGGGGGCAGGCCAATATGGCTGGCTTTCAGGCTCCCCTGATCGGCTTCGCCAACAGTCTGGAAGCCGCCGCGAACGGACACCCCGAGTTTCTGTCATGGCAGCAGCTTCTGGCCGGCAACCTGACAGATCTGGCGGGTCGCTACCAGTTCGTCATGACACAGCCAAAGCTTGATTATGGCTCGTTCCAGCCGGGCGGCGCTGCATCCGACGCCATCCGGGCTGCCGCGAAAGATCTGGAATTTGTAAAAGCCGGACACGCCCATGTCTACCTGACAGGCGACGTGCAGATCAGTGACGAGGAATTCGCCACGGTTGCCGATGGAATGGTCGCGGGTCTGCTGGGTTCGCTGGTGCTCGTCATTGTGTGGCTGACGCTGGCTGTCCACACATGGCGCGTCATCGTGCCGATCGTGATCACCCTGATCACCGGGCTTCTGCTGACGACCGGTTTCGCGGCTGTCGCTGTCGGCACGCTGAACCTGATCTCCGTGGCCTTCGCCATCCTGTTTGTCGGCATCGCCGTCGATTTCGCCATTCAGTTCTCGGTACGACTGCGTGGACAGCAGCCAACGCAATCAGGTGAGGCCGGGCTGGAAGAAGCGCTTTTCAAGACTGGTGAAGAAACCGGCCATCAGATTCTGGTGGCGGCCCTGGCCACAGCGGCGGGCTTTCTTGCCTTCACCCCTACAGCGTTTCTCGGCGTCGCTGAACTCGGTCTGATTGCGGGCGTGGGGATGCTGGTGGCGTTTGTCTGCACCATTCTGCTCCTGCCCGCCCTTCTGCGCCTTTTCCGTCCGTCCATCGACCATGCGCGCACAGGCTATACATTCATGAAACCCGTGGATCGGGTCATCCGCCACTGGCGCAAGCCGTTGCTCGCCATGTTCGCGGTCGTGGCTGTTGCAGGTATCATCCTGATCCCGAGCCTGAAATTCGACGGTGATCCACTGCATACAAAGGACCCGAAGTCCGAAGGCATGCGGACGTTGCATTTGCTGATGAGCAACCCGGTTTCATCACCTTACAGCGCCGAATATCTTGCACCCAACCTCGATGACGCCAAAAGCATGGCCGACAGGGCTGGAAAACTGCCGGGTATACATGATGCCATGTGGCTTGGCTCTTATGTCCCCGAGGATCAGGATACGAAGCTGGCCCTGATTCAGGATGCAGCGCAGATCCTTATCCCCGGTCTGACTGTGCAGACCGTCCAGCCAGCCCCGGATGCGGCAGCGGTCAAAGCGTCCGCGGCTTCTGTTGCCACTGCGCTTTCCGGCATTCTGGACGGGCTCGCGCCAACAGACCCGCTGCGGCGCATTCAGGCGGCGCTCGCCAGGCTTGCGACCGCACCTGATGCACTGGCCATGCAGACCAATGACGCACTGGTCCGCTTCCTTCCGATGCAACTCGATACATTGAAGGATGTGCTGTCCGCCCAACCAGTGACGCTCAAGGATGTTCCGGACGTCATCAAGCGTGATTACCTACTTCCGGATGGGCGTGCACTCGTGGAGATTCATCCCAGCGGCCTGATGACGCAGTCCGGAGCGTTGCACAGGTTTGTCAAAACAGTCCGTCCGCTTTCGCCTGAAATGGCAGGATCCGCAGTCGATATTGTCGAAAGCGCGAAAACCATTGTCGGCGCGTTCAAGGCAGCCGCCATTTCCGCCATCATCATGATTGCGATCATTCTGTTGTTCGCACTGCGCAAGGTGCTGGATATGGGACTCGTTCTGGCTCCCCTGCTGCTCTCGGCCCTGATGACCGTGATCCTGATCAGAGTGGTTCCTGAGACCCTGAACTTTGCGAATATCATCGCACTTCCGCTGCTGCTGGGCGTAGGCGTGTCGTTCAACATCTACTTCGTGATGAACTGGCGCTCGGGCGTGCAGTATCCCCTCGCCTCCCCCACAGCCCGCGCCGTGCTCTTCTCGGCACTGACAACGGGCACAGCCTTCGGTTCTCTGGCTCTGTCCCATCATCCGGGCACCGCCAGCATGGGACGCCTGCTGCTGCTCTCTCTGGGCTGCACGCTTCTGGCGACGCTGGTGTTCATTCCGGCCCTGCTGCCGAAGCGGTCGATTGATCAGGAATAGCAACCGCTTTTTCGGGAAACAAGAAACACGCGAGGACTATGGTTCTCACGTGTTTTTTTATTTCAATCAGTATTAACACGCGCGTGATGCGCAGAATGACAGCGTATTTGCTCCATTCCATGACCAGCAATCAACCAGCACAACAGAAGACTGTTTCATAACCAGTGATTGGTCATGGACAATAAAATTTTCTTATTCCATCTTCTTTACATGGTCTACGGGAATAGAAACTTCTGCAAACAGCGTCTTCAAAAACCTCTTTACGATGGGCCTCAGATGACAGGCATAGACTTTTGCAATCGCCTGAATGCCGACAAAGATAAAGGATGCGCGGATTTATGACGCAGCACGATCTTTTAAACGCCGACATGGCGCTTGCAAGAATGGTACTCTCTGAAGTCGGTGTCCTTGAACGCCAGCTGGTCAGATGGATGGCGGAGATGCACCAGATTGATCGGCATATTTTCTGGAACATTCATTGTGCCTGGAAAGAACAGCGGCTTGCCACGCTCAACAGATATTATGGGAGCATAGCTCCGCAATCATTTATCAAAAGCCTTAACAGCGATGACGCGCCACTCGAAATCTGCCTGGCGACCGACCTGCCCAATATCGGACCACTTCCAAAACCACCTGAATGTTTAAAGAAATTTTTTAGTCTTGAGAATCGCCATGCACCAGACATGGTCGCGGCATATCGTATTCTCCGTCAAAGCACGAAACCCACATCAGAATTGCGTTTTATCCCGAATCCAAAGCTGCTTGGTTATCTGAGTTCATTCAAAAGCACAGGAACCAGCCTGCCTGACGAACAATGGTTCGATCAGGCCGTGCAGGACCAAGAATTTCTCGCACGTGACTTTCCGGCGCTTTACTGGCTGGGACGTGAATCCCTACTACGACGCAACCCCAAAACGTCACCGGATCAGATGGACGCCCGTCTGGAGTTCTTCCAGATACCGGACACACCACAACCATCGTTAAAAACTTTATCCCGGTTCGCCAAAAGGCTTGCAGAACCGGATGGCAAGCGCGAACTCGACTTCGCACGCAATTTTCTCCAAGGATATTACCAGCTTTCCTTGTTGCAGCCTTACCGCGTCCCCCCTCTTAATTTGTTTCCTCTCTATCGGGCCGCCATTCTTCCTTACTTTATAGCGCTGATTAAACAGGTGCATTCGGAAACCGGATCAATCCGGAAAACAGCAGAAGCATTTCTGCAAAACCCTTGGTTGTATAGCTTCCGCAATGGCAGACCGTCCAATGCTGGCAATATGCAATTTGGAGTGGACAACAGTCTACGCACAAAAGCTCCATACATCAGAAAATCCCGCATAAAACAAAACATTTTCGACGATATCAGGCCAGCATGTCTCTGCATGATTGCAGTCGCTCGTAACTCTGCTGATGTCGACTGGCTGCTGCCACAAGGCATTCTGGCCATTAAGAAAGAAGACGTTTCGTTCTTCAATCGTCTCGTTTCAACCGTTGGCGCTATCGGCACACCTAACGCGCTTCGGGCACTGACTCAGCTGCGGGCAAAAACCCGTCACGCGACCATGCTGTCTCACCTCAATAAAATACTTGCACAGGCCTCCGCAGCTCTTGGCATGACGACTGTCGAAGCAGAGGAATTCATCGCGCTGGATCATGGGCTGGATACACAGCACCGTCGTCGCGAAAGCCTCGTCGACGGCGTATCAATTGTCCTGAGTATTGCGGAATCTGGTAAGGGCGTAAGTCATTACGAGGATGCGACAGGCGCTCCTCTGAGCAAGCTGCCCGCAGCCATCCGCAAGGAAACAGGGTGTGATGCGATCCTGCGCAGAACACGGGCGGACGCAAAGCAGCTTTCCGCCGACATGGCGCTGCACCGTCTGAGGCTGGAACGGTCATGGGTGACCGGACAAACCTGGTCATGGCCGACCTTTGAGGAACGCTGGCTTCTCCATCCCGTGCTGGGATGGCTGGCGCGGCGGCAGATATGGCTGGTGGCCATGCCCGGTAAACCGCTTCAAACCTGTATGATCAGACAGGATGGCACACTGTTTGGACCCGACGGCAACACGATGCCGCCTCTTTCGCCTGATGCGCTTCTGAGTCTCTGGCATCCACTCCACGCAGTGGAATCAGAGACGGCCGCACAGTGGCGCACAACGCTCGCACATCTGCAGATCTCACAGCCCATCCGACAGGCGTGGCGGGAGACGTACACAATAACCCAGTCAGAACAGGAGACGTCTCCCGCTTCCTACCGCTATGCACGACGCATTCTGAATCAGGCTCAGGTCATCCAGATCGGGCGGCAGAGAGGTTGGCGCATCCGCACGCTGACCGGTCACATGCCATCCAGTGAAAGCGCACCCTGGACATTTCAGGTGCCCGCTCACGGTGTCTATGTCGAGTTCCGGACGGGTGGTGTCGGCGACAGTAAGAACTCCGACTGGTCAGGCGTTTTCACCCACATCATGACGGACAGAATCCGTTTCTGTATCCTGAAAGATGAAGGAGACTGGAGCTATGACGGCGGCAAAAAACTGCACGAAACAGGCACGCCAGTCCGTCTGGGTGATATCGATCGTATCGTTTTCTCGGAAGTGATGCGGGACGTTGATCTCATGGTGAGCGCAGCGGCCAGCAATATCACGTTCGATCCCGAAACGCTTTTCTCCATACCAGATCTCGCACTCTGGCGGCGTCAGGGCGGCCTTGAAGACATCGCACTCCCCAGAGAACCTCATTTCGGAAGCATTGCTCAGGGCCGCAGACAGCTTCTTGAGACTCTGCTGCCTGAACTGGATACGGGAGATGCAGTCACTCTTGAAAAACATCACGTCCTCATCAATGGAAAACGCTGTCGTTATCGTATTCATCTGGGCAGCGGTGACATCATGGTCCTGCCGCAACAACGTCAACTGGTAGTAGAGGACAGGAAGATAGCATCCCTCCGGAAAGGCCTGCCTTCATATCGGCCGCTCCATGACGACGCGCAGATGGACTCAATCCTGCAAAAGATCATCATGCTGATACGGGATGACCGCATCCGCGATCAGTCCATTCTGGATCAGCTCAATGCCATTGGAGATGAGGAGTAATAGTCGCTCTAAGGATGCGTCGAGGTCGGGTTACGATACCTTTACCAGCCTGTGTCATTCAGGACGCAAGGAAACCCTGAAACATGCCTCGACACGTCCCCGCTTTTGTCCTGATCCTCTTTGCCGGTTTCTGTATCGGTTCAGACAGGGCCATAGCCCGGTCCGTCAATCTGGAAGCCCTGCATCTGCCTTATGACGGATTTTGCGAGACTGTCGTGCAGGCTTTAAAGAACTACCCACCCAGCACACCTGACGCCGCAGAGGCCAACAAGCGCTGGTGGAATGGAGCCATGGCTGCCGGTGGCATACCGCCCTACAATATCGGATACGATCACTACCGCATCATCGATGAGTTCTTTGACGCCTGCCGCCCAAGCCCTCACACCCCGATCAAACCCATCATGAGACAGATCGGTCTTCAGCACAGGTGGATTCTGAATTAGGATCTTACTGGGATGAGCCTCAGGTATCGTGAGGATCAACACTATGAAATCCGTACGTTTCATAGCGTGTTTTCATGATTCCATTTTCAACATGCACAGTCATGAACCCCTCTGGCGTTCCATAGCGTGTGCCATGCCACCAGTTCCCGCTCACCGCACCGCCGGTAATATAGGGAATACCGTGCCATTCGATCCGTTCAAGAATATGGGTATGTCCCTGTAGAACACCGATAATATTGTACCGGTCAAACAACGGCAGCACGTCATAGGCATTTCTGACACTCATGACATGGTGTTTCGGAGGAACCGCCTGCGGTGCGGCATACTCGGCTGCGGCAGTCACCAGAGGAATATGCGTGACAACGATCATCGGTGTTCCGACGGGTTGCGCTGCGAGGTCATGCGACAGCCACGCAATCTGGGCATCGTCGATCCAGCCTTCGTAACCACGATCCTCCGTGATCCCGATTGAGTCCAGGACGATGATATGCACACCCTTATGATCGAACGAATAATAAAGCTTCCCGAAATTATCTTCAAAAAACTTCTTGCCATACAAAGGATCGGTCGGTTGCACGCCGCTTTTCGTATACACGCCAAAACAGTCGTGATTCCCGATCGCATGATGAACGGGAAGCGAAAGATCCTGAGCGGTTCTTTTATAAAGATCGATCAGCATCGAGGCCCGTCCCGCATTCACGCCCAACGCATCGAAAACATGATCGCCACCCTGAATGGCAAAATCCGCATGGATGGAGCGTGCTTTGACAAACGCCTGATGACAGCCTCCTGCCGCATTCAGTTCAGGCTGAAGATGCGTGTCTGTAATAAACAGGAAAGAGAACGGCTTGTGGGAGCGTAGGGGCGGTCTGACAGGAAGAGCCGCCTTTGCGCCAATGGTCTTGATCAGTCCCGAGCTGCCCGCGAAGGAAAGAAAGGTTCTTCTGTTGAAGTAAAACATCCAGATCGGCCTCTTTCTGTCCACGCACCGCAAGACTGAAAGAGTAATCTGCTCACAATCCGGCAGCCTTTCAAGCATGTCACAAATGCTTCATGTCATTCCAGAGATATTCCGGCAGACACCGTAGGCAGGGAGCCAGCCCTCTCCACTTTTCGTCGAAACGGGTTCTGCTCCGCCGCAACATTCGCTATCGATATAACGGAACAGAAACGGAATGACAGAATGAACAAGGCCCTGATCGCCCTTGCCCTCGGAGCGTTCGCCATTGGCGTGACGGAATTCACCCCCATGGGGCTGCTTCCCGTTCTGGCGCACGGCGTCCACAGCAGCGTGCCGCAAGCAGGTGGACTGATCAGCGCCTATGCCTTTGGCGTCATGGTGGGCGCTCCGGTCATCACCCTCTTCCTTGCCCGGTATCCGCGCAAATATGCCCTGATCGGGCTGATGATTCTCTACACAGTGGGGAATCTGACAGCCGCCGCCAGTTCGACCTATACCCAACTGCTGCTGGCCCGTGTTTTCACCAGCTTTTCGCATGGCGCGTTTTTCGGACTGGGCGCTGTCGAAGCGGCAAGCCTCGTTGACCGTTCCAGGCGGGCCAGCGCCGTCGCCAGCATGTTCATGGGCCTGACGATTGCGAACATCCTCGGTGTGCCCGCAGCCACATGGATGGGCGATACGCTGGGCTGGCGTCAGGCTTTCATGGCGATCTCGCTGCTCGGTCTGGTCGCGGCCACCGCCCTGTCCCTGTTTCTGCCGCTTGCCGAATCCGGCCCCCGTCCGAACGCAGCCGCTGAACTGAAGGTGATGGTTCGTCCCAACGTGCTGATGGCGCTGGGGCTTACGGTCATCGCCGCCGGTGCGATGTTCGAACTCTATACCTACATCGTTCCAATGCTGGAAACCGTCACCCACGCCGGCCCCACACTGGTGACCATCGCGCTGATGCTGATCGGCGTCGGGTTCAGTATCGGGAATATCGTCGGCGGAAAGACCGCCGATATTTCACTGACAAAAACGTTGCTCGTCGGCTTCCCAATCCTCGGCCTGATCATGCTCGCCTTCCCCATCGCGGCACAAACGCCTGCTGGCGCACTGGTCGGTGTCTTCCTGTGGGGCATTGCCTGCTTCTCACTCACTCCCGCCCTTCAGATGCGCACGATGCAGGCCGCGCACGAAGCACCGGGGCTGGCGTCTTCCATGAATATCGGCGCTTTCAATCTTGGAAACGCCCTGGGAGCAGCCTTGGGCGGCAGCGTTCTGTCGCTGGGGCTGGGTTACTTCATGGTATCGGCGCTTGGTCTTGGTCTGGCGGCGATCGGGGTCGTGATGGTGCTGTTGTCCCGGCAGGGAAGACTGTCGCCTGAGGCAGCGTAAGATTTTCCGCCCCTATACGGAGGTGTCCACGTGGACGGAGAAACCGAAGATCCGGAGTGAGCAAAAACAGCAAGCAAGCGCAGGTCGAATCTCGACGTGCCTGCATGGCTGACTATCGTGTATCGCTCCACGAACCGCTTCTGTCGTGCGTACGCTCCCGGGTAAAATCTGTCCCGCAGCGCATCCCTCCAGTCCTCACTGAATAATGCACCAGCAAACAATGGGACCATACACCTGGCCCCATTGGAGAGGAGTTTCCAACGGGCTCTTTGCAACACGAGTTCTGGTCAAGGTTGGTACTGACCGCCGCCAGAACCAGAGCGTCAACCTCCTTCCTGCCCCCAGTAAGTCGCATCCATTCCATTTCTTTCACACTCACGGGAAATGCGAAGTCCTGAAGTAGCTTCAAAAATACGACACACGATGTAAGCCGGCACAGCAGACAGCAGAATGACGGTGATGATCCCCACCAACTGGAACAGAGGCGTGATATGGGCATGGCCGAGCGCATAAGGCGGCGGCAGATCAGTAAAACCTCCGGTTGCAGTCCCCCAGTGCAGAAAACCTCCTGCCAGTGAACCGATGATGCCAGGCCCAAACGCGAGAGGGGCGACTTTCGGTTCATCAATACGCAGGGTTACGAGCAGACGGGAAACGATGACGGCGAGAGCAGGTCCGATCACCCCGAAAGCGAGGCTTTCCATCGAACTTGCGACGTCAAACACAGTGCCGGTCATGACGGCTCCGGCTATGGGGCCGAAAAACACCCAGACAGGCTGCCTGAGAAACGCGGCCAGAGCCGCCCCGCTGACGCCGCCGCCAAGCAGCGCGAGAAACACGTTTTTCAGCACAACACCGAGACCGGTCGGAACCATGGTGATGCCGTAAACGGTTTTCCCCGGCGTGATCCAGGTGGAGCCCAGCGCAATGAGAGGGATCGCCATGAAAACGAACAGGGCCCCGGACGCGATATTCCCATAATTGCTGGGTTTCGGCTGCAAACCTTCAGGATCGGGCGTGAAGACACCGGCTCGTGGCCCCATTCGCCATGCGGTCACCAGTGTCCATGTGCCTGTAAATACATAGAGCGCAACAGCGCCTTCAAAATCATGCAGTCCGTTATTGGTGAGAGGTGAAAGTGGTCCCCATGTCAGATACGCCGCGAGCGGGCAGAAAATGAGGCCCGTAGCGAGTGACATGACATAGAGAGGAGCGCTGCGTATCCGTTCCACGGTCCCGCTGTGAATGAGGGCGACTGTGGCCATGGCGAAGGTCACGAAAAAAACCGAAAAGACCTGCTGTGTGTCCGCGCCCTGCACCAGCCTCGGGTCCTGCGCCATGGCGGGCGTGTTCATTGCGGCGCTACCGGGCCACCAGTCCAGGAGAGCCTGCCAGAACGGGTGAGGCGTGCCGAAAGCGGTATAGAATTGCCATTGCCAGATGGCGTCACCGACAAAAAATGTTGCGAGCCCCCCGATCATGCAGGTCGTTATTTTCTGCACCCAGCAATGAAGGACATTGTCCTTTCGGACCAGACCGGCATCGACCAGACCGAGACCAATCAGAACAAGGATCACACTGACGGCGCTGACCACATAAATGAAAGCTGACAGAATATTGGCCGTCGAGACCTGTTCTGGGAACATGCTTGGAACCTTTATGAAAAGCCGGATCGTTCAGGATGAAGTCTTTTGTCTGTGCCCGCAATGGCTTTCCCCGCAAGGAGGTTCATCAGGCTCAAGCGTCCTGAGAGAGACTGGGCTCCCGAAAGCCGTCTAAAGAAAAGACGCGCTTATTTCTTCAGAAATGCTTCGAGTTTACGGTCTACATCCGCAAGAAGGGCGTCGTCCTGTTGCATGTCCTGCGCCGTCAGAGAGCGTTTCATGGCCTGAAGGATGTCCGGCGTAATGTCCTTGTCCTGAATGGCCTGCCGCCACCAGTTCAGGGCTTCCTCGACAAGTCCGGCTTCAGCAAGCGCCGTAGCGTAATTGTGCTGCCCGCGATAGTCGCCCTGTTCCGCAGAGCGTTTATACCATGCCAGCGCTTCCTGCCTGTCCTTGGCCACTTCCCATCCTTCTTCAAGAAAACGGGCATAGAGGTTCATGGATTTGGCGTGCCCGTTATGAGCGGCTTCCCGGAACAGGGCGAAAGCCCGTGATCGGTCGGCAGGTATGCCAAGCCCTCTGAGAGCGAGGATACCCAGATTGTAGCGCCCCCATTCATCGCCAAGAGCAGCGGATTTTTCGTAATGGAGAGCTGCCTGAGCCAGATCTTTATCGACGCCATGACCAAAGTGATAGCAACGCCCAAGCATGTTGTGGGCTGGACCAAAACCGGCGTTGGCCGCGATTGTAAACCATCCGATAGCGGCCACCGGATCACTCTGCATGAAAGTGCTGCTGAGAAGAGCCTGCCCCCACTGTGTCTGGGCGAGGGGATCACCTTTCAGGGCTTCAAGACGGATCTGTTCGATATGGTCGGGAAGAGGAGTGCGTTCAGCGGGACGTTTCCCCGGAAGCAGACGGGAGATCATGGCAGGACTCTTGTTGCGAGGGGTTCTCAGTAGCATCGCTTACGGGTTGAGGGCAAGAATGTCAGTCATTATTCGCTGTGTTATGAACAGGGAGCTGCTGCGCCCTTGGAGAGATCAGGCAGGTCGCAATTTTCAGGCGGTGATTTGTTGAGCAATGCGGATTATATCCCATTGTGCTTTTCTGAGATGCAGAAGCATAAGTATTGTAGGTCAGCGAGAACAGGTTTTTGAAGCTTCAGTCAGGGTGAGTGTCGAACAGGATAGTTTGTGTCCGCTAAATGGTGGGAGGCTGACTGTCTCCTTTCGGGGGCGATTAAGTCCTGCCAGATCCTGAATTTCTTCCCATATTGCAGGGACGAAAGAAGGAGACGAAGCCGGCGTTTTTACGGACGGAACATGGGTGGACTTGATACGGTTTTGTGCCGGTGTCCGTCGAACCCGTCGCCAGCCAGACCCGAACACCCGATGGAACCGGGATCATCGCCGCAGCAGCGTCAGCACACGCGCGACGACATCCAGATCCGTTCTGGCCGTCACGCGCAGGTGCGACCCGTCAGGCAGCACAGTCTCCAGTCCCGCGTCAGCGCCCCCAACGGGCAATGCCAGACCGGACGGCAAGGTCGGGAGCGTCACAGCCAGGCGGCCCGGATCCGTCCCGACGCCCAACTCGCCTCGCCACCACTGCCGCCGCCACGTCCAGAACAGGGCCGGCTGATGTCATGCTGCCGCCCCACGCATCACATTCCGCAACCAGCCGGAGTTTCTCCTCCAGGCTCCACCACCGACGCCGCTCCACTCCCGTGATGATTTCCATGCCATCTCCGTTCTCAAGATCAGAAACCATCGCTCACACCCGCAAGGCGTCTTTCACCGGGCGGATACGCTTTATCTGGCTGCCTGCCGCCGATCGCGATTTACAATTAACCCCCCTTTAATCAATGCTCAGTTATTGAGACAAATCATCACTTTTTACACAGAGTTGCTCAGATGATTTCGTCCAAGAACACGCTCCCTCTGTCTCTATGGAGGGTAGCCGCCACTCAAGACAATTCTGTCGAGTTCCGGACGCACATGAAAATCACGGCGCTCACAGAACGGCCACGAGCATCTGCGTTTCGGGGCATAGCCGTAGGCGTCGCTTTCTGTATGCCTTTCTGGGCTGGTGTGATCTGGTTTGTGGTCGATCACGTCCACTCCTGACAGGCAGGATCCGCATGTCTCGCTCTTATTTTCTTTCGATCTGAAACAGCATCCACATCAAAAGAAGTCTGTCCATTGGCAAGATCGAGCGTGCCTTCCCGTTAAGCGATAAATCCGGGTATCGTCGGGTGCCTGCAATGCACCAGAAAACCCAAATCAGTTGAATATGCGCGTGCCATATGATCTTTATAGCCATACGCATAGAAAATCTTCAGGCTGGAAACGGTAATCATTCCGCTTAACAGCGAGACTTTCAGAACGGTTTCAACCATCGCCATACATCAGAAAAGACAGACGAAAGCGTCTTTTAAAAGAACCGTTCATAAATTGTGATGACATCACCGGGAGCAAGATAAGTCTCTTCCGAAAGTCTGCCTTTCAGCGGACGACCATCTGGCGTTCCTTCTGTCCGCACCACGCTCGCTGGATTTTTGATAGCGCGATATGTATATCCGCCGGCAAGTGCTACGAGAGTTTCCATGGTCATCCCAGGAAGGTAGTTATACTGCCCCGGTTTCTGAATCTCTCCCAGGATAAAGACCGGTCTGTATTGAGTCACTTCGACAGACACACTTGGTTTGCTCAGCAAACCACGAGATCCCAACTGCCTGACGAGAGTCGATGCAAAACCTTCAGGTGTCTGGCCTGCCGCCTCAATCGTTCCGAGAAGCGGAAATGCAATTGTTCCTGCGTCACTGACAGAAAAAGCGTTGCTTAGCTGCGGGTCATTATAGGTCAGAATCCGGATCTGATCTCCTGCCCCAAGACGGTAAGGACCACTCACAGGAGGAATAGGTTTAAGCCCATGTGTCGGGGAACACCCCGCCAGAAACAGGCCAGACATGCCGACCATGACAAGACGGTGTATCATACGTATCGACATCCTGTAATCGCACTCCGTTGCAGGCAAAAAAGAAGGAAATTTTCAGACTGGAGCGACCCTGTCGCTTAACGGGCAAACGCAACGCCAAAAGTTATCGTGTTACCTGTGAATGTAGCACGTGAAATGCCTGTATCCAGAACCGCAGGCACACCATGCTTTGCATAGCTGGAGGTGTGGTTATAGTTCAGCGTTAATTTCAGGTCGCGGGTGAACTGCCAATCCAGTCCGGCCATAAATTTGATCTGATTCTGTTGCCGTGTCCGGGCGCCAGCGACAGACGAGCGGGAGTCTGTACGCGCATATGCAACATTCCCATGGAAATAGAGATCCTTTCTCAATTCACGATCCCATCGAATTTGCACTATTGACATGATCTGGTTACGAGAAAAAGGGGATGTCGGGTCAAACAACCCTCTCCGACCAGTAAGCGTCACGGTATTCAGCTTGTCCGGCATCCACAATACCTCTGCTTCCGCCGTAGGCGTTGTTACAGGTCGACCACTGTCCCGTGTGAAATGGCGTGTTTCCGCACCAACCAGCATTCGATATTGCAAGACAGGATCGGCTCGGAGATCAAAACCAGTAAATCCGCCACCACTGATATAGTCATTTGACAGTTCTCCGGAACGGGGATTGAACTGTGCTTCAGATCCCCGAAGGATCGTCACGAGCGCATTGCCTTTCGAGATTTCAAATCGCCCCTGAAGCATTTGCATTTCCAACTGATGACTTAGCGCGCCTGTATCGCGGGAAGCTGTCGGCAAAGACCCCTGACTCTGCCCGAAAGCAAATTTATCATACGATGCCGTCGGAATAAGCGCGAAGCGGGTCCAGCTTTTATGATAACTGAGGCGCACATCATCAGTGTTATAGGGCACCGGGTAGCCAATTCCGAAGTTGCCCAGATCAGTTGCCGAGAGGTGCCTGACAGAGTGAGCATATCCCAGAGACAGCGTGTCACGGCGGAGATTGAGCGTTCCCCCTGCCGCTGCGGACCAGTCGGTGTAATTAGCAGCACTTACAGAAGGGTAGGCCTGATTGGATACCGACATGGATGCCCCGATAGCATGCCGGGACCAATTGGAATTTACTGCAAGCCCCGCTGAGGTGCTAAGGACAGCACTCGACGTATGAGGAACCCCCAAAATACTGGTACTATAACCAAACTGCTGGGATGCTGTTGGTTTGAGAATATAGGCTCCTACAGGAATACCCAGATGTTTATGTGATATTACTTCTCTAAGAGAAACACTTCCCGTTGAGTCCGCCGAATATCCGGGCAATTCGTTTGGAAAATACTGCTGAATAAGTTGCGCGCGCGCCTCGGTCGAACACACTCCCGCAAGCACAAAAACAAACCACAACAATATATTTCTAAAATGGCTTATCTTAACATTAATTCCATTCATATATCGATATTCATCAATCATATTCAGGATGCATGCTCAGATGAAAGCATAGGCACATTCAGAACTTCAGCATAAACATCCACATAACGTCGTGCGACATCTTTCCAGTCGTAGCGCTGCGCGCCTATAATCGCAGAAGCTCTCCCCATCGCCATTGCGTCCGGATCAGCCTGCTGAGTCTCAATTTTTATAGCAAGCCTCTCCATGTCGTCGCCCTCCAGCACAATCCCGGTTCCCGTGCGGCTCACCAGACGTCGAAAGGGAGCGATTCCACTCAGGATCGGAATCAGACCTGCGGACATGGCTTCCACGGCAGCCAACCCAAAACCTTCATGATCTGAAAAACTGGCAAACCAACTGGCATTACCAAGGGCATGCCGCAGTTCCGCATCAGAGGGTTCGGAAATAATCTTCACAGCGTCCTGTACCCCGGCACGTACCGCGAAGTTTTCCAGATCCGGCACGGACTGCTCAGCCGGCCTCCCAGCTATGATCAGCCGCCATTCCGGGTTCTGTCTTTTCAGCGCGGCCAGAAGATCGAATAAGAGATCAAGACGCTTGTGCAGAGAAAATCGTCCGAAACTTATCAAGGTGCGCACAGGCTTTTCTGAAGCCGCATTAGAAAATTTCGACTGGTTGATGCCGTTCTCAATGGTGATCAGACGCCCTTTTGCTACATCTGCAAAAATATCCGCATCATTCTGACTGCATGCGACAACCTTGTCGTACGCCCTGATACTTGCCCGTGTCAGCGTTGCGAACCACAGTTTTTTGAGCTTTCCATAGGCTCCACTGTGAAAAAATCCGCCATGCGTGGAAACCACAAGAGGTTTCCTGATCAGGGTCTTCATCAATGCAAAGAAATCAAAGAAAAAATCAATTGCGTGTACATGAACGAGGTCTGCTCCTCCGACGTGTCCGATCACGGCAGGAGCCAGTGGATAACGCGTTGACCCACACCAGGCCAGGCGCGTTACCGGAATACCCTGTACCGAGTCCTGCGGAGGCAATATTCCTTCCCTGTTGAACACTGTGTTCAATGTCACAATCTGGGCGTCAATTCCCATGGCCTTCTGCTGGAAAGCCAGATTCAGAACAGAGTCTTCAAGGCCGCCCACAGACGGACTGAACTGCCTCACGACATGGATGATTTTCATGACAGGAACGTCTTTCACGCCTGACGGCGGTGAGCAATCAGGCGGGCTTCCTGCCGGGTCAACTGAGCGCCACAAAGAAGATTGAACGACCCGTTGTCAGTACCTGTCACCACAAATCCTGAGAGTCTGACGCCATAAAGCCGCAGTCGTTCCACACACGCAGCCGTGGTTTCCCGAGACGCACGCCCCCAGCGACAGACAAAAAGCGTCTGGTCGGCAACAGAGGCCATCGACAGTCCTCCTGCCGTCACGCCCAGAGGAGGCGTGACAAGAATGATCACACGATAAGAGCGGGAAAGATCACGAAACAGATCCTGCAGCTGCGTGATTTCAGCCCGGTCAAAAACATAGCCACGTGGCGTTCCGGCAGCCATGACATCACATCCCCGGACCTGATCTCTGGAAATGACATTCCGCGCAGCCGCTTTTCCTTGCAGAACATCCGAAAGGCCCAACGCCCCCCCTACCCTGCTGCTGTCGAGACCAACACGACGGCTGAAATCAGTATCAATGACCAGAGCTGTTTCACCGGCCTCCTCAGCCGCGGCAGCCAGCCACGATGCAAGCGTCATCTTTCCGTCACCAGGCAAGGCTGATGTTATGGCTATAACTCTCGCCCCGCCACTACCTGACATGCCCTGAGCCATGGAAAGCTGCGCTCCCAGCTGTCTTACGGCCTCAGCAGGCAACGAGAAGGCATGATCCCGCATCAGATCGGTTGGCGATTTCCTTTTTCCAGGCTGAATACGTGGAAAGACAGCCAGCAGAGGGATGCCGCCAAAGCCTCTGAACTCATCCAGATCCGTAAAGCCTGAAGAAAACAGAACGCGCAGCGCAACCGCACCAACACCACCGGCAATGGCGAGAACAATGACACCCATCATCAGTTTCTTGCGATTGGGAAACGTGGCCGTCGCCGGAACGGCTGCATGAGAAACAAACATGATGGGAGGCTGGAGGAGAGCCACGCGGTCCGTCAACTGCTTGGCGCGATCAAGAAAGGCTTCGTACACACCGCGTGCACTCTGCGATTCCTGATCAAGAGTGCGGTATTCTGCCTGCGCCCCACTCTGCCTGCCTGACTGGACACGAAGACGATCAAGCGCTGACGTCAACTGTTCGACATCAGCCCGTGCGGACATGAGAGCGCCATTGATCGAAAGCAAAGCCTGCCGGGTGGCGGCGTTCAGATTGGCCCGGCTGCTGGCGATCTGCCTGTCAAATGCGATGACGTCCGGATGATTGGGACCGAAAGAAGCACTTTTCTGCGCTTTCTGATTCTCTCCCTGCATAAGTGCGGTCGCAGCAGCCACGACCAGCGGCTGTTCCGTCAGCGATAAAAGTGTCTGCGGATCGCCGGTCTGCATAGCCGTTTTCAAAGTAGCCGCTTTTGCCTGAGCAGCAGCATAACGTGTCTGCGCCTGCCCTAAGCTGACCGCCATGTCAGAGATTTGATGCTCGACAAGGGGAGATCCGCCGGTTGTATTAACCAGTTCATGCTGGACATTATAAGCGCTCGCCGCACGTTCGGCTTCCAGCCAGCGTTGGCGAAGCGCTGCGGTTCGGTCATCCAGCCATTCCGCTTCACGCTGCAGATCACCGCTTTGCTGGGTCAGGGCAAGCTTCTGATAGTTTGTAACGAAGGCATTTGCCACAGCAGCTGCCCGTTCACCAGTATCGGCCTTCGCACTCACAGTCATGATGCGTGACCGCGCCTGCGGTTCCACCGTCACGCTGGACAGCAACGCGTCAATCTGGCGGTCGAGTACACCGGCGCTGTTGCTCGCCACTTCTGTGCCGGCGCCACATCCCAGCCTGACACCATGTTCACACAGAAAATGATGCCAGTTGCGCGACGGCTTCTGGGACGGAGGCGGCAGTTCCTTCAGGACCAGAGCCGCCACATCCCGTGACTGAATCAGAGCGGCCTGTGTGGCGGGCTCATCATCTTCGATTGATCTGTTTGCATCAGGAGACTGCGCCATCGGATCAACCACACGCGTTGTCACGACCACAGTTGCCGGCGCCATAAAGGAGCGTTTCAACGACAGCACCGCCAGAGTGCCGAAAACAAGGATACCCAGAGCGACAGCACAGAACAGATAGCGAGATCGCCACCCCAGCGAGAAATAGCGCATTGCCAGCGCGTGGGCACCCGCTGCGGCAGGAGGAGATTCAGCTCTTGGCTGCTCGAAAGTACGGTCTAGCGGTCGATCAAGCATACCGGAAGGGTCCTACATACAACAAAGATCTACCAGCGATCTCACACCTCCTGAGATGACGCTGTTTTTTTACCAAGCAAGGCGGACAATCGCCATCGCATTACATATACGCCAAAACAGGGCAGGCCCAGCAGATAGCGACGCCATAATCTTTTGGGCTCACGACTCAATCTGACTAGCCATTCAAGCCCCAGATTAGCAACCCATCTCGGAGGCCGTGAAACACGCCCGGCTGCGTGATCGACAAGAGCTCCTGCTGTTATTGCCACCAAAGGCGGCAGCCGATTCCAGTTATCCCACAACCACCGTTCCTGACGTGGCATCCCCATATTAAGCAGAAGCACAGACGGTTTTGCCGCTACTATTTTTTCAATGACACTTTCCGCCTCAGGGCTGCCAGGAGTGACGTCGAAAAAACCGTGCTGAACGCCTGCAGTGCGACATCCATATTTCCTGGAGAATACCGCAGCCGCTTTTTCGGCAACATCCTGCTCTCCGCCAAGCCAGAAAACATTGGCGGCGTCACCAAGCGCGGAAAGCATATCGCCAATCCATTCCGGTGGAGTGGTCCTGTGCAGATTCTTTCCTGTCAGAAAGACCGATGCCAGCTGCACACCGGCACCGTCACAAAATGCAATTTCAGCCTGATCGAAAAGTCCCCGCATCCAGAGCTGTTTCTGGGAGAGCGTGACGCAGTGGGCATTGGCGTTGATAACTCGTGCCGCGCCTCTTTGCCGCACTACCTCCGTCAGACATGTAACAATATCTTCACGGGGGATATCCATCAGCTCCAGCCCCATCACTTCCACAACGGGAAAGTCACGCCCACAGAGCCGTTTTGTCTGTTCTTTCATCGCAACATCAGAACGCATGACGGCTGAACACCTCCCGAACGATGGTCAGGATCATAATCCTGAAATCAAAGACAAGAGACCAGCGACGGATATAATCCAGATCATACGCCACTCTTTTTTTCAGGTCATCAATCGTGACAAGCTCGCCTCGTGCGCCGTTGATCTGCGCCCATCCGGTGATGCCGGGTTTGACGTGATAACGCAAAACATATTCGGCCAGCGCGTCGTCCAGCAGCAATCCACCGGCACGTGTATGAGGAGCGTGAGGTCTCGGACCGACCAGGGACATCTCCCCCCTGAGCACATTCAGCAACTGGGGAACCTCATCGATACTCAGTCGACGCAACCATTTTCCGATACGGGTCACTCTGGGATCATCGCGACTTGTCTGGCGCGCGGCCATGAGATCCGACATATCGGTATGCATGGAACGGAACTTGTAGACCATGAACTCCCTGCCGTTTTTCCCCGTCCGTGGCTGCCGGAAAAAAACAGGTCCCTTCGAATCAAGCTTGATGGCCAGAGCCACCCCGATAAGAAAAGGAAGGAGAAAAATGGAGACACAGAAGGCCAGACTGAAATCCACGATCGCCTTCTCGACAAGCTGAATATCGGAAAGCGGCCGTCTCTGGATGACAAAAACCGCATTTTCGCCAAGAAACTCACAAGGAAGAACGCGATCAAAACCAGATACAAGGTTGGGAGTGACGTAAATATCTGAAAGCACCGGCTTCAGCGCAAGAGCTACATTACGGACTTTCGCCTCGGCATCACCCGCCTCTGGAAAAGCCAGAATAATGGCATGCAACGACTCCCGACGACTTCTGTGAATCAGGTCGTCGAGCGTGCCGTCCAGCTTCCGGCCTGAATCATGACGCGTATTGTCAGCGAAATTACCAAAAAGGGAATAAGCCTGCCCTGCGTCCAGAGAAAGCCGGTTCACCAGATCCGTAGCTACAGCCCCTGTTCCGACGATGGCCACCCGACGACGAAGCTTACTCACAACACCAGGCTGATGCAGGAAGAATGTGACTATGGCACGCTCGACAGAAAGCGCGACACATACAGCCACCATCCATGCCGCCGCCATTTTCAGGGACACAGCACTATCCGGCATCAGGATCGTGGAGAGGCAGAAATGTGCAACACACCCTGCCACGACGGGCGTAATCAGATAACGAAATTGGGCTTTGGCACGACGAATTTTCGGAAAAGCGAGAAGTTTCGATTTCTTTGGAAAAAGACAAAAAACCAATACGGCGACTAAATCAGCAGCATCTGTCCCTGTTTTTATTGAATGAGCAATATGGGTTTTTTCAAACCAGTCCGCGCCCATCGTTCCCGAAGCCACACATATGGCATCCAGACAGCGTATGCTCATCGCCAGAACACTGTGCAGGTAGGGATAGGGCTCCCTCAATAACTGGCGTATAACCGGGGTTTCCACCAGCGGCTGCGCGGCTTCAATCTCAGAAGCCACATAACCTGAATCTATAACCAAGCGTCGGTTATCCATCAGCATCCACTCTCCCGACACATAACGGATAGCTTGCAACACCAGAATCAGTCATCGTTACTGAACGGTCAGGAAAGATATAACCCTATTCCCGACATCTCAAGAGAGCTCGGAACGGTCCCTCATGAAAAATCGTTTATAACCGAACTTCTGCACGTCATGCAGAGAACATTTCCAATTACTGGGCAAGCGTGCATCCCGACGGTTCAAAAGAGACAGCCCTACAACAAATGTCAATAAGGTTCCGTGCAACCATTCGTCTTTGACGTCTTACAAACTATCTGACAGCGAAACAGACTGGAAGAGAAAACGACAGGGAGATTATCGTTCAGTCATGTCTACAAAAACCTGCAGCCTCCACTCAGACGTCAGCTCCCATGCGTGTCTGATCGACAAATTTTTCAGTATCATCGTCCAGAGTTCGGGATTTTCTCCCTCCCGGACCATGAACATATAATTCCTTGACGTTCATTTTCTCAACAACATCCGGCTGGACAGGCATCTCATAGCGCGGCCTGCGCATATGATCCGCCAATTGCAGCCTGGGATTGAAAACAGAATTAAATTTCCAGATCATTTTGACAAAGTTTGTCTGCCCCTTGCTCAACAGGCGGGCAGCAATACCAACCGTATCTCGAAAAGCTGACCACCCCATATGCTTGGTGTTCAGAACCTGCTGCGTTTTGACCAGTTCCTCGTAAAATTCCGGCAAAGACAGCGTTGTCGGTAAAACTGCATGCTGGATATCAAAAAGACGATAATCTCGTGTTGTGAGACGGCGTACTTCTTTATGCCAGATCTCTGTTCCCGGATAAGGCGTCGTCACCGAGATGTTGACGATATCGGGAATCTCCAGGCACCACTGACGGATCGTCTCAAACCGCTCCTTCGTCCATGACGGATCCGCAATGAGATTGATCGCCACCATCAGCCCCAATGAGCGGGCATACTCCAGCGCCTCGAAGTTTCGATCCACGGAAACGCGTTTGCGGAATCTTTTCAGCCCCTCCTCATCAACCGCTTCAAGTCCGATGAAAATGTAACTAAGGCCGATCTCGCTCCATTCCTTGAAAACTTCCTTATTGCGAAGAAGAACATCTGCACGGGTTTCAAGGTAATATTCCTTCTTGATCCCACGCTTCCTGATTTCCGCAGCGATCGCCAGCCCGTGTTCGGCATGAACAAACGCAACATCATCCACGATGAAGACACCCGGTTCCTTCAAAGCTTCCAGTTCATCGGCGATGACTTTTGGATCAGCCGTACGATAGGACCGACCATAGAAAGTCCAGGCGCTACAGAATGTACAATCCCACGGACATCCACGCGCAAACTCGATCGAAGCAGCCGGATCGAGCGTGCCGATAAAATACTTGTTCCGGTGACGCAGCAGGTCACGGGCAGGTCTCACATCATCAAGGCTTTTGACAAATGTCGGGGCCGGTCCCTCGAACGTGGTCGTGACAACACCCGGAACCTGGGAAATATCGCCCTTCAGCCAGCCGTCGAGCAGCGGGCCAATGCTGGGCTCACCTTCACCGCGAAGGATGCAGTCAATCGCCCCTTCTGAAAGGCCCAGGACGTCCTGCGGAATGAAAGAAACAGAATGACCGCCCACGATCGTGAAACAGTCTGGAAAACGGTCTTTCGTCTCTTTACAGAGATCGACGATTTCCGGGATATTCGCGAGGTAGTTTCCACAGAAACAGATGGCATCCGGCCGGAATTCCTCGACCAGATTCCAGTAATCCTTATGTTTCTCGACCTGCAGATCTATGAGTCTGACATCATGGCCTGCATTTCTCGCAGCGCCAGCCACCAGTTCAAGTCCCAGAGGCTCCAGCCTCAGAAACACTCTTGTGTACATCAGTGCGCTCGGATGTACGGCCAAAAGTTTCATTATGCTGTCTCCCGGATTTCGTTCAGTCTTCCCGGGGAGCATTGTCGAACGAACAGGAGGGGGTGTCACACGTTTTCGGGAAATACCTCCTATTCACTGACTGATTATCGAGGCTTGTTCTGTCCGGAATTTGGTTTCCCATACGTGACTTCGGTATCGGGTGTCGCATTGGAAGTGCCGGGTTTCGGAAGCGACGTGCCGGCATAAGGCGCAGGCTCGTAGCCTTCCCTTACACCACCAGCAGGCGGCGACCGGTAATTCGCCTCCCGCTCATGACGCTCCTCAGCCTCCGCAGCCTCCGGAATATTGCGACCGGGGCGTTCCGGCGGCACGTCGATATTATCGCCCGCTCTCGGATCGGACCCGGCCATCCCGCAGGAAGCCAGAAACGCAACCGGCGTGAAAACCAGCACCCATTGTGACAAACGTATTATGGCCGGTCGACACATCGCACTCTCTGAACCGCAACAGCCCTGATCAAAGTTTACGGGCTTCTTCCGGCAGCATGATCGGAATGCCATCACGGACCGCAAAGGCCAGACCGGCACGCTCGCTGATCAGTTCCGATGCTTCACGATCATATCTCAGCGGCCCTTTTGTCACCGGGCATACGAGAAGAGACAAAAGTCGCTGATCCAGAGGGGCTGAAGTCTCGGTGGTCGTCATGACTGTCTCCAAAAAACAAAACAGAAGGTCTATACAGGCCGGGAGCTGCCGTTCTGCGATCCAGAAAGATCAAGGAGTGACTGCAGCACCCGAGCCCGCTCCGTCAGCGTATCCGCTTCAAGCAATGCCTGTTTTTCCGAAGAAGGGAAAGGACAGATCATCGGCAGCGCAACCAGAAGAGCGTCATCCGCCATCTGATCGATCACTTCCCACCGCACGCCCATGCCACGGGACTCAAAATAGTCCTTCAGCGAGTCCAGCAGAAGCTTGCGGTCAAAAGGCGCCGAGGGGATTTCGTTCAGATCGCCCGCATATGCGGAAACATCAATACGCGCGCGACGATATCCGCGCGCACCTTCACTCTCACGCAGATAACGGAAACGGCTGATGCCCGTCAGGGTAAGGGCGTACGTATTGTCCAGCCGCTCCACGAACGATGTGATACGACCAATACATCCGACCTCGAAGAGATGGGGTTCCGGCGCAAAATCTTCGTCATCGTCAATTTCACTGAACGGCTGGATGATGCCGATCAGTCGCTGATCGGCCAGCGCATCCTCAATCAGTCCGATGTAACGGGGCTCGAAGACGTTCAATGGCAGCTTTCCCCGAGGCAGCAGCAGAGTGCCGAACAGGGGGAAAAGCCCTATTTCCGCAGGAAGATCCGCAAGGGTGATGTCACCGAGGCGGGGAACTCTCCGCGGGGTGTTGTCATCGAAAAAGTGAGATCCGGTAGCCAGACCCATTCCTCCTCAGGAGAACAGCATGGAAGAAAGACGACGACGCGATGAAACGGTTGCCGGGTCCGTATGTCCCCACGCTTCAAAGAACCGGAACAGCAACTGTTTGGCAGCGCCTTCTTTCCAGTCGCGATCCGCCTTGATAATCGCCAGCAGCTCGGCGGCAGCCTCCTCCCGATGACCCGCGACATTCAACGCGTTGGCAAGATCCATCCGTGCATCAAAATCATCCGGATTGGCCGCAATACGCTCGCGAAGAGCATCCGCTTCTCCCGCGACCTTCCGGCCTTCACGCTTCAGCTCAAGCTCCGCCCGAGCCCCTTCGATCTCCGGATGCGTCGTGATGGCCGCCGGAACATCATCCAGCGCGGCAGAAGCGGCTTCCTCATCATCCAGCGCCAGCATCGCACGAATGAGACCACCCCACGCGGTCGGATTCTCGGCTTCATCTTCCAGCACGGCGGAATAGAGCTCGGCGGCGTGCGCAGGGTTGCCCGCCTCCATCGCCAGACCGGCTTCCACGAGCAGATCCGCGCTCGGAAGCGTGCCGCCGCCGGCTGCTTTCAGAACAGTTTCGACGAACTGCTTGACCTGACTTTCCGGAAGCGCGCCCTGAAACAGGTCCAGAATCTGCCCTTTCCAGAAAGCCGCCACCATCGGGATGGACTGAAGCGGCAGTCCTGCACGCGTCAGCTGCGCGGCAAGATTACGGTTGGCCTCGATATCGACCTTGACGAGTCTGACCCGCCCCTTGGCCGCTGTAACGACACGCTCGATAACCGGAGTCAGCTGTTTGCAGGGGCCACACCAGTCAGCCCAGAAATCGACCAGAACCGGCACATCACGGCTGGCTTCCAGCACGATCTGCATGAAATTGGCTTCAGTGCCTTCCATGATGACGTCACCACCGCCCTTCTGCCCCTGAGCCGCTGAAGACCCAGCACGCAGACCGGCGCCATTACCGGTGGGGGGAGCTGAACGGTTCTGGCCGATTATGTAATCCATCGTCTGCAATCCTGCCTTCCTGCAACCGCCGCACATCTGCCAGCGCCAGACTCAGCTTCGTCTGGGTCAGGCTTAGCGCAGAGACGCGAAAACAGAAACCCACCTTCAGAGTGAACCTCTCATCAGGCAGGCTTCCCTAAAACACAACCGAACCGCCGCGCTCGCCAGAACAGGGCGAGCGCGCAGCCGCAGTTCTGTTTTTCAAGTGGATTGAAGACAGGACTTATTCAAGAGGGAGGCAGCCATGAAGCCGCCCACATCTCCTGCTTGCACTCAGGCCAGCAGCCCGCCGTCCACTGGAATGGCCGCGCCTGTGATATACCCGGCATCCGGTCTGGCGAGGAAAGACACCATGCGGGCAATATCCCCGACATGGCCGTACGCACCGGTCGCAACGAAGCCCGCAAGAGCAGCCGCCCCTTCCGCATCCGCCGGATTCATGTCTGTGTCGATCGGACCCGGTTCCACCACGTTGATGGTGATGCCTTTCTTGCCGAGATCACGGGCGGCGCCCTGAGCAAAGCCACGCAGCGCCGCTTTTGTCGCGCCATAGAGAGACAGGCCGGGGAACGGCAGACGACCTGCAAAGGCCGAGCCCATCAGGATGATGCGCCCGCCGCTCTTCATGTGCCGGAGCGCTTCCCGCGTCTCGACCATAACGCCACGCACGTTGAGGTTCAGGACTTTTTCGATGTCCTCGATACTGGCCTGATCGATGGTTGTGTAAGGATAAGCACCCGCGTTGCACACCAGCGCATCAATGCGCCCAAAATGACTCACGGTTTCGGCGATGATTTTCCTGTTGCCTTCAACGGTCGCCCCATCAGCCTGAATGGCCTTGGCTTTCCGTCCGATCTGCTCGATTTTTTTGCACAGTTCATTGGCCTGCGCCTCGCTCCGCGCATAGGAAAACGCGATATCGAATCCGTCTCTGGCGAGGTGCTCGGCAACAGCGGCGCCAATTCCACGGCTTCCGCCGGTAATAACAGCAACACGATCAGTCATGGTTGATATCCCTGTTCTCAATGGGGTCGAGAGAGGTTTCTGGATACAGACATGAAGAGAAATCCACAGCCCTCGCATTGTCCGGCCAGACAGGATGATGAACAGCGAGCCGAAACTTCATCATGACGCACTGCCGCCTTACTGCTCACCCCAGCCCTCGTTCTGTGACGTTTGCACTCAAAAGGCGTGAATGGGATAGAATGATCTTCCTAAAAAATTGCCTGATTTTCCACAGAGCCAATCGTCCGGACTGCTTTCATGGCCTCTCATATTCTCAGAAAAATCCAGTCGCGGGTCGCTGGTCTCTGTCAGGACAAGGTCGTCAGAACCGACATCGACTGCCTGACACTCTATAAATCCGAACGAAAAACCGATCCGGTCCTCTTCGTATATGAACCCCGCATCTACATCGTCGTGCAGGGGAGCAAGCAGGTCTCGCTTTACGACAGAATCTACGACTACAATGAACGCCAGTATCTCGTCTCGACCGTCGATCTGCCGGTCTCAGGCATGATCACCGAGGCATCGCCCGACAAGCCTTACCTCGCAGCCTGCATCTCGTTCTCGCCACTGGAGATTCTGGAAGTGATCGAAACATGCGGCGCAGAGGCCATGCCGCATCCCGCTTCCCGTTCAGGAATGGGACTGAGCGCTCTGACAGACGACCTTCTCGATACGGTGATGCGATTGCTGAACTGTCTGAGCTCGAAACAGGATATTCACTTTCTCGCCCCCCTGATCAAAAAGGAAATCATCTATCGGATGCTTGCCGGGGAGCAGGGAAAAACACTGTATGACATCGCCAATGACAGAAGCGACCTGTCCGGCGTCAATCGCGCCATCGCCTTCCTGAGACAGGGCTTTACTGAAAATGGCGACATGACCATCCTCCCCTCTCTTGCCGGGATGAGCCGTTCCCGCTTTTACAAAAAGTTCCAGCAGGCCACCAATCTGACTCCCTTGCAGTACCGCCTTCGCCTCCGAATGCAGGAAGCACGCCGTATGCTACTCCATGACGCCATGTCCGTGGCCGAAATCGGATTTCGCGTGGGTTATGAAAGTCCTTCCCAGTTCAATCGGGAATACAGGAAAGTGTTCGGGCTTCCACCTCATGCCGACATGAAACGGATCCGCACAATCGGCATCGACCGCTACAAGGATGAAAACGAAGCGATCTGGCGATAGGGGTTTGAGGGGGTTTTGTCCCTTACCCCACCCTAAAACTTTCCACTGGAGACCATTTCACCGGCATGTCGAGGCATGCGCCTGCACAGGAAGCTTGCGGATTTCATCTTGAAGTTACAGGAGTCGGCCAATACATCAGGAGGTATGAGACGTTACCTGAAATACCCGTTCACGGTTCGGATTGCCTCAGCCTGAAACACCCAGACATCAAAACGCTTCAGCTTTTTTGCGGTGAGCGCTTCTTTCCACCCGCTTTCGGATGGTTCGCCGGATCATCCACACGGTTCCACCAGCCGCCGCCCAGCGATTGAAACAGCCCGACAGTATCAGACAGTCTCGCACCCTGCGCCTGCGCCAGAGCCAGCTTCGCCTGCAATTCCGTCTGCTGCGCGTTCAGCATGGTCACCCGGCTGACATCCCCCAGACGGAGTTGCGCCTGCGAGATGCCGGCGCTTCTCGTTGCCGCTTCCGCCGCATTCTCTGTCTGGATCAACATATCCGAATCATTGTGAACAGCATTCAGACTATCAGCGACATCTTCTATCGCCGTGGTAATGGTCGAGCGATACTGAGCGGCGGCTTCATCGTATCGACGACGCGCCCCGGTTTCCTGATGCTGCAATTCAAATCCGTCGAAGAGCGGCTCAGTCAGCATTGCCGCCAGTTCCCACTGACCAAAGCCCGGCGCCGCCATCTGAGCGATGCTTGCTGCCGCGAAACCCGGCGAGAACCCAAGCTGCACGTTCGGCAGGCGGTTGGCGATCGCCACGCCCACATGCGCGCAGGCAACATGATAGTCGGCTTCAGCGGTTTTTATATCCGGTCGCTGATTGATGAGCTGCGCGGGCAGGCTGACTGGCAGTTCGGCGGGCAGCGTAAAGCGGGCCAGTTCGAACTCCGGCGTCGGCTGGTCCGGCAGATCGTTGGCCAGCGCCGCGATCTCGTCATGCAGGGCGGCAAGCGTCTGATTGAGTGTCGGCAATGTCGCACGGGTCTGCGCCAGAAGCGTCTGCTGCTGCGCCAGATCGGCCATCGACACATCACCCAGCTTCTGCTGCATCTCCATTGAATGCAGCACCTTTTCCTGCTGGTCGATCAGCACGTTGGTGACAGCGATTTCCTCCCGAACCATAGCATAGGAAATGGCCGCATCCACGGCGGAACTCGTCAATGTGAGCCATGCCGCCTCAAGCTGGTATTTCTGTCCTTCCCGCTCGGCAGCGGCAGCCTCGACCTGACGGCGCACCCCGCCCCACAGATCTGGTGAATAGGAAATGTTCAGCTGCGCCGTATGGACGTTGTAAAGCCATGAATTGGCCATCGGAACGTTGGAATAGGCCCGGGATGTCTTGAAGCGGGCAGGATTGAAGTAACCGCTGACCGAAGGATACAGTGCGCTTTCGGAAGCAAGCTTGTCCTGCTGGGCGGCATAGAGGGACTGCTTGGCCGCCTCCAGAGACGGGTTACGCGCCAGAACACGCTTCAGCAGTTGGTCCAGCTCGGGATAATGAAACAGCTTCCACCAGTCAGCCGGAATATCCGCGCCAGTGCGGAAAACCTGATCACCATCCTGCGCCGACTGTGATGTTGCCCGGCCTCCGCTGCTCTTCGGCAAGCCACCCTGGACATAAGAGGTGACAGGTGCGGCTGGGCGATGAAAATCCGGACCGACCGCGCAGCCCGCCAGCATCAGAGCGCAGAAGGAAACGCTGGCATACTGAGTCAGGCTTCTGGAAAGACCACATTCCCTCATATCTGGTCTCCTCCGTCACCTTTCTGAAGCGCGTCCATCTGGCGCTGGCGACGCCGCTCGAACATGGCTTCCATTTCAGCGTAATAGGTCGGCAGGATGAACAGGGTGAGGATCGTGGCAATTCCCAGTCCTCCCACAACCACAGTCGCCAGCCCGCGCTGCACATCCGTGCCGATGCCGGTTGCGATTGCAGCCGGGAGCATACCCACGGAGGCAACCGTCGCCGTCATCAGAACAGGACGGAACCGCTCGCCCGCTCCCTCCAGAACCGCGTCGCGCAGGGAATTGCCTTCCGAACGCAGGCGGTTGATGTTGGAGATCATGATGATTCCGTTCTGGATCGCCACGCCGAACAGCGCGATGAACCCGACCACGGTGGCGACGTTCAGTGTCTCCCCCCGCACATGCAGGGCGATCAGACCGCCCAGCGTGGCCAGAGGCACAACGCCCAGCACAAGCACGGCCTGACGGAACAGGCGGAACTCGCCGAACAGGAGCAGGAGCATCACGGCGAACATGATCGTCAGCGCCACGCTCAGACGCGCCTGCGCCCGCTGCTGCTGCTGGAAGGTTCCGGCCCATTCCAGACGATATTTCGCAGTGTCAAAGTGAACTTCACGGTCGATATGGGTCTGGGCATCCGTCAGGTACTGCGACAGAGGCCGGTCGCCATTGTTCACACGAATGGTGATCTGACGCCGGTTGTTTTCATGCGCGATATTGCTCTCGCCGGTTTCCAGCCTGATTTTCGCCAGCGCTTCAAGAGGAATGTGATCACCTGACGTGCCCGTCAGCGGAAGATGGCCAAGTTTCTGAAGATTGGCTGCCTCATCGGGATCAAACCGGACCGTCATGTTGTAGGTCCGGTCACCGACATAGACCTGCGTGACAGGAGCGTCACCAATACCGTTCTGGATCACAGCCATCACATCGGCAACGGAGACGCCGTAGCGGGCGATGGCCGACCGGTCCACGGCAATGGCGAGTTCCGGAATTTCCGGTCCCTGGAAGATGGAGGCGTCCCGCGTTCCGTTGACAGAGTGCAGAATGCGCACGATCTCGTCGCCGATCCGCCGCAGTTCTCCGAAATCCTGACCATAGACACGCAGCACCAGGGGTGAGTGCGCGCCACCGACAAGATCGTTCATGCCGTCTTCAATGGGCTGGCTGATATCGAAGCTGATGCCAGGAACCTGCCGCAGTCGTTCGCGCAGACGGCGCTCAAACTGCGCTTTCGTCTCACCTGCAGGCCATGTGCTGTACGGCGTCAGCCCTACAGGCATTTCGATATGCGACGGCGTCCAGGGGTCCGTGCCGGAATCGTTTCGTCCGAGCTGCGTGATGGCGTAGGAAATTTCCGGGAACTCCCTGACCGCTGCGCGGATTTCACTGGCCATCGCGCTGGCTTTATCCAGAGAGATTCCAGATGGCAGTCCGATCTGGAGCCAGAGCGCGCCTTCATCCAGTTCAGGCAGAAATTCGCGGCCGGTGCTGAGGCCCAGCACAATCACCAGAGCAAAAGCAGCCCCGCCGCCGAGATAGGCCAGAAACGGCCGATCCACGATATGACCCAGCCAGCGGATATACTGGTGATGCAGCCATTCAAGCGGCCGGTTATGAAACAGCCGGTGCGGGTTGCGCATGGCCAGCCATGCCAGAGCCGGTGTCAGCATCGTCGCGCTGAGCAATGCGCCGAACAGCGCGAAACTGACCGTAAAGGCCATTGGGCGGAACAGCTTGCCTTCCGCTCCCTCGAACGCGAACAGCGGGCTGTAGGCCACAATGATGATCAGCGTCGAGAACAGGATCGACCGGCCGACATGGTTGGTGACGCCGAGAATATCCTTCATCTGGATTTTCTGTGTCGGACGTTCTTCGCGTATCCGCAGGATCGCTTCCGTCACCACGATGGCGCCGTCCACCACCACGCCGAAATCGATGGCCCCCAGCGAAAACAGGTTCGCGGGCATCCCGACAAGGTCCATGATCACGAAGACCATCGCCAGCGCCAGCGGAATGGTCACAGCCGCCACCAGCGCGCTGCGAGGACTGCCGAGAAACACCAGCAACACCACGACCACCAGCAGGACACCCTTGAACACGGTATCCATCACCTTTTCAGTGGTCGCCTTCACCAGCATGTCGCGGTCGATGTAGGGGACGATCTTCACGCCCATCGGGTCAAGCTGCTTCTGGAGAAGCGCCACCTGCTCGTGCACCTTTTCCAGCACCAGAGAGGCGTTCTGCCCGGTGAGCATCGTCACGATGCCCTCGATCGTATCCGGGTTGGAATTCTTGCCGAGAATGCCTTCCCGCACCTGATGCCCCATCTGGAGACGCCCCAGATCGTTGAGCAGGATCGGCACGCCATGATGCTGGGCCACGGCAATCTCGCCCATGTCGCTTAGCGTCCGCACAAGGCCGGAGCCACGCACCACATAGGACTGCTCGCCGCGCGTGACCCGTCCGCCACCGGCATTGGCGTTGTTGTTCTGCATCGCCGTGACGACATCGTTCAGGCCGATACCGTAACGCTGTAACGCGCCGGGCGTCAGGACAAGCTGATATTCCTTCGTGAAACCGCCGAAATTATTGATCGCAGCAATACCGGGAATCTGCTGGAGCGCCGGCATGACGATCCAGCGCTGGATATCCGAAAGCTGCATCAGGTTGGCGCGGTCGGATTCCAGCGTATAGCGATAGATCTCGCCGGAGGGGCCTGTGACCGGCCCGAGACCGGGCGTCGCGCCATACGGCACCGTGACCTGCGCCAGCTGTTCGGTCACACGCTGTCGGGCGAAATAGACGTCTGTTCCATCCTTGAAAATCAGCGTGATCAGGGACAGTCCGAAGGTGCTGCTGGACCGCGAGTCCACAATCCCCGGCGTGCTGGCAAGCTGCCGTTCCAGCGGAATGGTGATCTGCTGCTCGATCTCTTCGGCGGCCAGACCCGAGACCTGCGTGGAGACCTGAACAGTGACCGCGCCAAGATCCGGGTAGGCTTCGATGGCGATGTTGCGCCATGCGAAGAGACCACAGATCGCCAGAATGGCGGCGCCCAGAAAAACGAGACGACGCTGGCGCAGGCAAGCTGCGATGATCGCATTAATCATCGTTAAGCAGGACCGCGCCGGTCGTCACAATACGGGCGCCGGGAGTCAGTCCCGAGGTAACCCGGCACAGATCGCCATCGTCATAGATGACCTGAACGATCCTGCGCTCGAACACATGCGGCGACACTTCCACAAACACCGTCACCTGATCATTGTTCATGACCAGTGCCGACTGCGGAACGGAAATGGTTTCCGGCTGCGGAGCCATGACCGTCATGTTGGCGTACATGTTCGGATGCAGCTTGCGGTCCAGATTGGGCAGAATGACACGCACCATCAGCACCTGCGTATCCGCCTGCATGATCGGCTCGATGCCCGACACAGTGGAGTGGAAAACCTGACCGGGAAAGGCGGGAAGCGTCAGATTGACAGCCTGCCCGAGCGCCACGTTGCGGATGTCGCGTTCAGGAATGCTGGCGACAGCCCAGACCTCGGCGATATTGGTCACCACCGCCAGCGGCTGCGTCAGATCCACGACATTCATACCTTCCGTGGTGTTGACGCTTCCGACTGCCCCTTCGATGGGCGACCTCAGAGTGATGACACCACCTGCGCTCACACTGGTGGAAAGAGAGTCGAGATGCGTTTTGGCGCGCTGCTCTTCGGCCTGCGCCTGCGCGTAGCCGGCCTTTGCATTCTCAACATCCTTGACCGCATCACCTCCGGCAGCCAGCACGGCCTGCGCGCGGCGGAGCATCCGGCCTGCAAGATCAAGCGCTGCGCTCGCCTTCAGCTCATCAGCGGACGCCTGTGCCGCATCCGCCGAAAGAATGTGGGCGATTTCGTCACCGACATCCACATGCTCGCCAACGCGGACGGCGACATCGAGCACCTTTCCGGCAGCCGGTGCGAATACGGTGACGTTCCGGGCGGGTTCCGCCACGATGACGCCGGGCGCGGTCGTGCCCCGGTTCCAGCGGCTGACCGTGACCGACATAACCGTCAGACGTTTGTCCACCGGTGAGCCTTCCGGCACGGTCACCCGCCCATCCGCCTTACGTTGTATCGGTGGATGACCGTCCGCAAGCGCCGAACCACCAGTCAGCACAACGAGACCCAGCAGCGCCAGCATGTGTCTGATCGCGCACGTCAACAGCCTCCCGTTCCGGGCAGTCATTACAGACATGTGGCCAGCCAGACCGGAGACAGCGCCGGGCTCCGGAAGGGCGACCTTGAACCGCACGGGAAAGAAGTCATGAGTCTTCATTGCAAACCAAGGGAAACCAGAAAGCGAAACATCGAACGGCGGCAAATTCTCTGATGCAATCGCTTACGTCCTGCCTGAGAATGCGTCCCTGCACCTAGAACACAGTTGCAGACAGCGCAACGGGCGACAGGCCATCAGACTCGTATCCCTGCCGCAATAAGAATGACATTTGCATGACGATCATGTTTTTCTGATGAACACTATCCGCCTGCGCTACCTTTTGGGCGCGATCATTTCCTTTTCGGGATAGAGGCAGTCTTTCGTCGCAGCACAGCGCCAGCACTCGGGCCTCCGCGCCTTGCAGACATATCGCCCCTGCAGGATCAGCCAATGATGTGAATCCCGTAGCAATTCACACGGGATTCGGGCCTCCAGCGCATTTTCCACGTCCAGAACCGTCCTGCCACGCGCCAGCCCTGTCCGGTTGGCCAGCCTGTAACAGTGGGTATCGACCGGCATGGCCGGAAGCCCGTAGGCGACGTTCAGGATGACATTGGCCGTCTTGCGACCAACACCGGGCAGCGCCTCCAGAGCGTCACGGTCCGCAGGCACTTCGCCATTGTGACGTTCAAGCAGATCACGCGACAGAGCGACAATGTTCTTCGCCTTGTTCCGCCACAGGCCGATGGTCTTGATATACGCGCCGACCGCTTCCTCCCCGAGCGCCGCCATTTCCTTCGGACCAGGCGCCACTGCAAACAGCGCGGGCGTCGCCTTGTTGACGGAACTGTCCGTCGCCTGCGCCGCCAGCGCCGTCGCGACGAGAAGCTGATAGGGCGAACTGAACACAAGCTCGGTTTCCGGGTCCGGCCATGCCTTTGACAGGTCAGCGAGAAAACGGGTGACTTCCGGCCTGGTCATGTCGCGGGGCGCCATGGCCGTGCCGTTGGGGAGACGGGGAATGTCTGCTTTTGTGGGTGGCGTGGTTTTTTTGGAGCGCGTGGAGGCCATGAAGCTGTTATTGGTCAGAACAGGGCATTCGTCAAAAACGGGAAAGGGTTGTCATACTTGGGTGAGCGGTGGATTTGTGTGTGTGGGGGGGGGGAAGGAGCGGTCTATCCACTTGCCTGCATTGACGTCTGAAATGGACGTTGCCATCAAACCCGGAGCACTTCACTTGGCTTGCGGAGCCGATTGTCTGCCAACGATATTGCCTCGGTGAGGAGAAGTATCGTATCAATAAATCACATAAGCAGAAGGCTATTGACAGCAGAGAAGTAATACATATGAATTCTCTTTATGGGAATTATAGCGAACATTCAGTTATTGCAGGGGATGGGGATTTACTCCAACCGCGACTCTCATTCCCCCTCTCTAAATTTTTGCCGCTACAACCTTATTTATGGCTTCAATGGATCGGGAAAAAGCACGTTATCTCGTCTCTTTGCCAGCCTCGAGGCTGGTCGCCCGCATCCAAAACTTCCGAAACACAGCACATTCGAAATGGTGTCCGACGATGGTTCTACTTTCGGATGCCCAAACAATCCCACAGGCCTTGAACAGCGCCTATTGGTCTTTAACTCCGACTACATTGAGCAAAATCTACAGTGGACCGTGGGACGGGTAAATCCAGTATTTTACATTGGCGTGGACCAGACTGAAGCCGCAAACGAGCTGACAAGTGTCGAGGGAGAGATTATTAAGGCGGAAGCGAAGAAAGATGCTGCAGGACAGACCCTTAAATCCTTAAAAAATGCTTTCACCATCTTCAAAAGAGAGCGAGCGAAGCTTATCGCATCCCGTCTTTATCGCGCCGGCCGCAAGTACGAGGCACCAGCTTTCGCCAAAGACTACGAAAAGTGGCAGGCCGATGATCGGCCTCTACTTACGAACGAAGAACTGAGGGCTGCAGAAGATACGCGTCGATTGGCCGAGCCGATGCCCCCCATACAGCCGCTAATATTCGATGAAATGAATATTGGGGAAGCCTATCGCTTCATCGTCAAGGTTTGCAGTCAGTCACTTGCGATGGTCGCGCTTGATGAAGTGAAGCAATATCCTGACATGCTCCTCTGGCTGAAGCAGGGGCGCGACTACCATGAAGCCCATGGGATCTCCGACTGTCTCCTATGTGGTAATGCGTTTTCAGTCGAGCGTCGGTCGCTTCTCGCAATCACTCTTGACGATAAGGTCGACCGGTTCATTGCCCACCTAACGAGGACAGCCAATCGACTGAGCGAACTGATCCAAACAACCACCCGCTTGAGTAGCCAGCTACCAGCCTCGAACGATCTGATGACAGAACTGCGGACCGGCTTCAACGACACCCGGGAAGCTTTATTAAAGGACGTCTCTCTGCTCTCGGAACAGCTTGCTACACTACAAGCCGTTCTGTCCGCCAAACAGGAACGGCCAGCAACGCCCGCTAATATGCTGTGCGTTGCCAAAGAAGCAGATGTCACCGCCACTGCGGACCGACTTGCCGCAAGCGTGACAGCCATCAACGAAGCCATTACAACGCACAATAAAGCGATTACCGATTTTACGAAACTGAAGGATGCGGCCGAGACGGCAATCCGGCAACACTTCGTCACCGTCTACCGTGACGAGTATCGGAGAGCAGAAAAGGATATAAAAAGAGCGGCGGAAAATCATAAGGTCGCGACTGATACGGCAACTGCGCTTGAGGAAAAGGCGCACAGGTTACGCCAGAAGATCAGGACCCATGGCCCCGCTGCCGACGTGATCAACAGGCTGATAGCGGCTTACCTAGGTCACAGCGAACTGACGATTAATCCCGTTGATGAGGGTTACGAACTCCACCGACACGGATCACCAATCACCGGTGTTCCAAGCGAAGGCGAAAAGACCGCGATTGCGATTTCCTACTTTCTTTCATCCATCAACGCAGAAAACCGAAAAATACAGGACCTGATCGTGGTTGTTGACGATCCGGTGTCGAGCTTGGATACAAAAGCCCTAAACTATGCCTGCGCGCTTGTAAGGACCCGCCTCGAGAAGGCGGCGCAAGTGTTCATCCTTACCCACAACCTCCAATGTATGAACGAGTTTAAAAAGGCTTGGAAAGGCAGAGTGCGTCCTCCACCGGGAAAAGCGCCGACTGCTGCCTTCATGTTCATTGATGTTACAATTCCGGCAGGGCAGACGCGGAGAGCATCAACCATTATTGGAATGTCAAAATTACTACGAGAATATGATTCAGAGTATCATTTTTTATTTAGCCACATTCTCCGTTTTACAAAACAAGCAGATGCTTACGACGACCACGGCTATATGATCCCCAATGTAATCCGACGGGTGCTAGATGTTTTTCTTGCCTTCAAATGCCCTGGCAGCAGCGGATTGTCCAGCCAGCTTAACACGCTTTGTACCGACTACCCCGACTTAGACCGCGAAGCACTAACCGCACTCGAGCGTCTCGCACAAGTCGAATCCCACTCCGATAACGTCGACGACCTACTATCTTTTTCAAGCATGACGCTAGAGGAAACAAAAAGAGCAGCAAACGCACTCTTTACCATGATTGGAAAAGTAGATCCGAAACATCTTGAGCGTGTAATTAGACTTTTCAATTAAAGAAAAAATAAAAAAGCGCTGTAATAATATTTTTTCTTGTTAAAGAATTTATTTTTTATTATTAATTATATAGTAATTTATAATATTTCAGCATATTTTCAATAATCTGCCAATTTTCACTATATAAAAATGTGATATATTGATACATTCTCACGATTTGTTTTTATCAATTCCTGTCCGCTTTGCGAACGTTTCTCTTAGCAAACGCACGTCTGAGAAAAGAGCGAAAGCCGACGTTACTCTCTTACCAAAAAACCATTCCTCTTCTGTCAACTCCCGCTTGTTTCCCTTACTATCTCGCCAACACTGACGCCGTACAAACCACCGCATCCAAGTTTCCACGGAGCACACCATGAGCAAATCCTTCCCCGCAGACTCTTTCATGGACGCCTCCGTTGCTGACGCAGGCCATGAACTGGAACGCCTCATCCGGATCATGGCGCAGTTGCGTGATCCGGAGACCGGGTGTGCGTGGGATGTACAGCAGACACCGGCCACCGTGGCGCCTTATGCGATAGAGGAAGCCTACGAGGTTGCGGACGCCATTGAGCGGGAAGCATGGGACGAGACGGCTGATGAACTCGGCGATCTCCTGTTACAGGTGGTATTCCAGTCCCGGATTGCGGAGGAGAAGACGCGTTTCGATTTCGCCGAAGTTACCCGCCGTATCGCCGACAAGATGGTGCGCCGTCATCCGCATGTGTTTGGCGAGGCGCAAGATATCCGCGACGACAGGGTCGCTCTGACCGCGCAATGGGAGCAGAACAAGGAGCAGGAACGGCAGAAGCGTTCAGAACATGGTGCGCTGGCGGGTATTCCTCTGGCGCTCCCTGCCCTGCTTCGCGCCAGTAAACTGGCTTCCCGCGCCGCGCGTGTCGGGTTCGACTGGCCGGATGTCAACGGTGTTGTCGCCAAAGTGCATGAGGAACTGGCCGAAGTGGAAGCAGAAATCGCGTCCGGTGACAGGGCAGCTCTTCAGGATGAAGTGGGTGATCTGCTTTTTTCCGTCGCCAGTCTGGCCCGCAGGCTCGATCTCGATCCGGAAGCCTGCCTGCGACAGGCCAATGGCAAGTTCACCCGCCGCTTTGAGGCCGTCGAAAGCCTGCTCGCCCTGAAAGGTCTGACACCGGCGGAATGCGATGTGGAAAAGCTCGACGCAGTCTGGAACGAGGTCAAGAGACAGGAAAAATCCTGACATTTAAAAGTATTTTCCGGATACTTATTGTGCACGACTGACGATGAAGGACCGCAGGGCTTCCGCTATTCTGGCGACCGGCTCCCGCCAGGCGATGTCCGGTCTGTCCGCCGTTTCCTGAGCAAACAGACGCACCTGTGGATACCAGAGATGGCGACCCGTCTGCTGGTCCCAGTTGCCCTCCGCCCAGCGCCAGTCACCACCAAACCGATTCAGGAGCCACAGCGGCGCTCCCATGGCGCCCGCAAGATGCGCCATGGCGGTATCGACAGAAATCACCAGATCAAGCGTGCTGATCATGGCGGCGGTCGCAGCCATATCGCCGTCTTCCGGAAGGAGTTGGAAGCCCGAAGGAGCCGGTCCTCTATTAAGAGAAATCCACTGTATACCATCGATTTCCAGAAGCGGATCAAGAAGCTTCAGCGCGATCGAGCGTCGCCGATCGAAGCGGTAGCCGGGATTGCCCGACCAGCACAGTCCGATGCGTGGCCGGTGCCCTTCCTGCCGGATATGAGAGTTCACAGAAGCGAGGTAAGGCGCAGTTTCCATTGGTCGCCCCACGCCCAGAAGATAAGGCAGGCTCAGAAGGGATGCTTTCGCCACAAAGGTCTTATCAGTGGTTGAGGTGATGAGACTCAACCTGCCACTCTCATAAACACGTCTCCAGACAGGCAGACTCAAAGACTGTTCGACAAGGTTGGCCAGACTGCCCGGCGCCAGCAGATGAACGGGCGCACGCTCCACCGCGATCGGCACAAAACGCAGGAACTGGATGAAATCGCCCAAACCCTGCTCGCCGCACAGCATGACGGGCTCTTCTGAGGGATCGCCATCCCAATCGGGGAGATCAGGTCGGGGCAGCGGATGGAGCAGAAGACGTCGCGCCTCGAAATCACTCCAGCCTTGCGAGAAACGACCTTCTGCGAGTTCCACTGTGGCAAGATTGAAATGCGCTCTTGCTGCATCCACCGTTCCCGTCGCGTCCTTCATGACCTGCTGGAACAGGTCCGCCGCCTCTTTCCGACGCCCCAGATCATTCAACAGCGTCGCCTGATTGAGCATGATGCGGAGATCACCCGGCCGCAGCATAATCGCTTTGGAAAAATCCTTTTCTGCTTCGACAAGATGGCCGAGCGCCATATGCACAAGCCCAAGATTGGTCAGTGTCTCGGGTGTGGGCAGACCGAGGACTGTCGCCTCTTTCAGCGCGTCACAGGCTTCCTCCAGACGACCCAGTTCGAACAGCATGGCTCCATGATTGGCCCATACGGCCGGATCGGCAGGACGGAGGGCACATATTTCCGCAAACAGCATTTCGGCAGCCGCATGATCACCTGACGCGCTGAGTAGCGTCGCTTCATGCTGTCGGGATATGACATCATCGGTGGCCGCCAGACGTGTGGCGCGCCGCGCCATCGCAAGCGCCTCGACAGAATGGCCATGACGGGCAAGAAACTGCGACAGAACGAGCGGGTAACCCGCCTCCAGAGGCCGCAGGTCCAGCGCCATGCGGAGTGCGGCCTCGGCGTCGACAAACTGCCCGGCAGCTTCACATGCTTCAGAAAGCGCCAGTTGCGCGGAAGGATTGCTCGGGTCCGTCAGCACAGCCACTCTGAGCGCGCCCAGCGCCGCCTCAGCATGGCCAAGCCTCAGGAGCGCCAGTCCGAGTGTGACATGAAATTCGGCGCGAGGGTCAACTCGGACGGCCAGTCCCGCATAGCCGACGGCCTGATCGAACCGTCCTTGTGTGAAAGCAGCTTTTGCAACTCCATGAAGCAGAAGCGGATCACCAGGTTTCTGAGCCAGCCGTGTTTTTAATTCATCGTAGGAAAGATCTTCGGCTGCATCGAAGGAAGTGGGGTCATGATCCTTCAAGCGAGCCTCCTTGAAATCAGTAAGATCCTGTCTGTAACAGGTTTACGGTGGAGTTTCGAGTGACAAGCGATGCCGCGACATTGCGCTCAGGTTCACTCGCACAGGTAACGTCTCCACCAGACACGTCCTTCTTCATCGGTATTTTCAAAGAGAGCTTTTTGAAAGCTGAGACCATAACCGCTCGTTGACTGTTCCAAACAGCAGCCTCGCTGAAAGGCTGCTCACGTTCCGGACCAGCCTGCGTCGCCTCATACCTTTTCCGAAGCAGAGCCCGCCCGCACAGGACATCACGATAATGCCGCTCCAGAGGGTTATCCTGACTCAGGTCCGGATTGCCCGGCACCTCAATCGCACACGCCACCACCGCAATAGCGTTTTCCGTAACCAGCTTCCTGATCCGCCCTGCTTTCGCAAGCGTCATTTCCTGTGTGGCAGCCAGAGCAAGACCGAAATCAGGTAACGCCCGGTTCGTTAGCAGCAACCCATCAATTTCTCCAATCACAGCATGAAAACGCGGGAGCGTGGAAAGAAGGCGGCCCAGAGCAGCCAGCACGAGGGTCTGCAGAAACCTGATCAACTGGATCACAATATTGCTCCCGGCGAACTTGTCGTTCTTCTTGACCGTAGTGGTTCGGGGAAATCGACGCTTCTCCGTACATTGGTCGGCCTGTATCCGGTTACCGAAGGCGAGGTCTCACGCCCTGAGGAAATTTCGGTGGTCTTTCAGGAAAGCCGCCTTCTGCCCTGGAAAAGAGTATGGCAGAATATGACGCTGGGACAGCAACAGGCATCACGAGAGAAAGCTGTTCCTGTGCTGGAAGAAATCGGTCTGGGTCATCGCATCGGTGCGTGGCCGCTTACCCTTCCACCAGCACGCCATCACGCAACGTCACGACCCGGTCCATACGTGCAGCAAGCTCTCCGTTATGAGTCGCTATCAGCGCGCCTACGCCTGAACCACGCACCACACGCAGCAGTTCCTCGAACACGTTATCCGCTGTCGAGACATCAAGATTTCCGGTCGGCTCATCCGCCAGAAGGACAGAGGGCGCGTTAGCCAGCGCACGGGCGATAGCCACGCGCTGCTGCTCACCCCCAGACAGCTTGCCGGGCAGATGGTTCAGACGGTGGCCCAGTCCGAACAGACCCAGCAACTCCTCCGCGCGACGACGGGAAGCTGCTGGTGACGTCCCGGCAATCATCTGTGGGAGAGCCACATTTTCACGCGCCGTAAATTCTGCCAGCAGGTGGTGGAACTGATAGACAAAACCGACTTCCGAGCAGCGGATGGCAGTGCATTCCCTGTCCGACAAGCGTCCCGCATCACGTCCTGCGATCTCGATCACGCCACCATCCGGGTGATCGAGCAATCCTGCGATATGCAGCAGCGTGGACTTGCCGGTGCCGGATGGCGCAACGAGCGCCACAGTCTCCCCAGCCCGGAGTTCAAAATTCACGCCGCGCAGGACATGCAGTGTCTCGTCGCCGCTCACATAGGAACGCGTGATGTCGCGTAGCGCCAGAACGGTCTCACCCATGACGCAGCGCCTCCACCGGATCGGTCTTCGCCGCCCGCCATGACGGATAGAGCGTCGCCAGAAGGGAGAGGCCCAGCGCCATGACGATGATCTCCACCACCTGCCCCCATACCAGCTTCGCCGGAAGATGTTCGAGGTAATAGACTTCCGGATTGAACAGGTTCGTGCCCGTTATCTTCTGCAACAACTGGCGGATACGCTCGATGTTCTCGCAGAACACCACGCCGAGAACCGTGCCGAGAACCGTGCCGGTGACACCCACGGAGGCACCGCACATCAGGAAGATCCGCATGATAGCTCCGCGTGTCGCACCAAGCGTCCGTAGCACAGCAATGTCCGCCGTTTTGTCCTTCACCATCATGATAAGGGACGAAATCACGTTGAACGCCGCCACCAGAATAATCAGTGTCAGGATCAGGAACATGACGTTCTGCTCGACCTGTACCGCACCAAAGAAAGCGTTGTTGCTCTTCGTCCAGTCGATGACGCGGATACGGGGATCATCCAAAGTCTGCGTGATGGCCTTTGTGACCGGCTGCACGTTTTCAGCATCCGTCGTCATGACCTGAATCTGGGTTACGGCATGAGGCTGCTGGAAATAGACCTGCGCCGCTTCAAGCGGGAGGAAAACATAACCCGCATTGTAATCGTTCACGCCCGCATCGAAGATCGCCACAACCTTGTAAGCCCGCACGCGCGGCACCGTACCGAACGCGGTCGCGGCGCCGTTCGGTGAGACCAGCGTGATCTTCGAGCCGATCATCAGGCCCGCTCGATCCGCCAGCGTGACGCCAACAGCAATCGCATCATCACCCTGAAAGTCATCAAGAGAGCCAGCAATAATGGAAGAACTGATTTCTTTCAGGTCCATCAGTCCCTGCTTCGTCATGCCATGCACAACACCACCGGAACTGAAGTTGCCGACACTGAGAAGCACCTGCCCCTCCAGCAGCGGCGTGGCGCTGACGACGCCGGGAACCTTTCGGACCTCGCCTGCGATGGAATCATAATCCGTAATCGAGCGCGTGACGCTGGCGCTGTAGAGCGAGAGATCGCCATTCAGGCCGAGAATCCGTCCCATCAGGTCGGAGCGAAACCCGTTCATCACCGCCATGACGATGATGAGGGTCGCAACGCCGAGCGAGATGCCCACCAGCGAGAAGATGGCGATGACCGAGACGAAGCGTTCGCCTTTTCTCGCCCTCAGATACCGCCCGGCGACGGCGCGCTCGAAGGAGCCGAACATCAGGCGCTCAGGACTTTCGTCAGTGCTTCATTGACGGTCAACTCGAAACGCTCACCTGTAGCACGACGTTTCAGTTCGACCTTGCCTTCCTTCGCCCCACGCGGTCCAACGATGATCTGCCAAGGGTGGCCCATCAGGTCGGCATCGGCGAACTTGGCGCCAGCGCGGTCGGAACGGTCATCGTAAAGGAACCGCTCCGGAGCCTTGGCGTAAAGCGCCTCGCACAGCGTATCGCAGGTCTCGTCACCGACCTTCAGGTTCAGGATCACAGCCTTGAACGGTGCGACATTGTCCGGCCAGATGATGCCGGCCTCGTCATGGCTGGCCTCAATGATCGCGCCGACCAGACGCGACACGCCTATGCCATAGGACCCCATCTCCGGATGGACGGGAGCGCCATCCGGACCGGCGACGGTGATGTCCATCGATTTGGTATATTTCGTGCCGAAATAGAAGATGTGCGCGACCTCGATGCCGCGGCCTTCACGACGACGTTCGACAGGCACGGACTCCCACGCCTTGTCGTCATGCTTCTCGTCCGTGGCGGCGTAGTAGGACGACACGTTGTTAAAGAATTTCTCAAGGTCTTCCGACTTGTCCACGTCCACCGGATCGGCCAGCCAGTCGAGCGTGTCGAGCGCACCGTCATAGAACACGCCACTCTCGCCTGTCGGCGCGAGGATCAGGAACTCGTGGCTCAGGTCGCCGCCGATCGGGCCGGTGTCAGCCACCATCGGCACGGCGCGGACGCCAAGACGCTGGAAGGTGCGAAGGTAGGACAGCATCATCTTGCGGTAGGTATCGACCGCGCCCTTGTAGTCGATATCAAAACCGTAGCCGTCCTTCATGTAGAACTCACGACCACGCATCACGCCGAAACGCGGCCGGATCTCGTCACGGAATTTCCACTGGATCTGATAGAGAACCTGCGGCAGTTCCTTGTAGGATTTCAGTTCCTGCCCAACGACATCGGTGATGACTTCCTCGTTGGTCGGACCAAACAGCAGTTCGCGCTCATGGCGGTCCTTGATACGCAGCATCTCGGGGCCGTAGGCGTCATAACGCCCGGAACGCTTCCACAGATCGGCGGACTGGATGGTCGCCATCAGCACTTCCTGCGCACCGACCCGGTCCTGCTCCTCACGCACGATGTTCGCGATATTGCGCAGAACCTTCAGGCCCGCCGGGAGCCAGGTGTAAATGCCCGAAGCTGTCTGCCGGACGAGGCCAGCGCGGAGCATGAGCCTGTGCGACACGATCTGGGCGTCGGACGGGGTTTCCTTGAGGGTAGGCAGAAAACTGCGTGACAGGCGCATGGCGGGCTTTCGTTCCTGCAGGACAGACTGTTGACCGGAAGCGGTCATTCCCTTGCGTGATCCCTCACACCGGCGCTGGATGCAAGCCCCTCCCCTGTCAAAACGTCGGTTTCATGGGCTTTGCAAACAGAAAAGGCCGAACGGGTGAGGTTTCCCTACCCAGCCGGCCTCCCACAGAACCTGACTTTATACTTTACTGATTGAATGTTTGATCCGCCTTGAGCACGGCTGCCAGCAGCACGTTTGCTCCCATCTCCGCATCATTTTGCAGAATGCTCTCCTCCTCATTGTGGCTGAGACCATCCTTGCAGGGCACAAAAATCATCGCAGTGGGTGCGACTTTCGCCACATAACCGGCATCATGACCGGGGCCGGAGACAATGCGGCGTGCGCTATAACCATGTTCTGTGGCAGCGTCCTCCACCATACCGACACACGCCTGATCAAAGTGGACCGCCGGCGCATCCCAGATCTGCACGATCTCGAGTTCGACGCTGTTATCCTGTGCAATTTTTTCCAGCCTGCCACGAAGTTCCTGTTCCATCTGCAACACGACAGCGTCGTCCGGATCACGGATGTCGATGGTGAAAAACACCTCACCTGGCACGACATTGCTGCTGTTGGGACGGTTTTCGAGCAGCCCTACCGTTCCAACCGCGCTGGGACCGTGCGCCTTCGCCACGTCATTGACCGCCATGATCATCCCCGCGGACGCAACCAGCGCGTCATGCCGCAGCGGCATCGGCGTCGAGCCCGCATGTGCGTCCCTGCCCCGCACCGTGACTTCATACCAGCGCGCGCCCTGAATGCCGGTAACGATGCCGATCGTCCTGTCCTCGGCCTCCAGAATCGGACCCTGTTCGATATGCAGTTCAAAATACGCCGAGATCGGGTGCTGACCGCAGGGTTCCTGTCCCCGATAACCGATCGTATCCAGTTCATCGCCAAAGCGGATGCCCGCACGATCCCGCTTGTCGAGCACTTCCGCTTCCGTGAATACGCCTGCGAACACCCCCGAACACATCATCGGCGGCGAAAAACGTGAACCTTCCTCGTTGGTCCAGTTGATCACCTCGATGGGATGGCGCGTCGTGTAACCGGAGTCATGCAAGGCACGAAGCACGGACAGACCGCCGAGCACGCCCAGAATCCCGTCAAACTTGCCACCTGTCGGCTGCGTATCCAGATGACTGCCCATGGTGATGGGGGGGAGCGCATTATCCAGCCCGGGACGACGGGCGAAGAGATTCCCCATGGAGTCAAAGGACACTTCACAACCCAGATCGGTGCAGGTGCGCACGAACCAGTCACGCACCTGACGATCCTCATCCGTGAGCGTCAGACGACGGACACCCCCCTTCGGCGTACCGCCATAGCGGGCGGTTTCCATCAGGTCCACCCAGAGGGCGTTACCATCGACCCTGAGATTGCTGCCTTTGACCGACTGGGACACGCTCACTCTCCTCGTTCAGACTAAAATTAGGAAACAGACAGTTATGCCATAATACGATGCGGATTGTTGGGATGCTCTGGCCACGTCAGATGCCCCTCAACCGGCTGCGGCTCCATCGTAATGCAGCCGTCGATCGGGCAGACATGGGCACACAGATTGCACCCCACACATTCCTCGTCGATCACTTCGTAATGCCGCTCATCACCCACACGCGTTTTGGCAATCGCCTGATGCGACGTGTCCTCGCAGGCGATGTGACACAGGCCACAACTGACGCAGGCATCCTGATCGATACGTGCGATGGTCCTGAACTTCATGTTCAGTTGATTCCATGGCACGAACTGCTGGAGTGCGCGACCCGAAACATCGTCGATCGAACTGTAGCCCTTCTGGTCCATCCATGCGGAAAGCCCGTCCACCATGTCCTCGACAATGCGGAAACCATAATGCATCGCCGCCGTGCAGACCTGAAGCGTGGTCGATCCCATCGCCAGAAATTCGGCCGCATCACGCCATGAACCAATCCCGCCAATTCCAGAAATCGGGATGCCAGCCATTTCCGGATCACGCGCGATCTCACCGATCATGCGCAGCGCAATCGGCTTCACCGCTGGTCCGCAATACCCGCCATGCGTACCTTTACCACCCACCACCGGTATGGGCGCCATCTGGTCAAGATCCACGCCGATCACAGACTGGATGGTATTGATGAGCGACACGGCATCCGCGCCACCACGTTTGGCCGCACGCGCAGGCATGAGAATATTGGTGATGTTCGGGGTCAGTTTCACAATCACCGGCATGCGGGTGTTCTGCTTGCACCAGCGCGTGACCATTTCCACATATTCAGGCACCTGCCCGACGGCAGCACCCATATTGCGTTCGGACATACCGTGCGGGCAGCCAAAATTCAGCTCGATACCATCAGCACCCGTTTCTTCAACGATGGGCAGGATGGCTTTCCATTTATCCTCCTCGCACGGCACCATCAGACTGACGATGACAGCGCGATCCGGATAGTCTCTTTTAACGGCCTTTATTTCCGCAATGTTGGTCGCAAGCGGACGGTCGGAAATCAGCTCGATATTGCTCAGCCCGATCATGCGCGCACCGTTGTAATCCAGCGAGCCATAGCGTGAACTGACATTTACCACCGGCGGATCTTCACCGAGCGTCTTCCACACCACGCCGCCCCAGCCTGCCTCAAAGGCGCGACGGACATTGTATTCCTTGTCCGTCGGCGGCGCGGAGGCGAGCCAGAAGGGATTGGGAGAGCGAATACCCGCGAAAACTGTTGTCAGGTCAGCCATATTTCCGTTCCCCTTCCTTATGCCGCGTTCGAAAGAGCAGCATTGATGGCTTCCGCCGCGTCCCGTCCGTCCCGCACCGCCGCGACCGTCAGGTCTTCGCCCGGCGTGCAGTCGCCGCCCGCGTAAACACCCGTCATGCTGGTGCGATGTTCTGCATCCACCATGATACGACCGTTCTCGATCGCAATATCTTCTTTACTGATCGGGTCATGACAGAAGGTCTGCCCTACCGCTTTCAAAACCATATCAGCCGGCACGAACAGCCGATCTTCTGTATCATAAACAGGTTTTCCTGATGCATTCAGGGAACCGCGAGCGAAGTCCATCCCCACAAGCACACCATCCTGCTGCACGATCGCCACTGGTGATGCCCACAGCTTTACCGTAACGCCATTGGTCTGCGCCCATTCCCGCTCGACGGTTGTCGCCGACATATTCTCCGCACCACGGCGATAAACCAGCGTCACCTCGTCAGCGCCCAGTCGACGCGCCTGCACGGCGGCATCAACGGCGGTATTGCCTCCACCGATCACAACAACACGTCGACCAACGGGGACATCAGTTTTCGGCGTTGACCTTAGCGTTTCGATGAAAGCGACAGCATCCTGAACACCTGCGAGTTCTTCGCCTGCCAGTTCAAGCTGCCTTACGCCAGTCAGACCAATGGAGAGAAAGACAGCATCGTATTCGCTCTTGAGTTCGCCAACAGTGAAATCGACACCCAATGTCTTGCCGCCAACAACCGAAATACCACCGATTGCCAGAAGAAAATCAATCTCTTTCTGTGCGAAATCATCAGAAAGCTTGTAGGCCGCAACGCCATATTCGTTCAGACCACCCGCTTTCGCGTGACGGTCATAAAGCACGATCTCGTGTCCATGCATTGCAAGACGATGAGCGCACGCCAGACCCGCTGGTCCCGCACCGACAACGGCCACACGGCGACCTGTTCCTGGAGCCCGCTGAAAAGGCTGCCCTCCATGCTCCATCTGCCAGTCCGTCGCATGGCGCTGCAACTGGCCAATTCGAACCGGCCGCCCTTCTTCGAGCGTGTTGTGCACACATTTCTGCTCACAAAGAATTTCCGTCGGGCAGACACGGGCGCAGGAACCACCAAGGATATTGGAGTCCAGAATGGTGCGAGCCGATCCCTGCATGTTGCCAGTCGCAATCGCCCGGATAAAGCGCGGAATATCGATACTGGTGGGACACGCCTCGATACACGGCGCATCATAGCAATAGAAACAGCGTTCCGCCTCAACCAGCGCCTGCTCATGGGTCAATGGCGGGTGGGCATCTGAAAAGTTGTGACTGAGTTCCAGCTCTGTCAGACGACCGCTTGCAATATCCGGGGATGGCATTCGCTGTTTATCCATCAAGTGTTCTAGTCAAAATGATCGTGCCGAATATGATTCGTTTTCGCAATATTTTTCTGACCATTTAGTCAGTTTTTTTATCAGACAGAAAAAAGGCTCGACAGTTTTCACTGACGAGCCTTCCCTGATCATGAAAAGAAAATCAGAAACCGGTGGAGACTGAAAAGGAAACACACAGAGGGGGGGCCAGCGTGTAGGTCGGAGCCGAACTCGACGTATATTGCGTGCCGTTCATACCTGTCGTCGGATGAGCGAATGGCGACATGGAATACACTCCGTTTCGATAAAGCGAGCCAGCCAGATTCTGGAAGTTAAGCTGTATCTGCGGCGAATGAAGATACCACACATTGGAAAAACGATAGCCAACAGTTAGTGAATCTGAAATATAGGAATGCAGTTTCTCATCATTGACAAGAGTAGCGTACTGAGACCCGACATATTTCAGATTAAGGTCGAGGAATATGTGGCCATTATCCCAGTCGACGCCAAGCGCACCCATTTCATGGGGTGTCTGTGCGGGACGTTTCCCTCTGGTCCGCAGATAATCCCCCAGATAACGAATATTCGAGTCCATGGTCGCGTCGAGATATTCAAAACTGACATAGGGACGGAAATGTCCAAAGATCGGACGCGTCGCAAGCTGGACGTCAACGCCGCGTGATGTCTGATTGCCGACATTCATCGTCGTCACCATTGGCGCGCTACCAAAGTAGCTCAGCACCGCCATCTGACGATTGGTGAAGTTGTAATTGAAGAAGGAAATATCCCCAACAAAGATATCATCGTGATAACGATAACCTATTTCTTCATTGATTGAATATTCCGGCTTTACATTACTGGAAGGCGCCGTCGACATGGAACCATTGGCATTATACAGCTCGAATAATGTGTTGTTGTTCGGCATCTTGAAGCTGCTCGATCCACGAACATACAGCTGATGATGAGGATTGAATGTGTAGCTGATGCTGACCTGAGGCAGTGGTTCGAAAACATTCTGTCCACGATGCTGGACAATGTTGGGCACATAACTGTCAACCTTGCGATTGACCATCGCCAGACGCACGCCAGCCTGCAATTCCAACTTGTCGTTCAGTAGCTTCAACTTGTCTCCCAGATAAAGCATGTTCACCTGCGTGAACGTGTTATGATCGTTGAGATACCATTTCTTGCCTTCAGCAGTACGGTAGATATTGGGGCCATAATCACCATAGATATTGGCAGGACCACCGTCGTTCTGATTGATATAGGACACCGGCGTCGCCTGATTGGTACGAGACCATTCATACCACCAGCCAAAAGTCAGAGTATTGATCCCTTTGGTCCACGTTACCTTCGCGTTGTTTCCAGTTCTATGATAGCTGAAATACAGCGGTGAATAGACCGTCGTGCCGTTCGCAACATTCACGTCTACAGGCTGATTGCCTGAAAACGTCTGACCGTCTTCGATCATGCTTACACCGCCAATGGAGCCAGACCCCCACCAGAGATAAGGCGTATCGTCAAACCTGAGCCCATCCACCAGTTTCAGGGAAAGCGGTGCGGATGCGATAAGGTTCTGAAAAGCATCCAATCCATATTTATAATAGTTTGTAGGATCATTTTTATTAAAATGAGAACTGTAATCCAGTTTCTTTCCATACTCCGCGAACTGATCCCTGGTCGGATACATATCAAGCTGCAACTGGTTGGTGTTATAGCTGGCATTGAGCGTCCAGCGACTTTCCGGCGTGAATTCCTTGATCAGTTTGAAATCGACATGTTTACGGGTGAATTTGCCCGGACCACGCCAGTTATCTGAAGCAGTGTTGGAGAAGGAGACGAATGCACGCACGCCTGTTTTACCGATATCACCACTTTCCAGACGCACGAATTCTCTATGCATGTCATAGGAACCATAGGAAAAATCGACAAAACCGCCACGCTTGTGTGAGGGATCAATCAATTCAGCATATGCCGCACCAGCAGCAGCCGAGATACTGGGAGTATCAATATCAACTGATCCGGGTGTGAGAGAAACGGATTTCAGATTATCACCGTCGGAGGTCTGGTTGGCATAAAAACCACCATCACCCACATCATTGACCGGCGCACCATTATAGATCCAGCCGACATGGTCGCCGGGCAATCCACGCAGGGTCAGATTGCCGCCAGCAATACCGTAGGGCTCGGTCAACGTGACAAAGGCGCTCGGCGTCAGTGACAGAACCTGTACCGGATTGGCTGACGGAGGCTGTTTCGAGATAAAATCCCGTGTAACTGACTGAATAGTTCCCGCACGCGTTTCCACACGCATGAGACCACCACCAGGCTGCTTCCCCGTCACACCCTGCGCGGATGCCGTGCTGCCAGTGACCTGGATTGCTTCTCCAGGGCCACTTGCGTTGATCGAACGTGGCCTGGGAGCAACGGGCTTTTTAAATACACCCTTTCCATTGGCCACTTTTACCGTCTTTGCCGGGAGCGGCACATCCCGCGCTAACGCCTGTTCAGCCAGAACTGTCTCTGCACAGATTGTCCCTGCTAGAAGGAAATGAAAAACTGAAAGGCGTTTTTGGACCATATTCTTTTCCTGCTCCAGCATCGAAACGTAAGAGTGATCGATATTGCATAACTATAATTTTTTAATCCGGATTCGCAACGAAATTTCGACCATATGGTTAAGTTTTTTGGTTTCCTGTGTTTTCCACAAAATAAAATTCAACAAAAAAGATAGAATATTCAGCATTTTCAATATAATAAGTAATAAACAATAGTGATCTGAGAATGGCGCCCATGATTCTCCCCGGCGATCCCGCTCCCCTCTTTCTACAGAAAGCCAATACCGATTGGGGGCGTTACAGCTTCGATATGGCTGCCGGGCGGTATAGCCTGCTGATCTTCACGCCTTCACTCCAAACCCTCCCATCAGCTTTCGCTACGGAATCCTTCCGCAAGCTTGGGGAGAAGCGCAAAAACGGCACTCTGGAAATCTTCTGTGTTACCGGAGACTGTCAGGAAGGCGGCAACGACGGCCCTGATTTTCCGGCAGATGGCAGCATCATTCTTGTTGACAATGACGAGACCGTGCACAGGCTTTACAATGTCGATAGAAAACAGGTGCTCTGGGTTCTTGTGGACCCGATGCTCAGGATCAAACAGGTTCTTCCCGATAGCCCCGACGTCGCGGAACTTCTAAATCAGTGGCTGGATCATGCGCCGCGTTTTCAGAACGGTCCCATCCCTGCCCTCATGCTTGATGGTGTTCTTGAGCCGCAGTTCTGTCAGGCGCTTATTTCATACTATAAAAGCCAGCCACAAAACTTCTCCGGCATCCTGACCCGCAATAGCGAAGGCGCTGCTATCCAGACCATCAGCCAGTCTTTCAAGCGTAGACATGATTGTGTTTTACGTGACGAAACGCTGGTCAGGGGGTTACAGGCCCGCATCATCCGACGTGTCGTTCCAGAAATCCGCAAGAGTTTCCAGTGTACCGTTACAGGTATGGACCGCATGATTGTCGGATGTTACGACGCCGCCGAACTGGGAGGCTTCGGACCACACCGCGATAATACGGTCAAAGGGGCATTCCACAGACTTTTCGCCATCTCCCTTAATCTGAACAATGATTTCAGGGGAGGAGATCTGGTCTTTCCCGAATTTTCAGATCAGGGATTTTGTCCTCCTGCCGGAGGCGCCCTCATCTTTTCCAGCGCACTCATGCATGCCGTCCGGCCTGTCACAGAAGGCAAGCGTTATGCATGCCTTCCCTTTGCTTTCAACGAAGAGTCTCTTGCCTATGCCCGCACTCAGGATGGCATGACGGAAGACAAAGATTCCGACAGGAAATAAGAATATTCTTGCACGATATTGATATACTGACCTCTGCCCCACTTCCTTTCATAAATTAAGTCCGAAGAAAACCGTTGCATCCTTGTGAGCTTCGAGACGAGTTCACGGGCTGAAGCGCTGTTTCAAATATCCTCTATGTTTCCTAAAGAGGCTTCCGCGGCGTACGTTTCAGAGCCGAACGGCTGAGATAACGCCCTGCCCCTTTGACCGCCCGCAAATCACCATCCTGCCAGACGATCTTTCCATGGCTGATCGTGGTCTGAGCCAGACCGGTCAGCGTCATACCTTCAAAGATATTGTAATCGACATTCTGATGATGCGTCGCAGCCGAAATGGTTCGCTCCGCATCCGGATCCCACAGGACAATGTCGGCATCAGCGCCCGGCGCAATAGCCCCCTTCTGTGGGTAGAGATTGAAAATCCGGGCTGTATTGGTTGAAGTCAGAGCCACGAACTTTTCCGGGGACAGGCGACCTTTCTTCACTCCATAGTGCCACAGCACACTCATTCTATCCTCGATCCCGGGCGTTCCATTAGGGATGCGCGTAAAATCATGTCGCCCCGCTTCTTTCTGGCCCGCGCAGAAACAGCAATGATCCGTTGCCGTCGTATGCAACTGACCGGACATAAGACCACCCCACAGCGATGACTGATGATGACGTGGACGGAAAGGCGGACTCATCACATAACGCGCCGCCTTCAGCCAGTCCGACGTTTCATAAACGCTTTCGTCAAACACAAGATGTTGGGGCAGAACTTCGCCATATACTTCCTGTCCTCTCATGCGGGCATCAGCGATCGCTTTCGCCGCCTGCTCCGTCGAGACATGGACAATATAAACCGGCGCACCCAGCAGACCCGCCAGCGTAATGGCGCGCCGGGCCGCCTCCCCCTCCACTTCCGGGGGCCTTGAAACAGGGTGCGCCTCCGGCCCGGTGCGTCCCTGCGCCAGCAGATACTGCTGGAGATAGGCGACAGCATCGCCATTCTCCGCATGAACCGTACAGATTGCCCCCAGTTCCGACGCACGTTTCATCGAACGAAGCAGGGTGTCATCCTCGACCATCAGGGCATTTTTATAGGCCATGAAATGTTTGAAGGAGTTGACACCGCACTCCTCAACCAGCGTGCCCATATCGCGGTGCACCTGATCGTTCCACTCCGTGATGGCGACATGAAAACCATAATCAGATGCCGCTTTCGCCGCCTTTTCGCGCCACTCCTTCCATGAATCCAGCAACCCACGCCCCCGGCCAGGGATCACGAAATCAATGATGCTGGTCGTGCCGCCTGCGAGACCGGCAGCCGTTCCAGTAAAAAAATCGTCCGTTGCAGTGGTGCCCATAAAGGGCATTTCCATATGCGTATGGGGATCGATGCCACCCGGCATGACCAGCAGACCGCCAGCATCCACCACATCGAATCCGACCGGGGTTTCGAGATCTGCTCCGACCTGAAGAATCCGTCCATCATCGCCACACAGGACATCGGCCCGCATGGTGCGTTCCGCCGTTACAACGTCACCGCCTCTGATGTGCAGCATCAAACCATCCTTCGTGATTGCAGGAATCGTGAATTTCTCCACATTTCATGTCGAAACCGTATTGTTATTCTGACTATCTGGTCAATAAGATATTTCGTAAACGAATCATGTTCTCAGGGAGAACACCATGAGCGGCCCTTCATCACTCCAGACAGGCTCATCCAGCCTGATCAATGACGATCTGGCCCCGGTGACCCAGCGCACATGGGGCGGCAAGGACTATCTGTTTCTGTGGATGTCCAATATTCATAGCGTGGCAGGCTACGTGACAGTCAGCAGCCTGTTCGTCATGGGATTACCTCTTCAGGACGTGTTCCTTGCCCTGCTTCTCGGTATTCTTGTGGTGCAGGTGGCCTGCAATCTTGTCGCGGCCCCCAGCTTCCGTACCGGAGCGCCTTTTCCCGTCGTGGCGCGCATGACGTTCGGAGTGTATGGAGCCATCCTCGCCGCGCTTATACGCGGGCTGATCGCCATAGGCTGGTATGGCATCCAGACCTGGCTCGCCTCCAACGCGCTCGTGGTGCTCGCCGTCAAACTCTGGCCTGCCATTGAACCCTGGGCCATTACCTCACAGCATGGCTTTGTGGGGTTGTCACTGGTCGGCTGGGTCGCCTTCATGACCGTATGGACCCTGCAGATCATGGTTTTCTGGAACGGTATGGACGCCATCCGTCATTTCATCGACTGGGCCGGTCCCGTCATTTACGGCATGATGGCGCTTCTCGACGGCTGGCTTCTTTTCAAGACGGGCGGGCATGTCTCGTTTCATATGTTCCACGTCGCGACACATCCTACCTTCACACAGCAGTTCTCCGGCATAGTGAATGCGATGGCGCTGATCTTCGCCTACTTCTCGCCGATCATTCTCAATTTTGGAGATTTCGCCCGTTACGGTGTCAACATGCGCGCCATCCGGAGCGGCAACTTCTGGGGCCTCCCGTTCAATCTACTGGCTTTTGCCTTTCTGACCCTGCTGACAATCGCCCTGACATTGCCTGTCTTCGGTCATCTGATTTTCGACCCGGTTGAAACAGTCGTCAAAACCACCAGCCTGACCACAGCACTTCTAGGAGTTCTGACTGTCGTGACAGCGACGGTCGGCATCAACATCTCGGCAAACTTCGTTTCCGCTGCCTTCGATTTTTCCAATATTGCACCCAATCGCCTGTCATGGCGTCAGGGAGGACTGATCGCCGCAACAGGCGCCATCATTGTTACACCATGGAATCTGTATGCACGCCCGGAACTGGTGCATCTCACACTGGATGTGCTGGGAAGCTGCATCACACCGATGGTCGCCATTCTTCTGGCCGATTACTACATCGTCAAAAAGCAGAACATCCAGCCTGAAGCTCTTTATTCATCAGACCGGAACAATGCTTACTGGTATCAGGGAGGCATCAACCCGGTAGCCATCAGCGCTCTTGGTGCAGGCACGCTCTGCGGGCTGAGCTTTATCTTTTTCCCGGTTTTTGCTGAGTATCGAAATCTGTCCTGTGTTGCCGGTTTTACGACCGCCCTCGGGTTCCATCTTCTTATCGCGCAGATATTTCCTCATCAATGCACACAGAAGAAAGCAGTTGCATGATGGTGCCCAGGCCGTCGTCATAATCACTTTTCAGGAGCTTCTTTCGGCCCAGAACGGCTGCAAACTGGACCTGCATATCGGCATAGGACTGGGTCATGGACCAGAGCAGAAACATGAAGTGCGGAACATTCACCGCCTTCATCTGTCCGCGTTCCTGCCAGGTGCTGAAAACTTCTGACAGTCTCTCCACATGCTCTTTCAGTGTGACTTTCAGAAAATCCTCGATCTGACCACCGCCCGACAGGAGTTCCTGCATGAAGAGCCGGGAGACCTCCGGCTTGCGCCGGGAGAAAGCGATTTTCGCCTGAACGTATTTCAGCAGACCGTCATAGGGCCTGTTCTTTTCTGAAATCCACGCGTCAGCATCAGCCAGCCAAACATCAAGAAAACGCTCCAGTGTCGCATGATAGAGCTTTTCCTTGGTGTTAAAATAATAAAGGACATTCGCTTTGGGCAGATCACAGACCCGGGCAATCTCATCAATCCGAGCACCCGAAAAGCCATGACAGGAAAAGACTTTTTCCGCCGCATCCAGAATATGGCCTGTCATATTCTCGCGCAGGGACCCTGCGGGCCGGTTTCCGTCTTTCTGCCGCATCGAATTTTCTGTCTCTAGAGTCCTGTGACCATCGTCCGATAATTATGTCACTTGATCAGTGACCATACATGACTGCAGCATTTCGAAACGTATCATCTGCCACATTCATGAACAGGCAGACACCGCCAGAATTGGCGCCTGCCTGAAACACGGTCTATCAGACGCGAAGAACGTGAACATCCACGAGCGGACGCTTCTGAAGCTTGCGCCCCAGAGCGCGACGCAGCGCTGTCTTGGCAGCTTCCCGGAAGGAAACGTCATCCATGCGCAGTTCATCCGGAATCTCGTCGATTGCGTTGGAGAACTCTTCCTGCACGCGGATGCTTTCCGGCTCCCCCGCTTCCAGCAGACCCGGCGCGCTGATCTTCGGCTCACCGATGACGTAGCCTTCGTCATCAACCGCGACACTGGCGATGATGATGCCGTTGAACAGCATCTTGCGACGGGCCGACAGAACATCACCATCCATCGCCAGCAGACGATTGCCGTCCACAGCCAGACGACCCGTCGGCGCAGTGTCGACCACCTGCACCGCACCGGGCGCGAGGTTCAGGATATCGCCGTCTTCCAGCAGGATGGAGGCGATGCCCTTCTCCTGGGCCAGAGCCGCATGAGCCGTCAGGTGCCGCCACTCACCATGCGTCGGCACGGCGTATTGCGGACGGATCAGGTCATACATCGTCCGCACGTCATCAGCCGTCGCATGGCCGGAACAGTGGATCATGTACCCTTCCTTGTCCGTGATGACACGGACGCCGTTACGGGTCAGATTGTCCTGCACCTGCATGATCGCGCGCTCGTTGCCGGGAATCATGCGGCTTGAATAGATGACCGTATCCCCTTCACCGAGCGCCACGCTCTGATGCGTGTCGGATGCTATCCGCGACAGCGCCGAGCGGGGTTCGCCCTGACTGCCGGTGATGATCATGACGATCTTGTCGTCCTCGACATTGTTGATCTCATATTCCGGCAGGAACGGCAGCACGCCTGAGAGATAGCCACACTCACGCGCCGCCACGTCGAGGTTGCGCAGGGAGCGACCGACCAGCACCACGACACGTCCGGCAGCCTGCGCCGCCATGGCGATGGTTTCAACGCGGGCGACGTTCGATGCGAAGCAGGTGACGGCGATGCGTCCCGTCAGCGTTCCCATCAGTTCCGTCAGGCCCTGACGCACTTCAGCCTCCGAGCGCGAGGCGCCGGGGGTCATCACGTTGGTGCTGTCACACACCAGCGCCAGCACGCCTTCATCACCGATCTCGCGCAGGCGCTCGATATCGGTCGGCGGACCAACCAGCGGCGTCGGGTCAATCTTCCAGTCACCGGTATGCACCACAATGCCCTGTGGCGTGCGGATGGCCATCGCCTGCGCTTCCGGCACCGAATGGGTCACCGGGATGAACTCGATATCGAACGGGCCGACATTGAAACGTCCACCGCAGGGGATCACGTGGATCTTCACCTGCTGATCGAGGCGCGCCTCACCGAGCTTGCGACGCAGCACCGTCGCGGCGAAAGGCGTCGCGTAGATCGGACAGCCGAGGCGCGTCCAGAGATGCGCGACTGCGCCGATATGATCTTCATGGGCGTGGGTGATGACCAGACCGGCCAGCTTCTCCCGACGTTCCACGATATAGGTCGGATCCGGCACCAGAATTTCCGCTTCCGGCGTATCATTGCCGGAGAACCCGATACCGCAATCCACAGCGAGCCATGTCTCCCCCAACCTGTAGAGGTTGAGGTTCATACCGATCTCACCCGTTCCGCCGAGTGGCAGAAAGGCCAGACCGCCATCCTTTTCCGTCATGTCGTTCTGTTATCCTTCTTCCTGTGTACTGTCTGTGATGGTGTGTAATGGCGGCTCCGGGTTTCGTTCGAACAGGAACCGCAATCCGTTGATGGTCAATTCAGGGTCGATATGGTCGAAGACCTGTGTTCCTTCGGAGAAGAGCGGCGCGAGACCACCGGTCGCAAGCACCTTCATGGGCGCCCCGAATTCCCGTTTGACCCGCTCGACAAGCCCTTCGATCAATCCGACATATCCCCAGAACACGCCTGACCGCATGGCCGTGTTCGTGTTCTTTCCAATAACAAGGCCGCCTTCCGGGCGACCAATTCCAATCCGCGGCAGGCGTGCCGCGGCCATATGCAGGGCCTCAACCGACAGATTGATGCCGGGAGCAATGATGCCACCCAGATAGGTTCCGTCTTCCGCCACGACGTCGAACGTGGTGGCCGTTCCGAAATCGATGACCACCAGCGGGCCGCCATAAAGACGCTGGGCGGCGAGCCCGTTCAGCAGGCGGTCAACGCCCACTTCCGTTGGATTATCCAGAGCGATCTGGAAACCCCAGTCAAGACGTGGAGACGCCACGAGAGGCTCGACATTGAAATACTGACGGCAGAGCTGGCGAAGATGATAGAAAGCAGCCGGCACCACCGTACCGATGGCGGCCCCGGTAATATCCTCCGGGGCAATGCCCTCATTATGCAGAAGGGTCAGCAGCCACACTGCGTATTCGTCGCTGGTGCGCTGCGTCTGCATGGAAATGCGCCACGTTCCGCGCCATTTCTCTCCGTCATCGACAGCAAAAACAGCGTTCGTGTTGCCCGCGTCAATGACCAGCAGCACGACCGGTTTCCAGCGTATTCACCTTGGGGTCACCATAAAGCACTTCACCCGTGATCACTCTCTCGATCTTTCCATTACAGTCGAGGAGCAACTCACCATCCTCACCAATCCCTGCAAATCTGCCTTTAGAATAGTGTCCGCCGCCATTTACTACAAGGGGCGCATCCAGAGGCAGCGATCGTTCAAGCCACGCGACGCGAATTGCGGCGAAGCCTTGAGCCCTGAAAACCGTCCGCCAGCGCGCCAGTGCGACAAGAATTCTCTCCGCGACAGCGCGCGGTTGGCAGGAGGCCGTCCACTCCGCCAGACAGGCCAGTTTACGGCCGGAAATCACGGGAGAAGCCACAAGGTTGGCCCCAAATCCGATGACCAGCCAAGGCGCGTCTCCCCCACCGGCTTCGACCAGAATACCCGCCATCTTGCGGCCATCCAGCACTATGTCGTTGGGCCATTTGATTCGAAGACGAGGACTGATCCGGTCTTCAGCAAGCGCATCATGAAACGCAAGAGCTGCAATGAACGCCCATGCACCGGGCTGTTTCCGCTCAGCCATGTCAGGCCGGATGAGCACTGAAAGCGCCAGACTGTCTCCCGGATCGGCCCAGAGACGCCCTCGACTGCCTCGCGGGCTGGTCTGATGAAACGCCAGCACGGCAAAACCGTCCACCTCCCCCGCGTCCGCTTTTGCAAGACAGAGATCGGACGTGGACGGCAGTTCATCGAAACAGGAGAGCCGCCAGCCGAACGGCTGACCAGCCATACCGCTTTCTCGCGGAACGACATGACTAGTCAATGAGCGCCTGCGCCGCAGCCTGTGCGGCCTCGCTGATCGGGCCCAGACCGATCAGGAACAGCACCGTGGCGAGCCCCATGGCGATGGACACGAACGAAACGGACGGAGCAGGACGATCAAACGCCGGAGCCGCCGGATCAAAATAGGCCACTTTCACGATACGCAGGTAATAGAACGCACCAACAATGGCCGACACCACGCCCACAGCGATCAGCGGATACAGGCCAGCATTCCAGGCTGCTGCAAACACCATGAACTTGCCGAAGAACCCGGCCAGCGGAGGCACGCCGATCATGCTGAACATGCAGATCGCCAGCACCAGAGCCAGCCCCGGATTGGTGCGACCCAGTCCGGCGATGTCGGAGATTTCCGTAACCTCACGTCCCTGCCGACGCATGGCGGTGATCACACCGAACGTGCCCGCATTCATGATCAGATAGGTCGTGAGATAGACCAGCGTGCCGGTCGTTCCTGCCGGAGACGCGGCAGCAAGACCCATCATCGCGTAACCCATATGACCGATCGAGGAATAAGCCATCAGACGTTTGATGTTGCGCTGTGGAATGGCGGCGAAGGCGCCGAACAGCATGGACAGGGCCGCGATCACCTCGATCAGCAACTGCCAGCGCGGAGACATCGCACCGAACGGTCCCGCCATTACGCGCAGGATCAGGGCAAAAGCCGCAAACTTCGGGGCTCCGGCCATATAGGCCGTCACCGGCGTCGGCGCACCCTGATAGACATCCGGCGTCCACATGTGGAACGGCACGGCGGACAGCTTGAACGCCAGTCCGACGATGACGAACACCATGCCAATCACAAGACCAACGGGCAGGATGCCTGCTCCGTTGATCTCGGCCGCGATGGGCGCATACTCCATCGTGCCCGCGTAGCCGTAAACCAGCGATACACCATAAAGCAGCAGACCGGACGCCAGAGAGCCAAGGATGAAATATTTCAGCCCGGCTTCGGCCGATCCCAGACGATCACGCTCCAGGGCGCACAGCACGTAGATGGCGAGCGAAGACAGTTCCAATCCGACAAAAAGCGTCATCAGATTGGTCGAAGACGCCATGACCATCGCGCCTAGCGTCGAGAACAGGACGAGAATGGGCATCTCGAACGGCAGCTCGCGGTGCTCATTGGTGTAACCGACCGACAGCGCAATCGCGACCACGCCACCGACAATGGCCAGCAGCTTGATGAAGCGGGCGAACGCATCGACCACGAACAGTCCGTCGTATCCCATGCCCTCCGGCGAGAGAGCCACCAGAAAACCGGTCACTACAAAGGCCGCGATGCTCAGCGTCGCCGACGGCAGGAAGGCATGACCCTTCTTCGTGAGCACACCCACCGAGAGGATAAGGAGACCGCTGACCGCCAGAACGATTTCCGGCAAGGCAAGTATCCAGTTCATCGTCCATTCTCCCCGGCGATGACGTGCAGGATTTCAGAAAAACCGCTCATTTCAAGAACACCACAGTGGTGACGAACACGACCAGCCCGACAAGCATGGTGAACGCATAGATGGCGATGGACCCGGTCTGCGTGCGCGTGGCGGTGACCGCCGTGCCGCGCGTGACTTCCGCAAGACCGACGGGGATCTTCTCGATCACCCCCTCATCCACACCATGCCACAGGGCGCGGGCAATGGCGCGATAGGGCTTCACAAAGATCACGTCATAGAGTTCGTCGAAATACCACTTGTTGAGCAGGAACTGATAAACCGGACGGAAGGATGTCGCGATCTGTCCGGGCAGTTCCGGCCTGGCGATATAGAGGACATAAGCCAGCGCGATGCCCAGCAGACCGACGATGCTCGGCATCAGACCGATAAGCGTCGGGACATCCTCAAGTGACGCCATGACCGTATTGCCCGGCGCGTTGAAGATCGCACCCTGCCAGAACCCTTCCTGCCTGCCACCGATATAGAGTGGAGCCAGAGCCGCACCGGCAACGAGCGCGCCGATCGACAGGATCAGCACCGGCCCCAACATAACGGCCGGGCTTTCATGAGCGTGATCGTACGCATGCTGGTCACGCGGCTTGCCGTGGAACACGAGGAAGATCAGACGCCAGCTATACAGCGCCGTGATGAACGCCGTGACCGTGCCGAGTATCCAGCCGTAAGTGCCGATACCGGAATGCGAGACCCATGCCGCGTTCAGAATGGCGTCCTTCGACCAGTAACCTGCAAAGGGAAACACGCCCGCCAGCGCCAGACTGCCGATCCACATCATGGCGTAGGTCACCGGAATCTTCTTCCAGAGACCACCCATGCGGAACATGTCCTGCTCCTCGTGCATGGCGTGAATCACGCAGCCCGCGCCAAGGAACAGCATCGCCTTGAAGAAAGCGTGGGTCGTCAGATGGAAGACCGCCGCCTGATAGGCTCCGACACCGACGGCCATGAACATGTAGCCAAGCTGCGAGCAGGTGGAGTAGGCAATCGTGCGCTTGATGTCCGGCTGCACCAGACCAACCGTCGCCGCGAAGAAGCAGGTCGTGGCCCCGATCAGCACGATGAAAATCCGTGTGTCAGGCGCGAACTCGACCAGCGGCGACATGCGCGCCATCAGGAAGACACCCGCCGTGACCATGGTGGCGGCGTGAATCAGCGCCGAAACCGGTGTCGGACCTTCCATCGCGTCCGGCAGCCATGTGTGCAGGAAGAGCTGCGCCGACTTGCCCATCGCACCGATGAACAGCAACGTCGCGATGATCTCCAGTACGGAATGAACGGAGCCGAACAGGTAGTAACCTGTCTGGACGTGGTCCGGGACCGTGGCGAAGATGTCGTCATACTGGACCGTGCCGAACACCACGAAGATCAGGCCGATCCCGACAAGGAAGAACAGGTCGGCGATACGGTTGACCACGAAAGCCTTGATCGCGGCGGCGCAGGCGCTGGGCTTCTGATACCAGTAACCGATCAGCAGGTAACTCGCGAGACCGACGCCTTCCCAGCCGAAGAAGAGCTGGATCAGGTCGTTGGACGTGACCAGCATCAGCATGGCGAAGGTGAACAGCGAAAGATACGAGAAGAACCGGTAACGCGGCATCGTATCGTGCGCCATGTAACCGATGCTGTAGATATGCACGAGCGTCGAGACGGTCAGCACCATCGCCACCATGGTGACGGACAGCGTGTCGAACCGCAGCGCCCAGTTCACGTGGAAGGAGCCGGCATCAACCCAGTGCGCCAGCAGGGCCACGCTGGGCATCCCACCGCCGACCATGCCGCCGAGCAGCGCGCCATAGCTGCATACCGTGGCGATGAGCATGCACAGGACCGTCACGGCCTGCGCCGCGCCGTCACCGATGCGCCGTCCGAACAGGCCCGCGATAGCCGAGCCACACAGAGGAGCGAGTGTCGCGACCGAAAAGAGGATGAGTGCTGCCTGCATGATGCTCAGCCCTTCATCGTCGCAACGTCCTCGACCTGAATCGAGCCACGGTTGCGGAAATAGACAGTGAGGATGGCGAGGCCAATAGCAGCTTCAGCGGCCGCTATGGTCAGCACGAACAGCGTCAGAACCTGTCCGGAGAGATCACCGAGCACGGAGGAGAACGCCACCAGATTGAGGTTGGCTGCCAGCAGGATCAGCTCCATCGACATCATGATGATGATGATGTTCTTCCGGTTGAGGAAGATGCCGAACACACCAAGCACCAGCAGCGCCGCGCTGACCGTCAGGTAGGGACCGAGCCCGATCTGGGCGATTGCCGTGTTCATTCTGCGTCTCCTTCACCCGGCTCGCGCTTTTCTGCGGCAGGGACTCCGTAAGAGCCCGGAACGGCTGTCACGTAATAGGAATCATTGGGGCGGATGAAGCCGCCGTTGGCATCCGTGCCCTGCCCCAGCGGCAGGGTCATCATCTCGAGCGTGTCGGCGCGCTTGCGTTCATGCTGGCGGGAGATGATCTGGCGACGGCCCATCGGACGGTCACGCAGTGTCAGGGTGATCGCGCCGATCATGGCGACGAGCAGCACGAGACCGCAAAGCTGGAACAGCAGGATATAGTGCGTGTAGATCAGGTTGCCGAGCGCGCCGGTGTTGGTCGCAGCGCCTCCGGGCTGGCCGAGGCCGCCCGTAATTGGCGCAGGCATGACCGGGGACATGCCCCAGTGCAGGCCCGCCATCACCAGTTCGACGAACAGGATGCAGCCGACAACGCCGCCAATGGGCGCGTAACGCTGCAGGCCTTCCCGCATCTTGGTGAAGTCGATGTCGAGCATCATCACCACAAACAGGAACAGCACGGCGACCGCGCCAACATAGACGATCACCAGGATCATCGCGAGGAACTCGGCCCCGGCGACGAGAAACAGACCTGCCGCGTTGAAGAACGCAAGGATCAGGAACAGGACCGAATGGACCGGATTGCGTGCGCTGATCACCATGGCGGCTGAGCCGACCAGAATGGCGGCGAACACATAAAAGACGAGCTGGACCATCAGACACAGCCTCCACGACAGCAGGCGGCGGACACGGCTACGGACATAGCGTGAGGCCGATCAGCGATAAGGCGCATCAAGCTCGAGCCTCCGTGCCAGCACGCTCTCCCAGCGGTCGCCGTTCGAGAGCAGCTTTTCCTTGTTGTACATGAGCTCCTCACGGGTCTCCGTGGCGAACTCGTAGTTCGGACCCTCGACAATGGCGTCCACCGGGCAGGCTTCCTCGCACAGGCCGCAATAGATGCACTTCGTCATGTCAATGTCGTAGCGCGTGGTGCGGCGGGAGCCGTCGTCACGCGGCTCGGCCTCGATGACGATCGCCTCCGCCGGGCAGGTCGCCTCGCACAGCTTGCAGGCGATGCAGCGTTCCTCGCCGTTCGGATAGCGGCGCAGCGCATGCTCGCCACGGAAACGCGGAGAAAGCGGTCCCTTTTCATAGGGGTAGTTGATGGTGACTTTCGGCTTGAACATCGTTTTGAATGTCGAGGCCATGCCCGAGATGATCTCGGTCAGCAGAAAAGCCTTCAGCGCACGATCCATGCCAGCCATCAGCTTACTCCCTGCGGCAGAAGACCCGTTGCAAGCAGGAACCCGGCGGTTGCGATCATCCAGAGCAGCGAGAATGGCAGGAATACTTTCCAGCCAAGACGCATGAGCTGGTCATACCGGAAACGGGGGAACGTTGCGCGGGTCCAGATAAAGACGAAAAGACAGAACAGAATCTTGGCGATCAGCCAGAGCGGTCCCGGAATCCATGTCAGCGGCGCGATACCGAGCGGCGGCAGCCAGCCACCAAGGAACAGGATGCTGACCATGCCGGACATGAGGATCATGTTGGCATATTCGCCAAGGAAGAAGAGACCGAAGGAGAGCGAGGAATATTCGACGAAGAAGCCCGCCACCAGCTCACTCTCGCCTTCGGGAAGATCGAATGGCGCGCGGTTCGTCTCGGCCAGCGCCGAGATGAAGAACAGGATGAAAATCGGGAACATCGGCACGCAGAACCAGACATGCCGCTGCGCCAGCACGATATCGTTGAGGTTCAGGCTCCCCACCGCCAGCAGCACGGACACAATCACCAGACCGATGGAGACCTCGTAGGACACCATCTGCGCGGCGGACCGAAGGCTGCCGAGAAAGGCGTATTTGGAGTTCGACGCCCAGCCCGCGATAAGCATGCCGTAGACACCGAGCGAGGAAATCGCCAGCAGGTAGAGGATGCCCACATTGATGTTGGCGACCGCCAGCCCGTTGCCCGTCGGAATGACCGCCCACGCCGTCATGGCCAGCGAGAACGTCAGGAACGGAGCGAACAGGAAGAGGAAACGATTGGCCCCGGTGGGGATGATCGTTTCCTTGGTGATCATCTTGATCGCGTCGGCAAAAGCCTGAAGCAGACCGAAGATGCCATTCACGTTCGGGCCACGACGCAACTGCATCGCCGCCATCACCTTGCGCTCCATGAGCGTCAGGTAAGCCACACCGATCAGCAGCGGCACGAGAACCGCGAGCGTCTCCAGCACCATGAGAATGAACTGCCCGGCGAGCGTATGGAAGAAAAAGTCAGCCACGTTCCTACTCCGCCGCTACAGCCACGCCCGGCGCGTAGACTTCCGCGCACTCGACCATGGTCGGACTGGACCGGCTGATCGGATTTGTCAGGTAATAACTCCGGGAGGACGCCAGCAGCGGCTTCGCCTCGATAGCTTCCGCACCCGGCTCGTCCGCCACTTCGCCTGCCGCAGAGGACACGCCAAGCTGAAGCCGCTCACGCAGCGTCTCGATCGTGTCGTACGGCAGTTTCGCGCCCAGCACTTCCGAGGCTGCGCGGATGATCTTCCAGTCCTCCTTCGCCTCTCCCGGCGGGAACACCGCCTGGAAGCTGCGCTGGATGCGACCTTCCGTGTTGACCCATGTGCCCGATTTTTCGGTATAGGCCGAACCCGGCAGGATCACGTCGGCACGGGCCGCGCCCGCATCGCCATGATGCCCCTGATAGATCACGAAGGTTTCAGGGCTGATGGCGTTCACCGAGAACTCGTCCGCGCCCAGCAGCCACAGCACATCCACACCGCTGCTCAGCATCCCGCGCAGGCTGCGACCACCCTTGCGTGGCACAAAGCCAAGGTCGAGCGCCGCAACCCGCGACGCCGCGGTGTGCAGGATGTTCAGGCCGTTCCAGTCATCTGTCAGCGCACCGACCGATTCCGCCAGAGCGCGACAGGCTTTCAGAATGGCTGCGGAATCCTCACGGGTCAGCGCCTCCTGACCGACAATGATCACCGGTTTCCTGGCGGCCTTCAGCTTTTCAACAAATTCAATATTGCCGCTCAGCAGACCGTTCACCGAGACCGGATTACTGCCCAGATCCTCATACGCCCATGTCGGATCGGAGGTCAGCGTACCGATAACACCGATAGGCAGACCGCCGCGCCCCAGTGACAGATAGCGCTTGCGGATACGGGCGTTCAGAACCGGTGCATCCAGACGCGGATTGGCCCCGACCACAAGGATCGCATCCGCCTCATCAATGCCGACGATGCCGCTGGCGAAAGTGTACCGCGCACGATCCGACAGATCGTATTTCGCGCCATCCTGACGGCAGTCGAGATTGAGCGAACCCAGCGACCACATCAGATCCCGCAGCGCCATGATGCTCTCGGCGTCGCACAGATCACCGACAATCGCGCCGATCCGGCTGCCCTGCACACCCTCAAGCCGTTTGGCGATGGCGACGAAAGCGTCCTGCCAGCTCGCCGGATGCAGCTTGCCATGCACCCGCACCCACGGACGGTCGAGGCGACGGCGCTTCAGGCCGTCGACAGAGAAACGGCCTTTGTCGGAAAGCCATTCCTCGTTCACCTCGTCATTCACGCGGGGAACGATACGCTTCACCTCGCCGCCACGTGCCTGAATCTGGATATTGGTGCCGACCGCATCCATCACGTCGATGGCGTCGGTCTTCCGCAATTCCCACGGACGGGCCTGAAAGGCGGACGGTTTGGAAGTCAGCGCGCCAACCGGGCAGATGTCGATCAGATTGCCGGACAGTTCCGAGGTCAGCGCCTTCTCGACATAGGTGGTGATCTCAAGATTCTCGCCACGCGAGATGCCACCCAGTTCCGGCGTGCCCGCCACTTCCGCGCTGAATCGGACACAGCGCGTGCACTGGATGCAGCGCGTCATCACCGTCTTTACCAGCGGGCCGAGATTCTTGTCGGTAACGGCGCGCTTTTCCTCATGATAACGGGAAATGCCGCTGCCGTACCCATACGCCTGATCCTGAAGGTCACACTCGCCGCCCTGATCGCAGATCGGGCAGTCGAGCGGATGGTTGATGAGCAGGAACTCCATCACCGCCCGCCGCGCCTTGCGGACCGTTTCCGTGTCCGTGAAGATCTTCATGCCTTCATTGACAGGGAAACCGCACGAAGCGACCGGTTTCGGAGCCCGCTCAACCTCCACGAGACACATGCGGCAGTTGCCGGCCACGGACAGGCGTTCATGGTAGCAGAAGCGTGGAATTTCCTTGCCCGCCGCCTCGCACGCCTGAAGCGCGGAAGAACCGGGAGCGACATCGACAGGCGTGCCGTCAACAATGACTCTGACCATCCGCCTTACTCCGCCGCAATCGCTACGACAGGCGTTCCCGCAGGCACCTGCACCTGCTGCGAACCGCCATGCCGCCGCTTGTAGTCATGGATACGCTCTTCCATGAGCGGGCGGAAATGCCGGATCAGACCCTGAATGGGCCATGCCGCCGCATCGCCAAGCGCACAGATCGTATGTCCTTCAACCTGCCGTGTGACCTGCTCCAGCATGTCGATTTCCTCGATCTCGGCTCGGCCTTCGACCATGCGGTTCATGACGCGCATCATCCAGCCGGTGCCTTCACGGCACGGCGTGCACTGGCCACAGCTCTCATGTTTGAAGAACTGCGAGAAGCGGGCAATCGCCTTGATGATATCGGTGGATTTATCCATCACGATCATGCAGCCCGTTCCGAGCCCTGACTGCACCGCCCGCAGGCTGTCATAGTCCATCAGCACCGTCTCGCAGACATCCTTCGGCAGCAGCGGCACCGAGCAGCCGCCCGGAATGACCGCCAGCAGATTGTCCCATCCGCCACGCACACCGCCGCCATGCTTCTCGATGATTTCCTTCAGCGGCACACCGAGTTCTTCCTCGAACACGCAGGGCGTATTCACATGACCGGAAATGGCCATCAGCTTGGTGCCCGCATTGTTCGGGCGGCCGAGTGCGGAGAACCATGCCGCACCACGACGCAGGATCGTGGACGCCGAAGCGATCGACTCCACATTGTTTACCGTCGTCGGGCAGCCATAAAGCCCCGCGCCCGCCGGGAAAGGCGGCTTCATGCGCGGCTGGCCCTTCTTGCCTTCGAGGCTTTCCAGCAGGGCCGTTTCCTCGCCGCAGATATAAGCGCCCGCGCCGCGATGCAGATAGAAGTCGAAATCCCAGCCTGTTCCCGCAGCGTTTTTGCCAAGCAACCCGGCTTCATACGCTTCATCGATGGCGATCTGGAGATGACGCGCTTCGTTATAGAACTCGCCGCGCACATAGATGTAGGACGCGTGCGCCCCCATCGCGAAAGAGGCGATCAGCGCGCTCTCGATCAGCTTGTGCGGCTCATGGCGCAGGATCTCACGATCCTTGCAGGTACCCGGCTCGGACTCGTCGCCGTTGATGACGAGGTAGCGTGGCGCTGGTCCGTCGCCTTTCGGCATGAAGGACCACTTCACACCCGTCGGGAAGCCCGCACCACCACGCCCGCGCAGGGCGGACGCCTTCATCTCGTTGACGATCCAGTCGCGGCCCTTGTCGGTGATCGCCTTCGTATCGTTCCAGTCACCACGGGCGCGGGCGCCAGCCAGCCGCCAGTCATTCTGGCCATACAGGTTGGTGTAGATCCGGTCCTTATCGCTCAGCATCGTCGCAGATCTCCCTCAACCCTGACCGGAACCGGTCTCTTCGAGCAGCACCCGACGGCCACCCTCCGGCTCCGCGCCATGACGCCCGTTGGTCGGCCCCGACTCCGGATACTCGCCGCGTTTCAGCGCCTCGATCAGCGCTTCCGTACGAGGGGCGTCGAGATCCTCGAAAAAATCGTTATCCACCTGAAGGATCGGCGCATTGGAGCACGCTCCAAGGCACTCGACCTCACTCAGCGTAAACAGACCATCTTCGCTGGTCTCGCCAATATTATGGATGCCGGTCGCCTTCTTGCAGGCGGACAGCACATCGTCCGACCCGCGCAGCCAGCAGGATGTCGTCGTGCAGACCTGAAGGTGATATTTCCCGATCGGCCTGGTGTTGAACATGAAATAGAAGGTCGCAACCTCGTAAATACGCATCGGCGCGACTTCCAGCTTTTCAGCCACGGCATCCATCGCCACGGTCGGCACCCAGGCGCTGCCGGTCTGCCGTTTCATCTGGTTCTGCACGACATAGAGCAGAGGAAGAGCACCGCTCGCTTTCCGCTCCGGCGGATACTTGGCGAGGATCGTTGCGATCTCGCCTTCGCTGATCTCATCAAATTCGAAGTGATCAGGCTGCACGTTTGTGACAGTGCTCATCGGTCCACCTCACCAAAGACGAGATCCAGCGAGCCGATGATCGCCACAGCGTCAGCCAGCATACCCCGTCGAGAGAGTTCATCAATCGCCTGCAGATGCGCGAAACCGGTCGGTCTGATCTTGCAGCGATACGGACGATTGCTGCCGTCAGCCACGAGATAGACACCGAATTCACCCTTTGGCGTTTCGACTGCCGTGTAGGTCGCGCCCGGCGGCACATGATAACTCTCGGTAAACAGCTTGAAGTGATGGATCAGGGCTTCCATCGACCGCTTCATCTCGGCACGTGGCGGAGGCGAGAACTTGGGGTCCTGCACCTTGATCGCGCCGGGTCTGATCTGCGCCAGACTCTGCTTGATGATCTTCACGCTCTCGCGCATTTCGGCCACGCGAACGAGATAGCGATCATAACAATCGCCATGCCGTGCCACGGGAATTTCGAAATCGACCTTGTCGTAATTGTCATACGGCTGGGAGCGACGCAGATCCCACGGCACGCCCGAGCCACGCAGACACGGACCACTCCAGCCCCACGCCAATGCCTGCTCGCTGGTGAACACACCAATACCGACCGTACGCTGCTTCCAGATACGGTTTTCTGTCAGCAGCCCTTCGAGATCATCGATCCAGTTGGGAAATTCTTCAGCCCACGCAGCGATTTTCTCTTCCATACCAGCAGGCATGTCGCGTGCGACACCACCGGGACGGAAATAGTTGGCATGGAAACGCGCTCCGGAAACCGCCTCGTGAAACTCAAGCAGTTTTTCGCGCTCTTCATAGCCCCAGAGCGCAGGCGTCACCGCACCGCAGTCGAGCCCCATCGCCGTCAGGTTGAGGATGTGGTTCAGGATGCGGGTAATTTCCGCGAAGATCACGCGGATCCACTTGGCGCGATCCGGCGCTTCAATGCCAAGCAGTTTCTCGGTCGCCAGCGCGAAAGCGTGCTCCTCGCACATCGGAGAGGCGTAATCGAGACGATCGAAATACGGCAGCGCCTTGGGATAGGTCTTGTATTCGATCAGCTTTTCCGTGCCGCGATGCAGCAGCCCGATATGCGGCACGGCACGCGCCACAACCTCGCCTTCCATCTCCAGCACAAGACGCAGAACGCCGTGGGCCGATGGATGCTGCGGGCCGAAATTGAGCGCGTGACTGTCGATTTCGACTGTCCGGCGCTCAACTTCATGCTTGGCCACCTGTTCAGGCAGCAAAGTCTCGGGCAGCGGACCTTCAACAAGGCTGTCACGCAGACCGAGGAGATTTTCGTCCTGTTTCAGGGCCTCTGTCATGCTCCGGCTCCTGTCACTGTATCTTTTTCATGATCTGACGCAGTTCATGCGCCCGTTCGTCACCCGGCAGCGTCAGAACGCCTTCCCAGGGAGACACAAAATCGAAATCGCGGAAATCCTGTGTCAGCGTGACCGGTTCGCGCACAATCTGGCGACGCTCCGGATCGTAGCGAACTTCTGTATAACCGGTCAGCGGGAAATCCTTGCGGAGCGGATGCCCCTCGAAGCCGTAATCGCTGAGAATACGACGGAGATCCGGCTGGCCCGAGAACAACACGCCATACATGTCGTAACACTCGCGCTCCCACCATGTGGCGCAGGGCCATATCTGGTGCACCGACGCGACCGGTGTCAGTTCGTCTGTCGTCACGATCACCCGGACACGCTGGTTCAGGCTTACGGACAGAAGGTTGTAGACCACATCGAACCGTTCGGCGCGTTGAGGGAAATCAACGCCACACAGGTCCATGAGCTGTTCGAAACGGAACCGTCGATCATCACGCAGAAGCATCATCAGCGGGGTCAGGCGATCACGATCCGCCCGCACCACAAGTTCTCCGCCTTCTATAGCGGCGGAAGATATGCCCGGTAACGACGTTGAAAGCGTGAAGGCCAGGGATGAGAGACCGGAATTGCCTCTGGTGACGGGTGCAGTGGATTGATCAGCCACGGAGAATCGTCCCTGTCCGGCGGATTTTCTTTTGCAGCAGCATGATACCGTAAATCAGCGCCTCGGCCGTCGGGGGACAGCCCGGCACATAGACATCGACCGGCACGACACGGTCACAGCCACGCACAACCGAATAGGAATAATGGTAATAGCCGCCGCCATTGGCGCAGGAGCCCATCGAAATCACCCAGCGCGGCTCGGCCATCTGGTCGTAAACACGCCGCAGGGCCGGGGCCATCTTGTTGGTGAGCGTTCCAGCGACGATCATCACGTCTGACTGTCGTGGCGAGCCACGAGGAATGATACCCATCCGATCGAGATCGTAACGCGGCATGTAGGCGTGGATCATTTCCACAGCACAGCAGGCCAGACCAAACGTCATTGGCCAGAGGCTACCCGTCCTGCCCCAGTTCACGAGTTTGTCGAGACTGGCGACCACGAAGCCTTTCTCGCTGATCTCACCCGTGATGCCACGGACGATAGCGTCCTGCTCCGGTCCAGCGGGAACCGCATCCCGGTTCCAGACGATATTGGTGTCCGAGCCCACAGCGCTGTCACCGTTCATTGCGCGTTCTCCACCTTCATTACCGTTACAGCCACGTCCGCCAGCATCAAGATCAATCCCAGTCCAGCGCGCCCTTGCGCCACTCATAAAGGAATCCGATCCCCAGCACGCCAAGGAATCCCATCATCGACAGGAAGCCATAAAGACCGATCCGCGACAGGCTGACCGCCCACGGAAACAGGAAGGCCACTTCCAGATCGAAGATGATGAACAGGATCGAAACGAGATAGAAACGGACATCAAAACGACGGCGCGCATCGTCGAACGCTTCGAAACCGCACTCATAGGCTGTCAGTTTTTCCGCATAAGGTTTCTGGTGTCCACACACGAGCGAAGCGCCCAGCATGGCGCCTGCAATCACCACGGCGAGAATGCCGAAAATGAGAACCGGCAGATAATCGTTGATCACCGACGGCATGACGCCCTCCGTAATGATTTTCCGTTTCCACATCCGCGCCTTATGGCTCGAACCGATGGATAATGCGGCCAAACTATGCCCGGAATGCCCCCATGGCCACCCTCATACCGGCACGACTCAGAAACTTTCGCGTGAGGAGTTCAGCCTATTGAATTCAATTCACAGAGCTGAACGTCACCCTGCAACCGTCCCATCTGAAGTGCTTTTTCCGTCAACACATACCACCACCTTAGATCTATATACATAAAAATATAGACTTAGCTATAAACATGCGATCAGGCGCCTGCTCATGGGGTTACGGTCAAAAGGAAGACCGTGCACAGACCCACGGGGCTGATGTCTGTCAGATTGAATTTTCAGGAAAATGGTGGGCGATGACGGGATCGAACCGCCGACCCTCTCGGTGTAAACGAGATGCTCTACCGCTAAGCTAATCGCCCGTCGCATTGGTTAGACAAAACGGAGCGATCAATCAACCCCCGACAGTCACAAAAATGAAGGAAATCGACCACATAAAAAAACAGGCAAGACAGTAAAAACCGTCTTGCCTGTCTGCAAAGCACTCAGTGAGGCAGCGTCTTAGCTGACTGCGTCCTTGAGGGTCTTGCCTGGCTTGAAACGTACAGACGTCGAAGCCGGAATGTCGATTTCCTCACCTGTGCGGGGATTGCGACCTTTTGTCGCCTTACGATGAGCCGTGACGAACGAGCCAAACCCGACGAGACGGACTTCCTGTCCACCCTTCAGGGCCTTCTCAATGGCTGAGAATACAGCGTCAACCACTTCGCCAGCCTTCGCCTTGGGCAGGTCTACATCATCTGCAACAACCGAGACGAGTTCCTGCTTGTTAAGCGGCTTGTCCATACATACGCCTTTCTATGTTCAAGTCTCTCGTGCGGCTCGGTGCCGTCAGAGACATTCCGCGGCGCACTATGCAGCCGTTTTCGGCCACGTCAACAGCAGGTGGTGGCGACAGGGACGCAAAATGAACGCCCCTGCCTTTTCCACCCATCCGTCAGTGAGCCACTGCGCTGGCAGTTCCCGAAGCTGCAATCGGCGCAACGATGTCGCTTTCGTCTTCCCACTCAATCGGCTGCGGAACGCTGACAAGAGCGCGTCCAATCACCTCATCCACATGGGAAACAGGGATAAGTTCGAGATTCTTCTTCACGGTTTCAGGAAGTTCCGCGATATCCTTCTCGTTGTCCTTGGGGAGAAAGACCGTCTTGATCCCCGCCCGAAGAGCCGCAAGCAGTTTCTCTTTCAGCCCCCCGATCGGGAGAACACGCCCACGCAGGGTGATCTCACCCGTCATGGCCACGTCACGACGAACAGGAATGCCAGTCAGAACACTGACGAGCGACGTCGCCATGGCAATCCCAGCCGAAGGACCATCTTTCGGAGTCGCCCCTTCAGGCACGTGCACATGGATGTCACGCTTCTCGAAGAGCGTTGGTTTAATCCCGAAATATGGCGCCCGGCTTCTCACGTAAGACAGGGCTGCAGACACGCTTTCCTGCATGACATCGCCGAGTTTGCCTGTCTGCTTGATGTTGCCCTTGCCCGGCACCATCACGCTTTCAATCGTCAGAATCTCACCGCCGACTTCCGTCCAAGCAAGCCCCGTCACCATGCCCACCATGTCAGTGGTTTCAGTCTCACCATGCGAGAAACGACGCACGCCAGCGAACTTGCCGAGATTTTTCTCGGTCACAGCAACTTTCTTCGCCTTGCCCGTGACAATCTCCTTCACGACCTTGCGGGCCACGTTGGCGATTTCACGTTCAAGACTGCGGACGCCCGCCTCACGTGTGTAGAAACGGATGAGATCCATCAGCGCCGCATCGGAGATCGACCACTCTTCAGGCTTGAGATTGTGGGATTCACCCTGCTTTGCCAGCAGATGCCGCTTCGCGATGTTGAGCTTCTCGTCTTCCGTGTAACCGGAGAGGCGGATGATCTCCATACGGTCCAGCAAAGGCTGAGGCATGTTAAGACTGTTCGCCGTGGTGACGAACATCACATCCGACAGATCGTAATCAACCTCGAGATAATGATCCGAGAAGCTGCCATTCTGCTCCGGGTCCAGCACTTCGAGCAACGCCGAAGCCGGATCACCACGCCAGTCGGCACCGAGCTTGTCGATTTCATCAAGCAGGAAGAGCGGATTGGAAACCTTGGCCTTCTTCATGCCCTGAATGATCTTGCCCGGCATCGCGCCGATATAGGTCCGACGATGCCCGCGAATCTCGGATTCATCCCGCACGCCACCAAGCGACATGCGGACATAATGCCGCCCCGTCGCCTTGGCGATGGCGCGCGCCAAGGTGGTCTTGCCGACGCCCGGAGGACCGACAAGGCACAGGATCGGACCCTTCACCTTCCTGGAACGGCTCTGCACCGCGAGATATTCAAGGATACGTTCCTTGACCTTCTCCAGCGCGTAATGATCCTCGTCGAGCACCTTTTCGGCCGCATCAAGGTCGTTCTTCACCTTGGTGGCTTTTTTCCAGGGCACGCCAAGCAACCAGTCAAGGTAGTTACGCACCACCGTCGATTCGGCGGACATCGGGCTCATGCCGCGCAGCTTCTTCAGCTCGCCGATGGCCTTCTCCCGCGCTTCCTTGGTCAGTTTGGTCTTGACGATCTTCTCTTCGATTTCGGCCGTCTCGTCCTTGCCGTCCTCGCCCTCACCAAGCTCTTTCTGGATCGCCTTGAGCTGCTCGTTCAGATAGTACTCGCGCTGCGTCTTCTCCATCTGCCGCTTCACGCGATTGCGGATGCGCTTCTCCACCTGAAGAACACCAATCTCGGCTTCCATGTGCGCGAGAATCTTCTCAAGCTGCTTCGTCACAGACGGCAGCTCAAGAATTTCCTGCTTTTCGGAAATTTTCAGATTGAGATGACTGGCAATCGTGTCGGCAAGCTTGGACAGATCGCTGATCTGGTTGAGCGAAACCAGCACTTCCGCAGCAATCTTCTTGTTGAGCTTCACATACTGCTCAAACTGCCCGACCACCGCGCGAGCCAGCGCTTCCGCCTCTTCCGTCGCCGCCGGAGTATCGGTAACAAATTCGATATCGGCCTCGAAATGCCCGTCTACATCGTGCAGCGCCACCACGCGCGCGCGCTGATTGCCTTCGACAAGAACCTTCACTGTTCCGTCCGGCAGCTTCAGAAGCTGGAGAATGGTGGATGTCGTGCCAAAGCGATAGATATCGTCTGGACCCGGATCATCAACTGTCGCCTCTTTTTGCGCGACCAGAAGAATTTTCTTGTCATCCTTGGTGACGGATTCAAGCGCCTTCACAGATTTCTCACGCCCGACGAACAGCGGCACGATCATGTGAGGGAAGACAACGATGTCACGCAAAGGCAGAACAGCCACACGCTCCGTTACCGGAGCAGCAACTTTCTTCGTTGCGGCCTTCTTTGCCGGCACATCAGTCGTCTCGGCAGATTTGGTGCGCCTGCGACGCGGTGTAGGTGTCCTGGTTTTTTCTGTCATGATGCCGATCTCCTGAATGGACGATCCGGCGATGAGTACCCATTCAATGGCGCACCCTATCGCCCATCCGCCCCGGCAGTGGGTGGATTCTCCGTATAACGTCTTCTGACGATGATCCGGAGTGGTCGTTGATACTGATGAATATCGGGATGCTTTTCGGCACTATCAAGAGCCGTTTGCCTGAATCAGGTTGCCCGGCCTGAACAGGGCAACCTGAACGTCATGCCTTTGTGCGAAAGCAGTCAGGCTGACTGCTCCGCAGGCGTGCCTTTGGCCTTGCCGTAAACAAACACCGGAGAGGCTTTTCCTTCAGCCACATCCCTGTTCACGACAACCTCGTCCACATTTTCCAGCCCCGGAAGCTCGAACATCGTGGTCAGCAGAATGCTTTCCATGATGGAACGCAGGCCACGGGCGCCAGTCTTTCGTTCAATGGCACGATGCGCAATCGTCTTGAGCGCATCCTCCGTAAAGGTGAGTTTCACATCTTCCATCTGAAACAGCTTGCCATACTGCTTGACCAGCGCGTTCTTCGGCTCAGACAGAATCTGAACGAGTGCTGTCTCATCCAGATCGCCCAGAGTAGCCACAACCGGCAGACGGCCGATAAATTCCGGGATCAGACCGAACTTGATCAGATCCTCCGGCTCAACACTTTTCAGAATCTCACCTGTCCGGCGATCTTCAGGGGCCTGTACATCGGCCCCAAAGCCGATACCAGAGCCTTTACCGCGTGCCGAGATGACTTTCTCCAGACCGGCAAACGCGCCACCACAGATGAAGAGCATGTTTGTCGTATCAACCTGCAGGAATTCCTGCTGCGGATGTTTGCGACCGCCCTGAGGCGGAACGGACGCAACGGTGCCTTCCATCAGCTTCAGAAGCGCCTGCTGAACGCCTTCGCCACTGACATCACGGGTGATCGACGGATTATCCGACTTACGGGAAATCTTGTCGATTTCGTCGATATAGACAATCCCGCGTTGAGCCCGCTCGACATTGTAGTCTGCGGCCTGCAGCAGCTTGAGAATGATGTTCTCGACATCCTCACCAACATAACCCGCTTCGGTCAGGGTGGTGGCGTCCGCCATCGTGAACGGCACATCAATGATGCGCGCCAGCGTCTGCGCCAGCAGCGTTTTACCCGAACCCGTTGGCCCGATCAGAAGAATGTTCGACTTCGAAATTTCGACGTCATTATTCTTCTGGGCGTAAGCGAGGCGCTTGTAGTGGTTGTGCACCGCAACAGAGAGCACCTTTTTCGCGTCGAACTGACCGATGACATAATCATCGAGAATCTTGCAGATCTCTTTTGGAGTCGGCACGCCATCACGAGACTTCACCAGAGTCGTCTTGTGCTCTTCGCGGATGATATCCATGCAGAGTTCAACGCACTCGTCGCAGATGAACACTGTCGGCCCCGCAATCAGCTTGCGGACCTCATGCTGTGACTTTCCGCAGAACGAGCAATACAGCGTGTTCTTGGAATCGCCGGACTTTGCGTTCATCTGCAGTCCCCTAATCTTGGCTCCATCCGGAGCCGCCCGGCCATATTACCGGGCAAAGCGAAAATCGTAACCGGACCAGCAAGACGCATCAAGTGATAGTCAGGCATGACGGTGTCTGAAGGCTCAGGCCTTCTCTCCGGTCTGAGCCGGATGTTTCTTGATAACTTCATCCACAATCCCGAAGGCTTTCGCCTCGTCAGCGGACATGTAGCTGTCACGCTCAAGCTTCTGCTCGATATCTTCAAGCGTCTGACCTGTATGTTCACGGTAAATCTCGTTGAGACGCTGACGAATCGTGAGAATCTCACGCGCCTGAATCTCGATGTCACTGGCCTGACCCTGCGCGCCACCTGACGGCTGGTGAACCATCACGCGAGCATTCGGCAACGCAAACCGCTTGCCCTCAGCACCACCCGCCAGGAGCAGCGATCCCATGGATGCAGCCTGACCGATGCAGACCGTACTGACCGGGCTGCGGATATACTGCATGGTGTCATAGATCGCGAGACCTGCCGACACCACTCCGCCCGGACTGTTGATGTAAAAGGAGATTTCCTTGTTCGGGTTCACACTCTCCAGATAGAGAAGCTGCGCCGAAATGACGGAAGCCACCTGATCGTAAACCGGCCCGGTGAGAAAGATGATCCGTTCCTGCAGAAGACGCGAATAGATATCGAACGCACGCTCCCCGCGGGAAGTCTGCTCGACCACCATCGGCACAAGAGCGTTATTAAAAATCTCTACGGGGTTCGAATCCCTCATCACATCATTCCCGACTTATATGCCGTTACGCCGTATATCCTGCCCCGTCCCCTGCCGACCGGACAGGACAGGTTCAAACCCAGACAGAACGCCCGGTCTGCTTAAGATAGAGATAATCAGACCCGGCGCCACCCCATTGGGTGAAAATCCTGCATTTCCGACTCATCATCGCAACAGGTCACACACACAAACGGCACTTTCCTCCCGAAAAGAAGAAAGTGCCGTGTTATCACTTACCGCAAGAACAGCAGAGATTATCAGACGTTGGCCGCTGGCATATCCGCCAGCTCTTCCGGCGTCACATCCTTGTCTTCGACCTTCGCCAGTTCGATGATGTAGTCGATCACCTTGTTTTCAAAGATCGGACCACGAAGGGACTCGGCAGCCTGCGGATTCTTCATGAAGAAGTCGAACACCGCCTGCTCCTGGCCACGATACCGCATGGCTTCGGCACGGATGGCACGGGCCATCTCGTCCTGCGTGACACTGATGCCCTTCGCACGACCGATCTCGGCAAGCAGCAGGCCAAGCTTGACGCGACGCTCGGCGATCTTGCGATAATCAGCCTTGAGTGTGTCCTCGTCCTTGCCCAGATCTTCCTCATCAAGCTCGCCAGACTGACGGTCAGATTCCACACGCGCCCAGATCTGGTTGAATTCTGCCTCAACCATGCTTTCCGGAGCCTGGAAATCTGTCTTCTCAGCCAGCTTGTCCAGAAGGTCGCGCTTCAGACGCAGACGGGAAAGCTGCTCGTACTCATCCTCAACCTGCTTCGTGATCACTTCACGGATCTTGTCGAGATTCTCGAAGCCGATCTTCTTCGCAAGGTCGTCATTGAGCTCAACTTCGAGCGGCTTCTTGAGTTCTTTTGCCTTGATGTCGAAAGTCGCGACCTGACCGGCCAGCTCCTTCGCATTGTAGTCCTCGGGGAAGGTCACCGTGATGATCTTCTCTTCACCCGGCTTCATGCCCTCGAGCTGCTCGGCGAAACCGGGGATAAACCCTTCGCCGCCGATCTCGACGCTCACATCGTCCGCTGTACCGCCTTCGAAGGGAACGCCATCGCGCTTACCGACGAAATCGACCACCAGAGCATCACCCTGAGCAGCCGGACGGTCCTCTTCAACAGCCACAAAATCACGCTGACGCTTCGCGATGTCGTTGAGGGCCTTGTCCACGGTTTCCGCATCAGGCGTCGCCTTCAGGCGGACAAGAGACACGTCGGACAGGTCCGGCTCCTTGATTTCAGGGAGAACTTCAGTCTCGACCTTCAGTTCAAGATCACCCTTGCCGTCACCACCGGAAACAACATCAACCTTGGGCTGCTGCGCCGGACGGAGGTTACGCTCCTCAAAGAGATTACGCAGCGCGTCATTAACGGTCTGCTCCAGCACTTCACCCTTTACGGATTCGCCGAAACGCTGACGGATAACGGAAAGCGGCACCTTACCCGGACGGAAGCCCGGAAGATTGGCTGAAGCACCGACTTCCTTGAGGCGCGCCTCTTGCTTCTTCTCGAGTTCGGCCGACGGAACGACCACGGTGAAGGCGTGCTTCAGGCCTTCGGAAAGCGTCTCAGTAACCTGCATATGCCCAGGCCATCCTCTCGTACGAACTCTTCAATACACAGCGATCTCCATCGATCGCCAAAACTCTTCCGGCAGAATAAATGGGGTGCAAACCCAGCCTTGCCTTTATGGCAGGGCTGGTACGGGTGGAGGGACTTGAACCCCCACGACTCTCGCCACCAGAACCTAAATCTGGCGTGTCTACCAATTCCACCACACCCGCGTGGCCAGTCAGCGCAACCCACAACGCCGAGGGCGCACCGATTACCCCAGTCTCAACCTTACGGCAAGGTCACTCCGACACGCTTCCTGCATTAAAGATGACTTCGGATCGTCCGGACCCCGACTTCACCGGCATGTCACGGAATGGCGCCCGCAGTTTTCACTTCTCAAACTGAAGCCGCGTCGCCCTGTCCCTCGCCGCGCCGAGATGCATGTCCAGATCCTCCGCGATGAGCCAGTCTCCGGCCTGCAAAGCGGCCTCACCATGCAGCCACACGCCGGCGCAGGCCGCCTCCCAGGGCTCCATGCCTGCCGCCAGCAGGGCTCCGATGACGCCCGTCAGCGTATCACCCGAGCCTGCCGTGCCGAGAGCCGATGTCGCGTGTATGTTCAGCGCCATCCTCCCGTCCGGTGATGCGATGATGCTGGTCGCCCCCTTCAGGACCACCACCGCATTCACTTTTTTGGCCGCAGCCCGGACCGCAGCCGGAGGATCTGCTTCCGGAGCGCCGAAAACCCGGGCGAATTCTCCGGCATGAGGCGTCAGAACAGCCGCGCCCCGCAGCCGCTCCGGCGCACCAGCAGCCCATGAAAATGCTCCCGCATCGGCAAGAATCTGTCGATCCGCCGCAACCAGTCGCGGAAAAACCTGCTCCACCTCTTCAGGCAAAAGACCGGGCCCGCAGATCCACGTCCGACGCCGATGATCTTTCAGCAGATCCGCAAGAGGCTCCTCGTCGATGATCAACCCCGGCTCGCCCAACCGGAACGCGGGAGCGGCCTTTCCTGCCGCAATCCGCACGAGCCCTGCGCCCGTACGGCGCGCAGAGGTCGCCGCCAGCCTCGCCGCGCCCGGCATGGCCTCACCCGCACAGAGACTGACGACCCCGCGAGAGTATTTATGAGCTTCAAGACCGAGCACAGGGAGTTTCCACAGTCCCGGTTCGTTCCGCCACGTGGTGACAGCGACATCCTTCAGCGTTGCGGCGGAAATCCCGATATCCCTTACCTCGAACTGCCCGAGATACTGACGCCCCGGCAGGAGAAGATGTCCCGGTTTGGCGCGGAAAAATGTCACGGTCAGGTCAGCCGGGCGCGCATAACCGCGAATCTGCCCGGTTGCTCCATCAATGCCGCTTGGCATGTCGATTGCGACGACACGCTTTGCGGCGGCCAGCACGGACGGCACGGGTTCCTGTATATCACGACTGAGACCAGCCCCGAATACGGCGTCAATCACCAGATCGACCCGGGCGGCTTCTTCAGGAGCAAACGGCACATGCGGGCCGTGAAATCTTGCCGCCACCGACGCGGCATCACTCCCCGGACGCGGCTCCACCAGCGCAGCAACGGCAACAGGCCATCCCATATCGGCAAGATAGCGGGCCGCAACATAACCATCTCCTCCGTTATTGCCGGGACCACACAGGACCAGCACACGGCAGGGTTTCGTAAAACGCCTGACGGTATGCGCCACCGCCCGCCCGGCGTTCTCCATCAGGGTCGTTACAGGAATGAAACGGGATGCAATGTGATCAATACTGCCCATCTCATCAGGAGAGAGGATGGCGAATCTGTCGGGCTGGCCAGACATGGCGAGTGCCTCCGTAAAATAGTGCTGCGGGATGCTCCCGCCTGAAAACAGCTCTTCCGCAAACAGTCAGCCTTGCGTTCGAGGCTCTGATTGGCGACACAGCTTACGACCGTACAGCCGATCTGTCCGATGGAGTTCGCATGCCACATATTCTCTGGAGTCTTGTTCTGACACTGCACATCGCCGGAATGGCCGTGTGGGTAGGAGGCGCGACCTATGCCGTGGCAGTCCTGCGTCCGAGCCTTTCCCTGCTCGACAAAGCCCAGCGCAGCGCCGTTCACCTGCTGACACTGAAGCGTTTTCTGCGGGTGATCTGGCATATCATGCCAATTGTGCTGGTTACCGGCTGGCTCATGATCTTTCATGAGGGTGGCTTTGCGGTGATTCCCTGGACCACCAACGTCATGCAGATTCTCGGCCTGATCATGGCGGGCCTGTTCCTGCGTGTTTTTTATGGTCCGTATCAGAAAGCCCGGCGCGCCATCCGTCCGCAGCCGCAGACGTTCGATTCCATTCGCAGCCTGATGCTTGGCGTCATCGCCTGTGGCGTGCTCGCCATTCTGTGCGCCTCAATAGGGCATGGTCTTTAAACTTTCATGAGAGCCTGATGGATATTCTGCAGAAAAACCTCCTCGATCAGTTCGTAGATAAAACGACTGACGCTTGATTTTTCATGCAGGACGGCCTACCGACAGGCACCGGTTTTTTCCGTATCCTTCTGTGCGCCCCGCCTTCGAGGCGGCTGACCTAATCTGAGAGCGACTTGAGCCCCAAAGCTTCCGACACGACCGAGAAAAAGCCGCGTACAGCGGCCTCCCGCACTCGCACCCGCAAGGCCGCGACGACCAGCGACGCGATGACGACAGAGTCTGCCGCCGTCACGGCTGAAGCCTCGACGACGCCTGCTCCGAAGCGAGCGACGACGCGACGGAAGAAACCGCTCGAAGAAACAGTCGCTACAGAAGTGACTCCTGTGACTGAATCCGAAGCTCCGAAAAAGGCCACACGGACACGTCGGACAAAGGCTGAGCCTGCTGAAACTGAAGTTGCGGTCGCAACGGATGATACCCTGGAAGCCAGACCTGCCGCGAAAGCGCCACGCCGCACGATGCGTAAAAAGGCTGAACCTGTCGTAGCGGATAAAAAGGAAGCCGTGCCGACAGAAGCCGACGCCGAGGAAACACCAGTCAAAAAGCCGCGCACGCGCAAAGCCGCTGTTGCGAAAAGTGCGGACACGGAGACCTCCCCGGCGCCGGCAACCAAAAAACCGACGCGCCGTCGCAGCACCAAGACGGAAGTCAAATCTGTAGATGAGGCTGCTGTCGAAGATACAACGGAAGCTCGGCCACTTCATGTCGGCGGGGCTCTGGACGGTACCGTCGAACCGAACACCGAGATTCATCCGCCTGCGGCTCCTGCTTCTGTTGCAGAGCCTGCGCAAAAAGATGTCCCCGAGGAAAGTGCTCAGGTAACGTTTGCTGATCTGGGACTTTCCGAGCCGATCCTTCGCGCCGTGACGGAGATGGGTTACGTCCATCCGACTCCGATTCAGGAACAGGCCATTCCTTCCGTTCTGCATGGACAGGATGTTCTGGGAGTCGCCCAGACCGGCACAGGCAAGACAGCCTCCTTCACGCTTCCCATGCTGGAGATTCTCTCCGGTTCCCGCGCCCGCGCCCGGATGCCACGCTCGCTCATTCTTGAGCCGACACGCGAACTGGCGCTTCAGGTCGCCGAAAATTTTGTCAATTACGGCAAGCATCTGAAGCTGACCCACGCGCTTCTGATCGGCGGCGAAAGCATGGCCGATCAGAAAGAGGTTCTGAACAAGGGCGTGGACGTACTGATCGCCACCCCCGGCCGCCTGCTTGATCTGTTCGAACGCGGCGGCCTGCTGCTGACGCAGACGCGGATTCTCGTGATTGATGAAGCCGACCGCATGCTCGACATGGGCTTCATTCCCGACATTGAGCGAATCGTCGGTTTTCTGCCGATGAATCGGCAGACGCTGTTCTTTTCCGCAACGATGGCGCCTGAAATCCGTCGCCTCGCCGACGCGTTCCTGCAGTCGCCCAAGCAGATAACGGTCAGCCGCCCTTCGACTGTCGCGACGACCATTGAAACGGGTCTGATCGTTGTTGATGAGGACGACAAGCGGAAGGTTCTGCGCAGGCTGCTGCGGGCTGAAAACCTTCAGAACGCGATCGTTTTCTGTAATCGCAAGCGTGATGTTGACGTTCTGCTCAAGTCACTTCTGAAGCATGGTTTCTCAGCGGGCGCTCTGCACGGCGATCTGCCGCAGTCGGTCCGTTTCCAGACTCTGGAAAAATTCAAGTCCGGCGAACTGAAGATTCTGGTCTGCTCGGATGTCGCCGCACGCGGTATTGATATCGGTGGGCTGTCTCACGTCTTCAATTTCGATCTTCCCTTCCATGCCGAGGACTATGTTCATCGCATCGGTCGTACGGGACGCGCGGGGAAGGAAGGCAAGGCCTACAGTCTGGCGACACCTTACGACCGTAAATTTGCGGAAGCGATTGAAACGCTGACTGGCAAGCCCATTCCCCGTCTGGAACGTGATGACATCACGCAGCTTGACTGGGCCAGCGATGAAGAATCACGAGGCAGTCGGGGCAGGAAAAAGCGCAACGGTCGCGGTCCGGAACGTGAACGCGATAACGAGCGTCCAAGGCAGTCGGAAGCGCCGGCCCGCAAAAAGGAAGTTGAGAAGAAACCGGCCACGCCTGTTGAGGCTGCGCCCCATGCAGAGGCACGTGAGGATCGTCGTGGAACACGGGATCGCAACGATCGTAATGACCGCAACCGGCGGGATGATAACCGTCGTCGCGGCTCTGAAATTGCCGATGCGCCAGGCGAGAATGTTCTCGGCTTCGGGACGGATGTTCCAAACTTCATGAAGCTTCCCCGGCGTGTGCCGGTCGCAATCGAGGCAACGGTCGAGGATGGCACGGAAAGCTGAAGGGAGAGGCCGTCGTCGGCCCCACTCCCGTCAGCCTCCCACTCCCGCCATTGACCCGACGCCGCGACGCTATCGTATTGAAGCGCTTGGCGTCAGTGGTGATGGCATTGGCCGCCTGACGGATGCAGGAGCGCAACAGGCCGCTCCTGTCTTCATTCCCTATACGGCACCCGGCGATGAAGTTCTTGCCCGCAGCACGGGCAAAGATCGGGCGTCGATTCTGGAAATCTGCTCCTCTGCGCCTGAGCGTGTCACACCCCCCTGCTCCCTGTTCGAAACCTGTGGCGGATGCTCTCTTCAGCACCTGTCAGCAGAATGGATACTGGAGTGGAAAACGGCCGAGGTCGTAACAGGATTACACCGGGCGGGCGCGGTTGACCTTCCGCCGGCGGCCTCGTTTCAGACCCCACCCGCCACACGTCGGCGCGCCGATCTTGCTGCAAGACGCAAGCATGATGGCGTCATTCTGGGGCTGCATCGACGCGCTGGCAATGTCGTCGATCTGACGGAATGCTCCCTGCTGCATCCGGATATTGTCAGCCTTCTCCCCGTCCTTCGCACAGTTCTTGAGCGTCTGGATCTTTTTCGCAGGGAGGCGGATCTGGTCATCAACCTCTTCGATTCAGGACCGGATCTTCTGCTGGCATCGGATGGGCTACCCAGCACGGGCGACCGCACAAAACTCGCCGCATTTTGTAAGACTCACCGCATTTCCCGCCTGTGCTGGAAGCAGAAAGACTCGCAGGAGAACCCGGAAACCCTCGTGCAGTTGACCCCCTCTGTCGTCACATTCGATCGTGTGGAGATAGAACCGCCCTCCGGCGCCTTTCTTCAGGCGAGTCGTGAGGGTGAAACAGCGATCCGCACCGCCGTTCTCGATGCTCTTCCGCCCTCGAAAGGTCGGAAAGCAAAAATAATCGAGCTTTATGCAGGCTGCGGCACTCTGACTTTTGGTCTGGCCACCCATGCCCGTGTTGAAGCCTATGAAGGGCATCCCGGAGCGGTGGAAGCCCTCGCGCGCGCAGCTGCGGGACACAATGTCACAGCCCATCTCAGAGACCTGAACCGGCAGCCTGTGGAAGCAAAGGAGATGGCTTCCTCTCTGGCCGTAGTTCTTGACCCGCCGCATTCCGGCGCGGGTTTGCAGATGGACGGGATTCTTGAGGCCCGACCTGGGGTCATTATCTATGTCAGTTGCAATCCGCGCACGCTCTACCGGGATACCGGACGTCTTCTGAAAGCCGGTTACCAGATCGACGCCCTGACGATCATTGACCAGTTTCTCTGGTCAGCAGAAACAGAGGTCGTATGCCGCTTCTCCCGCAAAGCGCAGAAAACCCATAACAAGTAATAAATGTACATATTTATATAATAAGTAATTACAGTACACATATAGACTTCATTATTAACGGTTTTTTTTCAAAAACAATGCCAATTACTATTTCCATAAAGCTTCCCAAACAGTTGAGATAAAGTTACTGTGGCAAGAAGAGAAGCCGCTGAGTTTCTCACATACAGCTCTTTTATATGAAAAGAGCATTTATCAAACGTGTTATTGTGGAGGAATTTTGCCATGCGTGAACTCACGGTTTCCGAACTGAATGAAATTTCCGGCGGCGCCGGCCTGAACTCCCTGATCGGCAATGCCCTGATCGGTGCAGCCAACACCTTTAATTCTTTTCTTGATGCAATCGGACCTATTGGCGTGGCCCTCACCTATGCTGGCGGTCCTGTCGTAGGGGCGCTTCATGAATTCAACGATTATGTTGTCTATGAAGGCTCAAAAGCCATTGATACCGTTGGGCAGGCTCTCGGCGGCACACTGACCCCGGACTATCACTATAAGAACGAATGGCAGGGCAATGGCGCTCTGAGCAAGTACTTCTGATTCAGAAGAAGTCGTTTCCCTGCTGAACAAGCAGCAAACCAAACCGGGCTGTATTACCGCATGATACAACCCGGACAAAACATGCAAATAAAAACAAGTAAAATGATGAATTTCATTTTTCTTTTACTGAAACCATTCTGCAGCGCAGAAATTTTTCCTGGATGAGAAAATGCTGGAGTCTTCTTCACCTCTGACTCTGACTGAAGAGCAGATTGAAAAGCTTCGTACTGATACGGATAACGGTACGGCCAATCCTCTGAAGGGTTATCAGGACATGATAATCTTTCTTGATGCGGCAAATGCTGCAGGCACCGATACGCTCGATGATGCAAGCCAGTTCTGGTATCAGCAGGCAATCACCATCAACGGTAACGATCCTACCAGCTTCGGCAATATCTTCATCCACGCTGCGACAGCTTACGGAGCAGCCTGGGACGGAAAAACCGTTGATTTCCAGTCTTTGTCCAACAAGATCGGCCTCGCCGTCATCAACGGCACCCTGGAAACCGGCACGCTGCAAAGCATCAATTCGATGCTGGAAGACGATATCGGAACGTCACTTTCCTACGGTGGCATGACAGTTGGCGGTTGGGGCGGTTCCTTCTACTACTGGAATACCCCTTTTGAAGGAACGGAAACCGTGGGTCAGGCCATCATGGCCGATCCTGAGCAGTACGATAAATTCATTGCGACAACAGCCAACGCCATTGTTGTCACAGGGAATACCGCGATTCAAGAACTCGGGCTGAGTTTCAATTCCGGCTCGATCACCAATGAAGTTGATCAGTTTCTGAACATTCTTCAGGTTGGCGTGCCCACCATTGTCGATTCAGGCGTGCAGACAAGCGTCAAGGCAGAAGTGATAGCCCGTGCTTTTGAAGAAGACGTTCTTGGACAGAGCGCTGCGGGTAACCCGGATCTGATCAACGGCTATCAGTACGTTGGCAAAAGCTGGTTCAATAGCAGTGGATGGGTGGCTACAGCCAATGCCGGCATCAGTTCGGTCAATGTCACTGACATCAGGGAGCTCAATACCCTGCGCACCACGCGCCTTGAGGAGCAGGACACCAGATCTGGTGATGCCGTCACCAATATTTACTCCGCCCTCGCCAAGGCTGCCAACGCCGGAATTACCGGCAGCATGACGCTCCCCTCCGAGCTTCAGCTTCCGGCTGGGTCAACGCTGACAGCAGGTGACCTGACGGCTTCAAAGGTTACGTTGAATCTGCCTGCTCTTCCGACAGATCTGGTCACAGCGACCATCAAGGACGTGCTGGCAGACATCGCTCCTGCGATTTCTGCTGACTTTCTCGCGCCAGTCGTCTCCATTGTCGGGACAGGCCTTACGGATGCCCTGAATTTTGCCGGTAATATCCTGACCGATCTGACGAGAGGTTCCTCCTCCACATCGTCTTACGGCGCAGGCCTCTCCAGCGCGCAGACGACTCACGTTGCCCCGAGCAGCCATCATAATCCGTTTGCATCGCTGTTTGCATGATCAGAACTGCCCTGCCTTTCAATAAAAAGCAGGGCGATTTGCTCTTGCGGCTGCTATGCCTGCGGCAACAGGAAACACTGTTCCACGACAACGGATTTACGTGGAGCAACAAGAACTACAGATGTCGCCCTTTCAAGAGGACGACATCGTCCGAAGCTTTCTGAAGAAAGCTTCATCAAAAAATTCTTCACAATATGCCGGACGTTTCACGATTAGAAACTCCGTAATCGTTCCGGACAACTGCCTGCAGACAGCGTCACATACCATGACGAAACGCTATCTGCTGTGAAGGTGCAGGGCTGGAAAAACCATTGATTACTTCTTCTTTTGCCTGATGTTTGCTCTTCATTTTAAGCAGAATAATGGTTGTGTGGTCTGGATTGCTACGAAGCGGCGTTAATCCGCTCCGGGAGGAGAAAGCGGCGCATCTTATAGACGATAACCGGCGTTCCGCAGGGTCGTGTCAAAGCGATCAAACAGTGTTTCAGTCGCTCCCGTCCGGGTCAGACGCTCGCGAAACAACCAGACCGTTCTGGCGTCAGGCACGCGATCTGAAAGCCTCGGACCACAGAAGCGTATGAAGGACAGGCGGTCGTTGATCAGATATTCCGTCCGTTCGCCGGACAGCTGTTCAGCGTCTGGATGATCAGGATTTTGAACATCAGCACTGGATCAAACGTCGGACAGACCGGACAGAAAATTTATTCCACCAGACGCAGACCGGCATTTCCAATTCGGCATGGACAGTTCCCCCGCAAGACGGCATAGCCGTTCCTCCTTTTGCGGGCGGGTTTCAGGCATGGCAGGCAAGATGTCAGTAGAGACGATGCAGGCCAGTCAACGTCTGCCTTTTTATCTTGTGGCCATGCTGGGACTGATTACAGCGCTGGGCCCCCTGTCCACCGACATGTATCTGCCCGCCTTCCCGATTCTCGATCAGGAACTGGGTGGCGGACCCGGCTCGGCCCAGTTCACACTTGCGACATGGTTCATCGGACTGGCGGTCGGACAGTTTTCCTGCGGCCCCCTGTCAGACCGTTTTGGCCGACGCGGCCCCCTTGTCGTGGGACTGGCGCTCTACACACTGGCTTCGACCGGCTGTGCGATGACATCCGACTATCGTCTTTTCTGCCTGTTTCGCTTCCTGGCCGCTCTTGGCGGCTCGGGCGGAGCGGTCATTCCCAGAGCCATGATCCGCGATGTCGCAACCGGCAAGGCGGGAGCGCATATCATGACCCAGCTGACACTGGTCTTTGGAGTCATGCCAATCCTCGCCCCCTCGATCGGTGGCCTGATTCTGGAATTCTCGACGTGGCGCTGGATGTTCTGGGTGGCAGCGCTTTACGGCGTGGCGGGCATTGCGGGCGTCTGGTTCGTGCTGCCTGAAACACTCCCGCTCTCCCGCCGTCTTCGCCTGCCAGTCAGCACCATTCTGACACGCTATCTGTTCATTGTGCGGGAACCGCATTTCTTCCTGAACGCCCTCATCGCCAGCGCCTCGACCTTCGTCATGTTCGCCTATCTCGGTGGCGCGCCGGTGGTGTTCGAACATCTGATGGGATTTTCCCCCCGCAACTTCGCCATTTTCTTCGGCGTCAACGCAGCCATCTTCATTCTGTGCACCCAGATCAGCGGACGACTGGTGCATCGCGTGCGCCTTGAAACGCTGATGCAGTTCGGCATCGGATGGTGCGCCTTTGCCGGGACCATGAACGTCCTGCTGACCACCACTCACGTCATCACAGCCCAGACTCCTGTTCTTGTTATCATGATGATCATGTTCATGACCGGTTCGCTCGGATTTATCGGAGCCAACGCGACAGTGCTCGCCTTTCACCATCACGGTGCTCATGCGGGAAGCGCTTCCGCCCTGCTGGGGACGATGCAGTTCAGCATCGGCGCCGTCAGTGGCCTGATGATGGGCTACATGCCGACGGATTCGATCATTCCGACAGCCTGCGTGATGGCGGTCGGTGCGCTGATGATGCTGATCGCGAACATCTTCCGCCCGTCACACGGCGCGGAGACGTAACCGCTCGCTCGCCATTCCCGCACCTTTTTGCTAGACAGGCCATCCCTTGTCGCGAACGCCCCTCCTGCTGTCGCGTTATGAGGTCTGATCGCTCCGGCCACTTCCGGGTCGTAAGCGAAAAGGATGATGATGACACACAACACACGGACATCGGCATTGGCTTCAGACCGAACAGCCTGTGAGGCCGCCATCGCGGGCCTGCGCAACTCCCTCGACACGGCAGAGCGTTCGACGACACCGTTCCGCCACTGGACGTTGTCGGACGTCCTGCCGCAGGAAGCGTGCGAGGCTCTGGTGGCGTGGGAGCCGGAAGGCAGCGCTGTCGCCGGAGACACCGGCGGTCGCCGTGAAACACGCAACGGTTCGCGTGTTTTCGTGGAACCGGAAGCACGGGCGCGGGACCCACGGCTGGATGTGCTGGCCCATATGTTCGACAGTCCCGAAGGACGCGCTGCGGTGGAAGCACTTTGCGGCACGAAGCTCGATCACACGGCGCTCCGGCTTGAGCTCAGCCTGGATACGGACGGTTTCTGGCTGGAACCGCATACCGATATTGGCGCAAAAAAGCTGACGCTTCTCATCCCCCTGTCCATTCATGATGATGCGGAACAGTGGGGCACGGACCTGATGAACGCAGAGGGTAAAACAGTCGTTCGCAGCAGTGGCCGCTTCAATACCGGCACTCTGTTTGTGCCGGGAGACGATACCTGGCACGGCTTCCAGAAACGGCCCATCAACGGCCTGCGACGAGGGCTGATCGTCAATTTCGTTGATTCAAGCTGGCGTGCGACTCAGGAACTGGCTTTCGGCCCTGCCGCATTAAAATAAGACCATCTGACCAGTAAAGCGGGGAGCATCCATCGTGGAAGGCGCTGGAGGCCAGAGCAGACAGTTTTCGGAGGGACGCCTTCAGCCCAACAGCAGCCTTTCAGACCTGTCGACCAACGTCCGTGAGCCGGCAGTTTTTCTGCCACACCTCTCTCTGAAACGCCTCCTTTCAGACCTTTCAGAGAGATAAACGGCCTTGGCAAACCGGGACGAACGCCTTACCCGGACACTTCAAATCATGGACAGCCCGCGAGAAAGCGCCCTTTCGCCTTCTCGTCCACGGCATTGACGACGAGGAACGAGGACCGATGAGCGAACGCGAGGCGATGGAATTTGATGTCGTCATCGTGGGTGGCGGCCCGGCGGGTCTGGCGGCAGCCATCCGCCTGCGTCAGCTTAACCCCGAAGCCAGTGTCTGCCTGATCGAAAAAGGCAGTGAGATCGGCGCGCATATCGTCTCCGGCGCAGTGATCGAGCCTCGCGCTCTTGAGGAACTGTTCCCCGACTGGCTGGAGCGCGGCGCTCCCCTGAAGACCCCGGTGACCGAGGAGGAAATGTATTTCCTCACCGAGAAAAAGGGCTTCAGGATTCCGGCGCTTGACCGTGTGATGCCGCATCTCGCCAACCATGGGAACTATGTTGTCAGCCTCGGCGAGGTATGCCGCTGGCTGGCCGCGCAGGCGGAAGAACTCGGCGTCGAGATCTATCCCGGTTTCGCGGGCGCTGAAGTGCTGATCGAGAAAAACCGCGTGGTGGGCGTGGCGACGGGCGACATGGGCATCACCCGTGACGGCGAAAAAGGCCCGAATTACCAGCCCGGCATGGAACTGCGGGCGACATACACGCTCTTCGCAGAAGGCTGCCGTGGTTCTCTCACCAAGCAGGTGATGGAACACTACAATCTCCGTAAAGGCGTCGATCCGCAGACCTACGGCCTCGGCATCAAGGAAGTGTGGGAAATCCCCGCCGAAAACCACCGTCCCGGTCTGGTTGTGCACAGCTTCGGCTGGCCGCTCGACGACAAGACCTACGGCGGTGCATGGCTCTACCATTTCGGCGAGAACCTCGTCTCCTATGGCTTCGTCACAGGTCTCGACTACGAGAACACGTGGCTGTCGCCGTTCGACGAGATGCAGCGCACGAAGCTGCACCCGGTCTTCCGCAAGCATTTCGAAGGCGGTCGTCGCCTGATCTACGGCGCACGCGCCCTTTCCGAAGGCGGCCTCCAGTCGATCCCGCGCCTAACCTTCCCCGGTGGCGCACTGCTCGGCGATTCGGCGGGCTTCCTCAACACACCGAAGATCAAAGGCACGCATACAGCCATGAAGTCCGGCATGCTGGCCGCTGAAGCCGTGATCGATGCGCTGAAGGCCGAGCGGGTTGAGCCTGCCTCCTACACCAGCCTTGTCCGTCAGTCCTGGCTGTATGATGAACTGAAAACCGCCCGCAACGTTCGCCCGGCCTTCGCTCGCTGGGGGTCGAAGCTGGGTGCGCTTTATGCCGGGTTCGACGCGATGGTGCTGCGCGGCAAAGCTCCCTGGACGCTTCATTTCAAGCATGCGGACAACGAAACGCTGAAGCCCGCTTCTCTCAGCACACCAATTGATTACCCGAAGCCGGACAACAAGATTACCTTCGACAAGCTGTCGTCCGTGTTCCTGTCGAACACCAACCATGAGGAAGACCAACCGGTCCATCTCAAGGTCCGCAATATGGGTCTGTGGAAGACGGTGAACTGGGACGTGTTCCATTCTCCCGAAAGCCGCTACTGCCCGGCCGGTGTCTATGAAGCGGTCGATACGGACGTCGAAGCCCGTCTGGTGATCAACGCGCAGAACTGCGTCCACTGCAAGACATGCGACATCAAGGATCCGACGCAGAATATCGACTGGTGCACGCCTGAAGGGGCGGGCGGCCCGAATTACCCTGCGGGTATGTGATTTTTATCGATAGTACGTTAAGCCTGCCGCCAATTCCGGTGGCCCGATTGCCGGACGTGGTTCTTGCATCCATGTCCGTGCGCCACCATTCTGCGGCCACCACCTGCGGGTAGTATGCGAGAAAGACGATGAAGATACTTGTCCCGGTAAAGCGGGTTGTTGATTACAACATCAAGGTTCTCGTCAAATCGGATGGTAGCGGCGTCGAGACGTCCGGCCTGAAGATGTCGATGAACCCCTTTGACGAAATTGCCGTCGAAGAAGCTGTCCGACTGCGTGAAAAAGGCGCCGCGACCGAGGTGATCGCCGTATCGATCGGTGTGCAGCAGGCGCAGGACACCCTCCGCACAGCGATGGCGATGGGGGCTGACCGCGCCATCCTCGTCCTCTCGGAAGAAAGCCCGGAGCCTCTGGCCGTCGCCAAGGTGCTGAAGGCGCTCGTCGAGAAAGAGAAGCCGGACCTCGTCTTCCTTGGCAAACAGGCGATTGACGACGACATGAACGCGACAGGCCAGATGCTGGCCGGTCTGCTCGGCTGGGGTCAGGGCACCTTCGCCAGCAAGGTGGAAATCGTGGACGGTCGTGCGGAAGTCACCCGCGAGATCGATGGTGGCACCGAGACAGTGTCCCTCGCCGTTCCGGCCATCGTTACGGCGGACCTGCGCCTGAACGAGCCTCGCTACGCGTCCCTGCCAAACATCATGAAGGCCAAGAAAAAGCCGCTTGAGACGATTCAGGCTGCGGATCTCGGCGTCGACATGACCCGCCGCCTGACGACGGTGTCCGTGGCTGAGCCGCCCGTCCGCAAGGCAGGCATCAAGGTCGGTTCCGTGGCCGAACTGGTCGAGAAACTGCGCAACGAAGCGAAGGTGATCTGATCATGACCGTTCTTGTTCTTGTCGAGACCGAAGCCGGCCAGATCCGTCAGGCTTCCCGCTCCGCCATCACCGCAGCGACCAAACTGGGCGACGTTCATGCTCTGGTTGTGGGCAATGCAGCGGACACAGACGCTGCCGCGGCCCTCGCCGCCAGGGTGCCGGGCGTGGTCAAGGTGCTGAAGGCCGGCGCCGACGTGCTGGCGCACGAACTGGCCGAACCTGTGGCCGACCTGATCGTGTCTCTGGCTGGCGAGTACAGCCACATCGTCGCCGCTTCCACGGCTGTTGGGAAAAACGTCCTGCCCCGAGCCGCCGCGCTGCTCGACGTGCAGCCGATTCCCGACGTGATGGCTATTGTCGATGCCGATACATTCGTCCGTCCGATCTATGCGGGCAATGCGCTGGCGACCGTGAAGTCTTCCGATGCGAAGAAAGTGCTGACCGTACGCGCGACCAACTTCGATCCCGCTCCGGCTGAGGGTGGCTCCGCTACCGTCGAGGCAGTCAATGTCACCGTTCAGGACACGGTTTCCCGCTTCGTCTCCGAACACACGCCCACCAGCGATCGTCCGGAACTCGAGTCGGCTCGTGTGATCGTTTCCGGCGGTCGTGGTCTGGGCAGCGCCGAGAACTTCCAGTCCGTGCTGACGCCGCTGGCCGACAAGCTGGGCGCGGCCATTGGCGCTTCCCGTGTGGCTGTTGATTCCGGTTACGCCGAGAACGACTGTCAGGTCGGTCAGACAGGCAAGATCGTCGCACCTGAACTGTATGTCGCCGTTGGCATCTCGGGGGCGATCCAGCATCTGGCTGGTATGAAGGACAGCAAGGTCATTGTCGCCATCAACAAGGATGCTGACGCTCCGATGCTTCAGGTAGCCGATTACGCGCTTGTTGGCGATCTGTTCGAAGTCGTGCCGGAGTTGGCCAACTCACTCTGAGGGGCAGTTAAAGCCTCAGTATTTCAGGAAAAAGCCCCACCATTTTATCCGGTGGGGCTTTTTTCGTATGGCCTTGCCATCCGACATGGTCTTCATATGTTCGAGAGTGTCCAGACAAAAATCAGAGCAACCTGTTAACGGGTGATTGACCTGAACAAGGCAGACTGACGGCAGTTCCACAGGATCAGCCCGGCGTCATATGTCTGACAATCTTCCAGAATTCACTGGCTATAATTTCACCTTCGCGGTCGGTGCGCTCATTCTGTGCACCGTGACCATGCTGATTGCAGTGCGGATGGTCTGTCGCGCCGCAATGGTAGTTGGTCTATCTCGCAAGAAGAGGCTGCTGTTCAGCGCCTGCGTAGCCGGAAATGGCGTATGGGCCACTCACTTCGTCGCCATGCTGGGCTGTGTAAACAGCATGGCCACCGTCTATCAAGTGCCTCTTACAATCCTGTCCGTGCTCGTCGCCATGGGACTTTTTGTGCCGACATGGTGGAGCGAATGCCTGACTCCCAACCGGTCCCTTTCGTCCCGTACAGCCCTCCTTATGACTGTGGCCGTAGGAGGGATGCATTATATTGGTATTGCCGCCATGGGCGGGGAAGGGCTGGAATCCATCCCGCCCCTCAGGTTTATCCTTTCCCTGGCAGTCAGTTTTGCCTTTTTCTATGCTGGTTGCCTCCTGCGCCGACAGCAGCGTGGGCGTCGCAGATCTTTTGCCGCGATTGCCTGGGTTCTAGGCATATGTTCCCTGCATTTCATGGGGATGCCCCATACCTCCTCAATGCATGGATCAATGGGGGGCATGTCTCAGCATATCGCTTCTCTTTCCCTTGCCGGAATGGTCGGAGCGGGCACGTCGACTTTCCTTGCTCTGGCCAGCATTTTTCTCCTGCTTGAATATCAGTCGGCAAAGCGGAAGATTGAAAACAATACGCGGGCCCGCAGCTTCGCTGATGCAGCCCTTGAAGGGCTGGTTGTCACGACCGGCAGCGTTGTCCTTGACGCCAACAGCGCATTCTGGAACCTCGCAGGAATCAAACCTCACTCCACATATCAGCTGAAAAATTTTTTTCCCGCACTTTCGACGGAAGAAATCGTTCAGAAGCTTGTCAAGGAAGACGCCCCGCGCGAGACCCAGATGATTCGGCATGGCGGCGAACGTATCCCTGTAGAAATCTATGCCCGGGAAAGCTTCTGGCGGGGAAAAGTACGGACCATTCTGGCCGTCATTGATCTTCGTGCGCGCAAGGAGACCGAGGCCGCGATAAAGGAGCTGGCCATTACGGATATGCTCACCGGCATCGGCAACCGTTCGTTTTTCGTCTCCAGCCTTACCGGTCTCCTTCAGGATAAAACGCGGAACCATCCAGTCGTCGTCTTTCTTGTCGATATTGATCGTTTCAAGAACATCAATGAGACGTGTGGTCATGCCATGGGCGACAAGGTCCTTTCCCACATCGCCAAACGTCTTCAGCTTCTCGTGCCACAGGACGCGATCATGGCGCGCATCGCCGGAGATGAATTTGCTGTCGCCTGCATGCTCAGTCCGGAGGATGTGACAGATTTCGCTTCCTACCTTGCGCTGGAACTGAAAATCCCCCTACCCGACGGTCATGATGAATTACCGGTTTCTGTGAGCGTAGGTTTCGCCGTATCCGACGATGACATGCAGGATGGCGGACAGCTTCTGCATTGTTCAGGAATCGCGCTACTGGCTGCAAAGCAGTCAGGACGTGGAAATTTTCGTGAATATGACAGCTCTTTTGACAGCTCTATCCAGGACCGTATCCGTCTTGAGCGTGAAATCCAGCTCGGCCTCGAACGCAATGAATTCTTCCTTGAGTATCAGCCGATCATGTCGACCCATGACCGCACACTGGTCGGATACGAAGCTCTGGTTCGCTGGCAGCATCCGGAGCGCGGGCGCGTTCCACCCGACCAGTTCATCGGAATTGCTGAAGAATGTGGACTGATCGCCCAGCTTGGGGGGTGGGTCTTACGGCGAGCCTGTCGTGATGCTGTCAGCTGGAAAAACGGACTGAACGTGTCGGTCAATGTGTCTCCAATCCAGTTTACCACTTCGGATTTGCCAGACGTCATCAAGTCCGCTCTTGACGATGCCGGCCTGGAACCGAACCGCCTCAGTATTGAAATCACGGAAAGCACATTCCTTGTCGGCAAACAGGCCATTCAGATTCTGAAGGCTCTGCGTGCCCTTGGTGTCGGCATCGTCATGGATGATTTCGGAACGGGTTATTCAAGTCTCAGCCATCTTCGGGATTTCCAGTTCGATAAAGTGAAGATCGACCGTTCCTTTATCTGGGACATGATCAATCGCCCCCATTCGGCCGCTATCGTCGACGCGATTCTTTCACTTGGTCACGGCCTCGGAGTCGATATTGTTGCTGAAGGTATTGAGACTGCCGAGCA